>NZ_CP015880.1:3750000-4071185 GCF_000697965.2 Ensifer adhaerens | reverse complement strand
TTAGGCCGAAAGCGACTTTACGCGCTGTGCAAGACGCGAAACCTTGCGCGATGCAGTGTTGGCGTGCAGGACGCCCTTGGTGGCTGCGCGCATCAGCTCGGGCTGAGCTGCCTTGAGCGCTGCGGCTGCAACTGCCTGGTCGCCGGTTGCAATCGCTTCTTCGACCTTGCGGATGAAGTTGCGAACGCGCGAACGACGGGCCTTGTTCACTGCGGTGCGGCGTGCGATCTTGCGGGTCGCCTTTTTCGCCGAAGTTGTATTGGCCATTTGTGCCTCTCTTCGAAAACTGACATGAACTCCGCCCCTCGCCGTGCCGGGTCACTGCGACCTGTCATCAAAGCAATTCGGGAGTATTTCCGGAAAGCCCAGAATGGCGTTCCAAACTGAGGGCGGCGTATAGCGGGAAACCGCCGCCCCGTCAACGCGCAATTTCCAGAATCTGCGCGCCGTGCTCTGGGCTAGCGATGTTTGAACTCCGGTTTGCGCTTGGCGACGAAGGCGGCCATGCCTTCCTTCTGGTCTTCGGTCGCAAACAGCGAGTGGAAGAGCCGACGCTCGAAACGCAGGCCTTCGGCAAGCGTCAGCTCCAGCGAGCGGCTTACGGCCTCCTTGGCCATCATCACCGCGGGCAGCGAGAAGGAGGCGATCTTTTCGGCAGCGGTGAGCACTTCCTCCAACAATTTCTCCGGCGCCACCACACGCGAAACGAGTCCCGCGCGTTCTGCCTCGGCCGCATCCATCATCCGGCCGGTCAGCACCAGGTCCATGGCCTTCGCCTTGCCGACGGCGCGCGTCAGGCGCTGGGAGCCGCCCATGCCGGGAATGACGCCGAGGGTGATTTCCGGCTGGCCGAACTTCGCGGTCTCGGACGCAATGATGAAGTCGCACATCATCGCCAGCTCGCAGCCGCCGCCAAGCGCGTAGCCGGAAACGGCAGCGATCAAAGGCTTGCGAGCTGCCGCCACCTGGTCCCAGCCGCCGATGAAGTCGCCAAGATAGCTGTCGACGAAATCGAGCGTCTGCATCTCCTTGATGTCGGCGCCGGCGGCAAACGCCTTCTCCGAGCCGGCGAGGACCACGGCGCCGATCTCCTTGTCGGCGTCGAAGGCCTTCAGCGCCGCGGCAAGCTCGCGCATCACGGTCGAGTTCAGCGCATTCAGCGCCTGCGGACGATTGAGCGTCACCAGGCCGACGCGGCCGCGTGTTTCGACCAGCAGCGTTTCGTAGGTCATTTCTGTTTCCTCCGGTTCATGCACCAGACCGCTCACGGACTGGCGTTCATTTCTGGCAGTGCGGGCAATAGAAGGTTGAGCGTCCCGCCTGCACGATGCGGGCGACCGTACCGTCGCAGCCGGGCGTGCGGCAAGCCTGTCCTTCGCGGTCATAGACGGAGAAAGAGTGCTGGAAGTAGCCGAGCGAGCCGTCAGCCTGGATATGGTCCTTCAGCGACGATCCGCCGGCGGCTATGGCATCGGCGATGACCTCGCGGATCGCATCCGTCAGGCGCACGAGCCCCTCCTTCGGCTTGCCGCGCTTGTCGACGAGCGCGCCGGCCGGTTTCAGCGGCGACAGGTGCGAGCGCCAGAGCGCCTCGCAGACATAGATATTGCCGAGACCGGCGATGTTCTTCTGGTCAAGCAACGCCGCCTTCAGCGGTTGGGCCTTGCCGGAAAAGCGTGCGGCGAGATAGGCGGCATCGAGCACGTTGCCGGTCGGCTCCTCGCCGAGCGCGCGGAAATAGGCGTGGCTCGCCACCGTGTCGCGGCGAGCAAGGTCCATGAAGCCGAAGCGGCGCGGGTCGTTGTAGATCACCCGCACCGGGCCTTGCGCACCGTCGAGATGGAAGATGACGTGATCGTGCTTTTCATCCTTGCCGCGCGGATGGTGGAATTCGCCGGGCGTTGTTGCCGCCGGCCCCACCTCGATGCGGAAGGAACCGGACATGCCCAGATGGGCGATGATCACGTCACCGGCTTCCAGATCGATCATCAGATACTTGGCGCGGCGCGACAGCGAGACGATGCGCTGGCCGGCAACGGTCGAGGAGAAATTCTCCGGGAAGGGAAACCTCAGATCCGGCCGGCGCAATTCCGCATTCACGAGCAGCGCGCCTTCCATGGTCGGCGCGAGGCCGCGCTTGACGGTTTCGACCTCGGGCAACTCCGGCATGAATGCACTCCTTCGATCTCAGCCACCGGATGCGGTGGTTGGCATTTCCTTGGCGGCCTTCTTATCCTATAGGGGTGCGCTATGCCGCAGCCGCAGTCCCGCCCACGAGATAGCGTGTGACGGGCCTTTTCGCTATGGTGCCGGAAAAATTGGTTCAGGTGGAGTTCTTCGTATGACGGATCAGCGCGTATCGGCCGATGGCGGCATGGAAACATCTTTCGGTTTCCGCAACGTCGGCACGGGCGAGAAGCAGCCGCTTGTCAACGACGTCTTCCACAAGGTGGCCAAGCGTTACGACATCATGAACGACGTGATGTCGGCCGGCCTGCACCGCGCCTGGAAGGATGCGATGATCGCGGCCCTCAACCCGCCACGCCGCGAGGGCTACAGGACGCTCGACGTTGCCGGCGGCACCGGCGATATCGCCTTCCGCATCATCGAAGCCTCCGACCGCAAGGCGCATTCGACGGTGCTCGACATCAACGGCTCGATGCTGGCCGTCGGCGCCGAGCGCGCCGAGAAGAAGAAGCTCTCCGCCAATCTCGATTTCGTCGAAGCCAATGCCGAGGACCTGCCTTTCGAGGCCAATACCTTCGACGCCTATACGATTGCCTTCGGCATCCGCAACGTGCCGCGCATCGACGTGGCGCTGAAGGAGGCATACCGGGTGCTGAAGCGCGGCGGCCGGTTGCTGGTGCTGGAGTTCTCCGAAGTGGAAATGCCGCTGCTCGACCGCTTCTATGATGCCTGGTCGTTCAACGCGATCCCTAAGTTCGGCAAGCTGATCACCGGCGATGAAGCGCCCTACCAGTATCTGGTGGAATCGATCCGCAAGTTTCCGAACCAGAAGGACTTCGCGACGATGATCAAGGAAGCGGGCTTCTCGCGCGTCTCCTTCACCAATTACACCGGCGGCATCGCAGCGCTGCATTCCGGCTGGAAAATCTGATCCCGATGAGCACGCCTGGAGCATATATCCGCCTCGCGCGGATCGGCTGGGTTCTCGTGCGCGAAGGCGTCGTCTCGGCCGTCCCGACGGAGCACCTGCCACCCTTTGCCCGTTTCGCCCAGAAGGCGGCCGGACTTTTGGCGCGGCGCAGAGTGCCGGGAGAGGAGCGTAGCGACCGGCTGTCGCGCGCCGTCGCCCGGCTCGGCCCCTCCTATGTGAAGATCGGCCAGTTCCTCGCAACCCGCCCCGACGTCGTTGGCGCGGAGTTTGCCGCAGACCTGTCGCTGTTGCAGGACCGCATGGCGACCTTCCCGCAGAACGAGGCGAAGACCGCGATCGAGGGATCACTCGGCCGGACGGTCGATGATCTCTATGCCGAGTTTTCCGAGCCGATGGCCGCGGCCTCGATCGCTCAGGTGCACCCGGCGATCGTGATGCGCGACAGCGGCCCTGAGAAGGTCGCGGTCAAGGTCATCCGTCCCGGCGTGCGGCAGCGCTTCGCCTCCGACATCGAGGCGATGTATCTCGTCAGCCATATGCAGGAGCGTTTCCTGCCCTACACCCGCCGGCTGAAGCCGGTCGAGGTGACCAAGACGCTGGAACAGACGACGAAGATCGAGATGGATCTTCGTCTGGAGGCGGCCGCCCTTTCCGAGCTTGGCGAGAACACCAAGGACGATTCCGGCTTCCGCGTGCCGAAGGTCGACTGGGAGCGGACCGGACGCGACGTCGTCACCATGGAGTGGATCGACGGCGTCAAGATGTCGGACATCGAGGGCTTGAAGGCCGCAGGCCACGACCTCAACCTTCTAGCCGAAGTGCTGATCCAGTCCTTCCTGCGCCACACGCTGCGCGACGGCTTCTTTCATGCCGACATGCATCAGGGCAATCTCTTCGTCGACGATGCCGGCCATATCGTCGCCGTCGACATGGGCATCGTCGGCCGCCTCGGCAAGAAGGAACGCCGGTTCCTGGCCGAGATCCTCTTCGGCTTCATCACCCGCGACTACCAGCGCGTGGCCGACGTGCATTTCGAGGCGGGCTATGTCCCTTCGCACCACGACGCTGCGAGTTTCGCCCAGGCGATCCGCGCGATCGGCGAGCCGATCCACGGCCAGCCGGCCGAAACCATTTCGATGGCGAAGCTGCTCACGTTGCTCTTCGAGGTCACTGAGCTCTTCGACATGCAGACCCGCCCCGAGCTCGTCATGCTGCAGAAGACCATGGTGGTCGTTGAAGGGGTGGCTCGCACGCTCAATCCGCGCTTCAACATGTGGAAGGCCTCCGAGCCGGTCGTCGGCAAGTGGATCCGCGACAATCTCGGACCGAAGCGCATCGTCACCGATTTGCGCGACGGCCTGCATGCCGCACTCAGGCTGGCTGAAGCCGCGCCCGAAATCGCCGCCCGCACGGAGAAGTTTTCGAGCGAGATCATGGCGATGAGCGAAAACGGTCTGCGCTTCGACGCCGAGACCGCGCATGCGATCGGCAAGGCGGAAGCGAAACACACGCGCTCCGGCCGCATCGCGCTGTGGCTCATCGCCGCCACGCTCGCCTATATCGCCTGGCAGGTGACCTGATCCCGCCCGCGCCCGAACCGGCGCGGCGGGCTTGTCTTTCTACCCACGCTTGCTATCCTTCCCGCATGGATAATCGCTCTATTCTCGTCATGGTGCTTTGCACGCATACCCCAGGGGTGTGCGGGAGACCTGTTGCGCTGACTTAAGCGAAATGTCCCCCACCAACCCTGCCGAGGCGAGCAGGGTTGGGACCTGTTTCCTCGGAACCAAAGAGAGGAAACAATGACCGACGCAAACGACCCTTCAGATATCAACATCCGCGCGGCCCGCGTCGTCGATTTCGAAGCGATCGCGGCGCTGATGAGCCAGCCGGGCATCCGCTCGGGCACGCTGCGCCAGCCGTTCGCCACCCCGGAACAGACACGCAAGTGGTTGGAGAGCCTCTCGGACGTCAGCGTCGTCATCGTCGCCGAGCGCGCCGACCGGATCCTCGGCATGGCCGGACTGCATCGCAGCAAGGGGCGCCGGCATCATTCCGCGGCCCTTGGGATCAGCGTCGACGACGACCATCGCGGCGAGGGCATCGGTAAGTCGCTGCTGACCGCTCTGATCGACGCCGCCGATAACTGGCTCGGCATCAGCCGCATCGAGCTTACGGTCTTTACCGACAACGAGCCCGCTATCGCACTCTACCGCAAGGCCGGCTTCGAGATGGAGGGTACGCACCGGGCCTATGCGCTGAGGAACGGTGTGCTGGCCGACGTGTTCGCGATGGCCCGCATTCGTGAACCTGCGGCGCCGAAGGCCGCTTGAAGGCCGCAACGGCCGGCAACCGGCACGGACTGTGGCCGGCCGATTGCGATCCAGCGCAACCGCCGGCAGCATCCTGTTCCATCCGGAACTGCGAATATCTCGGCTTCATGCGACTTTCGTCTCATGGATGACAAAGGTTCATCCCAACCCATCCGGAGGAGAGATCATCATGCGCAAGTTCATCGTCGCAGCCGCTGTCGCCATTACCGCTGCCATCTCCTTTGCAGCACCTTCGCAGGCCGGTGGCATTTCGATCGGCTTCGGCAACGGCTACTACGGTCATGGCTGGAGCGGCCGTGTCGGCTACGTCGGCAGCTATTATGGCGGACCCTACTACTACGAGGACGAACCCTATTGCTTCCTGAAGACGGTGAAGCGCTACGACAGCTACGGCAACCGCTACTACAAGAAAATCCGCATCTGCCGCTAAGCGACAGAATGAGGGAGGGCGCTTGAGAGCCCGGCCGCGGTGCGGCCGGGCTTTTGCATTCCGACATCCACTGACGTCAAAACGATTCCGCTGCGAGGAAATCTGGTGTAGCTCGGATGCCGAGCCATTCTGAATTCCGCAATCGAGGAGGGTCGGTCATGGATCTTGGTATCGCCGGAAAACGTGCGCTGGTGCTTGGCGGCAGCAAGGGGCTGGGGCGCGGTATTGCCGAGGCTCTCGCCGGCGAAGGCGTCATCGTGGCGCTCACCGGCCGCGACGCGACATCGGCGGCCAAGGTGGCAAGCGACATCAGCCCTTCGGCGCGCGGCTACGCCCTCGACCTCTCGAAGCCCGAAAGCCTCGATGGCCTGCTGGACCAGCTCGAAGCCGATTTCGGCGCGATCGACATTCTGGTGCTGAATGGCGGCGGGCCGCCGCCCTCACCTGCCTCGGTCATCGAACCGGACTTCTGGCGTTCTCAATTCGAGACCATGGTGCTGGCCGGCATGCGCATCGCCGGCCGGCTGCTGCCCGGCATGCGGGAACGCCAGTTCGGGCGCATTATCGCCGTCGCCTCCACCAGTATCCGCGAACCGATCGTCGGGCTCACCGCGTCGAATGCGCTCAGAAGTGCGGTTGCCGGCTGGCTGAAGACGCTCGCCGGCGAGGTCGCTGCCGACGGCGTGACCGTGAACCTGCTTCTGCCCGGAAGGCTTGCCACAGACCGCACGCTCAGCTTCGACCGGATGGACGCCGAAAGCGAAGGGCTCGATGTCGAGACGGTCGCAGCCCGCAGCCAACGCGACATCCCGATCGGCCGCTACGGCACGCCGGCGGAATTCGGGGCGGCCGCAGCCTTCCTCGCGGGCCGTCAGGCAAGCTACATCACCGGCGTGGCGCTGCCCATCGATGGCGGCCTCAGCCGCTCGATGCTCTGATACCGTTCTGGACATTTCCGCCGACGGATTGGGGTGAGCTACGAAGGCGAGGTCATACCTCGTCCCGACTGTCATCGCCGATGAGCGCCGAGAGGTCTTCGGCCAACCGCGTGACCAGCGCGCCGGCCTCGGGCCGGTAATAGAGGGCGATCTCCATCGTCTCGATCATCGGCAGTCCTTGCTGCGGCCCCACCGTCCGGTGCCGGTCGTGGACGACGCGGGCCGGCAGCAGGCTGATGCCCAGCCCATCGGCGACCGCCGACTGAATACTGGCGAGGCTGGAACTGGTATAACTCACGCGCCAGCGTCGCCCTGAGGCATCCAGTGCCGCCACCATGTCGTCGCGATAGAGGCCGCGCGGCGGAAAGACGACGAGCGGCAGAGGATCGAGCGCCAGAACAGGATGGGCGGCGCTGTCGATCCAGCACAGGCTTTCCTGCCACTGTTTCACGGCATCGCCCGTGCCGCGGCGCTGCTTGACGACGACGATATCGAGCTCGCCACGATCATAGAGCGACCGCAGCTCGCGGCTGAGCCCGCTCGTCACTTCGAGCCTGACATTCTCGTGGCGGCGGGCAAAGGCCGCGAGTGTGCTGGTCGTGCGGCCGGCTGCAAAGTCCTCGGGCAGGCCGAGGCGCAGCGTCGCGGCAACCGATGCGCCCGAGAGAAGCTGCCGCACTTCCGCGTCCAACGCCAGCATGCGCCGTGCATAGCCGATCAACTGCTCGCCCGCTTCCGTCAGGCGGACCTGGCGATGGCTGCGTTCGAGCAGCCGATGGCCGGCCTGCTCTTCCAGCCGCAGGACTTTCTGGCTGACGGTCGACTGGGTGGAATTGAGCCGGCCGGCCGCAGCGGTGAAACCGCCGCAATCGGCCACCGCCGCGAAGGCTTTCAGCAGATCCAGATCGAAAGGTTGATCATTCATATTTCCACTTGATAGCATTCATACATTTAATTTCCAAATGAATGCGGCACTGCCTATGGTCGCACACGGGAGGGCCACGCCGGGCGCGGGAGACGTTCGGCGACGACGCGTGTCTTGCGCCCTTGAAAAGGTCACGGATCGGCTCAAGTAAGCACGAGATTGCGATGAGCAAGAGCGGCACGGATGGAGCCCTTTCGAGGTTTCCTCGTCCGCTCTTAACCGGAACCATTGCGATCGACCGACCCATTCGGCCGGCCCGCATGATCGGAAAGAACAAATGCGACCAAGACTTTTCGGCTCGCTGATCGGCGCATCCATTGCCGCCTTCAGCCTTGCACCTCAAACCGTGGGGGCCTCGATGCTTGAAAACCAGCTGATCTCCGCCGCCGAGACCGGCGATCCAGACAAGGTCAAGGCGCTGCTCAAGGAAGGCGCGAGCATCGAAGCGCGCGACGCCAGCGGTGCGACGGCGCTGCTCGCCGCCACCCATGAAAATCGCGTCGATGCGGCGCGTGCCCTGATCGAGGCCGGCGCCGACGTCAACGCCAAGGACAAGATCCAGGACAGCCCCTATCTTTATGCCGGCGCGCGTGGGCATCTCGACATCCTGAAGTTGACGCTTGCCAATGGCGCCGACCTCAAGAGCACCAACCGCTATGGCGGAACGGCGCTGATCCCGGCCGCAGAGCGCGGCCATGTCGAGACCGTCAAGACCTTGATCGAAGCCGGCATCGACGTCGATCACGTCAACCGCCTCGGCTGGACCGCGCTGCTCGAAGCCATCATCCTCGGCAGTGGCGGTGAAAAGCACATCGAGATCGTACGCCTGCTGATCAAGGCCGGCGCCGACGTGAACCTTGCCGATGGCGAGGGTGTCAGCCCGCTGACCCATGCCCGCCAGCGCGGCTATGGCAAGATCGAGAGGCTGCTGGCCGACGCCGGCGCACGCTAGAAAGAACTCTCATGACCCAGGAACAGACCTATCTGGCCGAGGCAGTAACGCTTGCCCGCCGCAACATCGAGAAAGGCGGACGCCCCTTCGGCGCCGTCGTCGTCAAGGATGGCGAGATCGTCGGTCGCGGCGTCAACGAGATGCTGTCATCCGGCGACCCTACCTCGCATGCGGAACTGAACGCGTTGCGTTCCGCCGCCCAAAACCTTCGTTCCCCGCGGCTCGAAGGCGCCGCCGTCTATGCCAGCGGCCAGCCCTGCCCGATGTGCCTGGCGGCCATGCGCATGGCCGGAATCACCGAGATCG
Source organism: Ensifer adhaerens (assembly GCF_000697965.2). Classification (NCBI taxonomy): domain Bacteria; kingdom Pseudomonadati; phylum Pseudomonadota; class Alphaproteobacteria; order Hyphomicrobiales; family Rhizobiaceae; genus Ensifer; species Ensifer adhaerens. The sequence continues at coordinate 4,062,183 of NZ_CP015880.1, read as the reverse complement.
CCTATGCGAACTCGAATGCCGACGCCGAACCCTTTGGCCTCTCGACCGCAGCGATCTATGCGGAACTGGCAAAACCGCTCGCCGAGCAGGCCATGCGCTTCCGCCATGTGCCGGTCGACGATGCCGAAACGACACCGCTTTACGCCGCCTGGCAAGAGCGCCTGGCCAAGACTTGAGTCGTCGGGCCAACGCCCGGCCATCACGTTGCGAATAGCCCCGAGGCGGCCGACGGCCGCCTCGGGCTTTTCTGTTCATGCCGGGCCCCATTGGGAATCGACGCCCCTTGCCGAACACACGTGCCGGCTGTAATCGCATAGGCGTTTCTTCCTTTTATGCCGCCCCATCTCTTAAGGAGACCGGGCGGATTCCAGCCAGCAGGTGCCCGTGATGACTGCCTATTCCGAAAAAGCCGGCCGCTTCGTCGCACTGCTTCTCATCGCGGGCTCCGGTGTGGTGACGATTGCCAAGGGCATGAGCCTGACCTTCCTTGCAATCCGCCTCCAGCGTGACTTCGGCCTCAACCCTGCCAGCATCGGCGCGTTGATCGGCGTGGGGCCGCTGCTCGGCGCGATCGTCAGCCCGTTCGCCGGCACGCTCTCCGATCGGATTGGCCGAAAAGGCGTGTTGACCGTCGCACTCTTCATGGCCGGACTGGCGCTGGCCGGGCTCGGACTGGCACAATCGATCGCCGCCTTCGCGCTGGCCCACATCGTTTCCGCCGTTGCCGCCGCCGTTTTTGAACCGGTCGCGCGCGCCTTGATGAGCGATGCGGCGCCTGAACATCTGCGCCTCAAGGTTTTCTCCTGGCGTTATCTCGCCATCAATGCCGGCTGGGCGATCGGGCCATTGATCGGCGTATGGGTCGGCGCTGCCTATGTGACGCTTTTCGTCATCGCGGGCGTCATCCACGCAGCCTTCGGTCTCGTGCTCTTGCTCACGGTACCGGAGGCAAGCAACAGGCAGGCTATCGAAACCGAACGAACGTCAGGGAGTGCCGGTGGCTGGCGCGGACTTGTCGCCGCCTTGCGTGACCGGCGCCTGGTCTTCTTCGTCGTCGGCGGCACGCTGCTTCTCGCCGTTCACGGTCAGTGGTCCGTGACCCTGTCGCAGTATCTCAATACCGGCTTTGAGGACGGCGTCACGCTTTTTGCGCTGCTGGTTTCGACCAACGCGGTAACGGTGCTGGTCGCCAGCACGCCGGCCCGCTTCGTCATCGAACGGATCGGCGCCCTGCATGCGCTGTCGCTTGGCAGCCTGCTGTTCCTGATCGGCGAAATCGGCTTTGCCGCCTCGTCCGGAATGGAAATGCTCGTCGCCTCGATGATCCTTTTCACCATAGGCGAGGTGCTGGTCGTGCCGTCGGAATATGTGCTGGTCGATGGAATTTCCAACGCCGGCAACCGCGGCACCTATTTCGGTGCCCATTCGCTCTCGACGTTTGGAAACTTCCTCGGGCCGCTCACCGGCGGCCTTGCGCTTGGCGCCGTCGGCGGCGCCGGCATGTTCCTGCTGTTCGGGGCATTTGCTGCGGCAGGTGCGCTTCTGTTTGCGATCGGCCATTCCATGCCGCCGCCGCGTCCTGAGGCCGCGCGCACCACGGCGCTCGACGATGGCGCCGCCACGGGAGACCTGCTGCGGCTGGGGCAGTTCGCTTGACACCGGTTATAAGCCGGTCGCGGGCGACGCGTTGATCTGCTCCTGCACCCGTTCGAGTGGCCCCGGCGCCAGTGCTGCCGGCGGCTGATACGGATTGGAGAAGGCGTAGATCAGGAACAGGATGATGCCGGTATAGGCGCCGAAGAGGCAGAGCAGCAGCAGGTTCCGCCGTCTCGGCGGATAGGCATAATAGGCGAGCGCGATGAAGATCACACCGGAGAGTGCCGCGAACCAGAAGATGCTGTCGATCGAGTCCGCGACGTTGCTTTCCCGCTTGGTCCGGCTCTGCGAAACGTCGTGCAGCCGCTCCAGCATCTGGCTGCGCAGGCTCTCCTGACGCTTGTCGGCGGGCACGAGGTTCAGCACATGCTGGTAGGCCTTGTCCCAGAACGCCCAGGCCTCATTTGAAAGACGGCCCTTGTCCGCCAATGATTGCCACTCGCCGTCGATCACCTGGGACACGTAGGCGGATATCGCCTGCTGGATCGGTGCCTTGAAGCCTTCACCGTAGCGTGCGGCATCATAGTAGATGTCGGCGATAGCGCCGGCTTCGGTCGCCATTTCGTATTTGAGCTGCTGGTACTCGACCATCTCCTGCGCGAACACGAGCGCAAGGATCAGGCCATGCAGTGCCGAGATCCGGAAGATGACCGAACTGGCCAGCTCCTTTTCATGGCCCTCGGCCTCGCCGCCCATGATCAGCCGCATCAGGAAGTACGCAGCAAGCGTCAGTGCGACCGTGCCACACACGAAGAGTGCACCGAGCAGCATCTCGACGATCATGTCCCCTCCACAGCCCATTCTCCTGCCGCGGGCCTTCGTCAATTCTGAGCCCACGACCGGCGAAAGACAACTGCACGCCCCGGACCAGGCCCTGGGCGGCTGTCTTGCGGCTGGCCGAAACGCTATGCTTGCAGCGCCATCCACCCGTCTTGCCACCATTTCGACACTGCCAACGCCTACGCACCCCACCAAAACCGGAGTAATAACAAGATCATGAGTGCGCCAAGCGAACAGACAGTCCTCAAACAATCGATCGCGGCCACCGTGGTCGTCGGGGTGACGGGCGTTATCTTCGGTCTGCTATCGGGCTCGGTTTCCATCGTGTTCGACGGCGTCTTCTCGGCCGTCGACGCCTCCATGACCTTGCTTGCGCTTGGCGTGACGCAGCTTATCCCGAAACCGAGCAAGCGCTTCCAGATGGGCTTCTGGCACATCGAACCGATGGTGCTGCTCTTCAATGCCGGCCTTCTGACCCTGCTTTCCTTCTACGCGATGGTGAACGCCGTCGGCTCCATTCTGTCGGGCGGCAATCACCTCGCCTTCGACTGGGCGATCGCCTATGCCGCCGTCGTCGTGGTGATCTGCGCCTTCATGTTCTTCTATGTACGCCGGGCGAACCGGCCGATCGGCTCGGAGTTCCTGGCGCTCGACGTGCGCGCCTGGGCGATGTCCGGCGCGATTACCTCCGCCCTGCTCGTCGCCTTTGCGATCGCCGCCGCCTTGAAGGGAACGGCCTACGAGTACGTCACGCCCTATGTCGACCCGGCGATCCTGATCGTGCTGACGCTCTGCCTGATCCCGCTGCCGATCCGCACGGTCTTCCAGGCGCTGAAGGAGATCTTCCTCGTCGCACCCGCCGAGCTTGACGAGCGCGTGCGGCAGGCAGCGGCGAACGCCGTCACACGCCACGGCTTTGCCGATTACCGCACCTATGTCGCCAAGGTCGGGCGCTCCAAGACGATCGAGGTCTATCTGATCGGAACGCCCGAAACCAAGGTCGGCACGCTCGCCGAACTCGACCGGATCCGCGCCGAGATCGGCGAGGAGATCGGTGATCCCGGCCATGACCGCTGGCTGACGATCGCCTTTACCGGCGACGCGCGCTGGGCGGAATAGTCCCGTCAGGAAAGTTCGATCCGCCTGGTGATGCCGATCGCCTCCAGGAAGGCCCGGTCGTGGCTGACGACGAGCAGCGCGCCGTCATAGGCCCTGAGCCCCGCCTCGACCGCCTCGATGGAATCGATATCCAGATGGTTGGTCGGCTCGTCGAGGATCAGGAGCTGCGGCGGATTGCGACCACCGAGCACGCAGGCCAGACCGGCCCGCAGCATCTGGCCGCCGCTGAGGCTCGAGACGACCTGCAGGGCAGCATCGGCCCGGAACATGAAGCGGGCGAGCGCTGCCCGGCAATCGTTCTCGCTGGCATCAGGATTGAGACCCCGAAAATTGTCGCGGATAGAGAGCGCGGGATCGAGCAGGCTTACCTTTTGGTCGAGCACGGCGTGATCGACGAGCAGGCGCACGCTGCCGGACCATGGCTGTAGATCACCCGTCAGCAGCGACAGCAGGGTCGTCTTGCCCGAACCGTTGCGGCCGGTAAGCGCAACGCGCTCCGGCCCGACGATCGAGAGCGACAGCCGGTCGACGACCGGCTTCCCCCGTTCATAGCCGACGCCGACGTTATCGACCTGCAGGACACTGCGACCGGCAGGCAGTCCGGTCGGCGGCAGGCGAACAGTCAGCGGCTGCAGGATTTCGATGCGCTCGCGCGCTTCGACGAGATCGCCGACCGCCTGGTCCCGTCGCCGGTCCGCAAGGCGGGCATTGTCGCCGCCGGTCTTTTCGCTACGCTCCTTCCTGGCGTCGAGCAAGAGCAGCGGTTCGTCGCCCTTGGCGCGCTTGCGGCGGCCGGCGGCATCCTTGCGCGCCTTGCGTTCGGCCGTCTCCTGGGTCTTGCGCTCGACCTCGGCCAGACGCCGCTCGGCATCGGCGAGATCGTGGCGAGCAGACGCCAGCTCGATCGCCTTGCGTTCACGATAGTGGCTCCAATTGCCGCCGTAGGTGGTGGCGCCGAGCGTTGTCAGTTCGACGATTGCGTCCATCTCTTCCAGGAGTTCGCGATCATGGCTGACGACGATGGCGCCGCCGCGCCAGCCCGCCATCAGCGCAGCGACGGCCGCCCGCCCCTCGCGGTCGAGATTGTTGGTGGGTTCGTCGAGCAGGATGAAGTCAGGCTCCTTGAAGACGAGCGCGGCAAGCTTCACGCGGGTCATCTGCCCGCCGGACAAGGCGGCAAGGCGCGTTTCCGCCGAAGCGTCCAGACCGACGCGCGCCAGCGCTTCCTCCATGCGGGCCTCCAGCGTCCAGTCGGCGGAAGCCAGTTCGTCAAGGGTGGCGCCCCCCTCTTCTGCTTTCTGCAGAACCGCAAGCGCGTCGGTGACGCCGAAGAGATTGGCGACGGTCTCGTCGGCCGCGACCTGAACGGTCTGGCTGAGCACGCCGAGGCTGCCGACGACGCTGACCTTGCCGGCCTGCGGCGCCAGCGTTCCCTCGACCAGTCGCAGCAGGGTGGATTTTCCCACGCCATTGCGACCGACAAGGCCGGTGCGAACGGGACCAAAGCTCAGGTCGAGATCGGAAAGGAGGCTTCGGCCCTCAGGCGCGGACCACGAAATACGGGAGAGTGAAATCGAAGCAGGCATGGATACGGTTTTCCCTGATGGCAAGACGGTTCGGCTTGGCGGTCAGGGTGAAATCCATCGATGCGTGTATCCTGTTCAAATTTCTATCGCGGTCATAGATAGCATCGAATGCGCCCGTTTCAAGGCGGGCCCTTCGATACAGACCTGCGGGGGCCAGGGGATCAGGCGAGGCTGCGCTGCACCTCGTCGTCGCCGAAGACGAGCCCGGAGGCCCGCACGCTCCGGTTTCGGCCGTGGTTCTTGGCGTCGAGAAGAGCGGCATCGGCCCGGGTCAGGAGCGTGGCTACAGGCCCATCGTCCGGCGCCGAGGCAACGCCGACCGAGACCGAAACCGTGCCCAGAATCCGGCCGCGATGCGACAGCGGCGTCGTGCCGATCCGCATCCTCAGCCGCTCGGCAAGCTCGAAGCCCTCGGCTTCGCCGGCGTCGGGCATGAGCACGGTGAACTCCTCGCCGCCGAAACGGTAGGCACTGCCGGCATCGCCGACCGTGTCGACGATGATCTGCGCGACATACTGCATGACGACGTCGCCGGCATCGTGGCCGAACTCATCGTTGAAGCGCTTGAAGTGGTCGATGTCGATCATGAGGCAGCTGAGCGGCTTGCCGGCCTGCCCGCGCGGCTGCCGGTTCAGCGCCTCATCGAGGCAGCGCCGGTTGAGCAGGCCCGTCAACGCATCGCGGACGGCGAGATTGGTAAGCTTCTCGCGCAGCTGAAGATTGGCGACGGCAAGCCCGATGTTTTCGGCGATCAGTTCGAGATAGAGGCGCGACGCCTCGACCGCGAATTCCTCCTCAGACCGTTCCTCGAAGTAGAGGAGCCCGATCGTGTCGCCCTGGGCCGTCAGCGGCACGCAGAGGCCGATCACGCCTTCATCGTCGAGGTGCTGGCAGGCGATGTCGCTGTGGCCACGGTTGCTGACATGCGGCCGGCCGCGGCGGAGCCCCCAGCAGGCGCTGGACGGAAACGTCGGCGCCGAGTGCTGCGGATCGAGCCAGGTACCGACGCGCGACAGGAGCGTCCGGCTGTCGTTCAGCACATAGAGATGGCCGGCGAGGTTGGGAAAGACCTGCGGCGCGAAACGGGCGACGACCTCGGCCAGTTCGTCCTGGCTCTGGCAGGCCTGCAGCCGGTGCATCATCTGCAGGATGAGATCCTTGGTCTGCTGGTCTAGCCGCCGCTCCGCGTCCAGACGGTCCCGCTCCAGGCCGTTTTCGCGGAAGATATGGATCGCCTTGTTCATCTCGCCGATCTCGTCGCTGCGGCGATCGAGCGGGACTTCCACGGCGTAATCCTGCTCGGCGAGGCGGGTGACGATTCCGCTCATGCGGGTAAGCGGCATGGCGACGCGGCGCTTGAGGATGAAATAGAGCACGCTCAGGAACAGGGCGGCGGTGATGCCGAGCATCGTCTTGGCGGCCGCCGCATACCAATCGCTGCGCTCCTGCGCCTCGTTGAGGGCCGCGCCGGTGCGGACGTTGGTCAGGTCCCTGAACCGCGCCACCGTCTCAAGAAGGGCGGTCTGCAGACGCTCGTGCTCGGGCCCAAAGAGCCTTACCTGCGCGCCGGCGCGGTCACCCTTCTGATAGGCATCGATGGCGGCAACCTCGACCTTGTCGAGCGCTTCCGCCTCGCGAACGATATCCTGCAAGGCGGCGATCTCCGCCGGCGTTGCGCCAAGATTGGTCGCGGTCTTGGTCGCCTCCTCGCGCCGGCGTTCTTCTTCCTCGGCGCGGTGGAAGGCTTCCAGATGGCGCTCGTCGCCGCGCATCACATAAAGACGTGCCTCGTCACTTCGCGTTTCAGCCCCGAGCGCAAGCTCTTCGCCGAGTGTATCAAGCACCAGATGTTGCTCAACCGCCTGGCGTTCCTTGATCGCGCTGTCGGTCGACAGGATGAAGGCGGCACCGGAAAGCCCCGTCAGAAGGACGGTCACGCCATAGGCCCAGTTTGTGATCGCATTTATTCGCATGGAAGAAGCTTAGCCCCCGCGGATTGAGAGCGGATTAACCGCATTATCAGGCTTCGGCAACAGCCCCTGCCCCGGTTGACACAAGCGGCGCGGCTTTTGTTCCGCCCCCTCGACATGCCGGCCCCTCCGGACACGTTGCGCCCGGCAGATCGCTCAAGTAGGTTCGACATCAAAGGCGTCGGTGAGGCCGATCGCCTGGACTATTCTGGTATCGCGTAGGCTCGGCAGCCCATGCCGGGCGAGAGGACGGCCGAAGGGCCGGGTGCAAATGACACTGTCGGGCAAGCGTATTCTCCTCATCATCTCCGGCGGCATCGCGGCCTATAAGAGCCTCGATCTCATCCGACGGCTCAGGGAGCGCGGTGCAAGCGTGCGGCCGGTCATGACGGCGGGCGCACAGGAGTTCGTGACGCCGCTTGCCGTCGGCGCGCTTTCGGCCTCGCATGTCTATCTCGACCTGTTTTCGCGCGAGGACGAGCAGGACGTCGGCCATATTCGGCTGGCGCGCGAATGCGATCTGATCGTCGTGGCACCCGCGACCGCCGACCTGATGGCGAGGATGGCGAACGGCCATGCGGACGATCTCGCCTCGACCATTCTGTTGGCAACGGACCGCCCTGTCCTGGTTGCGCCGGCGATGAACCCGAAAATGTGGGCGCATCCGGCGACGCGCCGCAACCGGGCGACGCTTGCGAGGGACGGCCTCCGCTTCATCGGCCCGGAAGCGGGCGAAATGGCCGAAAGCGGCGAGGCCGGCGAAGGCCGCATGAGTGAGCCGCTGGCGATCGTCGCGGCCGTTGAAGACCTGCTCTTAGGCGCGCCAAAACCGCTTGCCGGGCGCAGCGTCGTCGTCACCTCAGGGCCGACGCATGAGCCGATCGACCCGGTGCGCTACATTGCCAATCGCTCCTCCGGCAAGCAGGGCCATGCGATCGCCGCGGCGCTAGCAAAGCTCGGCGCCGACGTCACGCTGGTCTCCGGCCCGGTGACGATCCCGGATCCGGTTGGTGTGAAAGTCGTGCATGTGGAGCGGGCCGAAGAGATGCGCGATGCGGTGCTTGCCGCCCTTCCCGCCGATGTCGCCGTCATGGTCGCCGCCGTTGCCGACTGGCGGGTGGCGACGGCCGCCGGCAACAAGATCAAGAAGAAGCCGGGCGAGGCGCCGCCGCCGCTGCAGCTTGCTGAAAACCCCGATATCCTGAAGACGGTCGGCCACCATGCGAAGCGGCCAAAGCTCGTCATCGGCTTTGCCGCCGAGACCGAAAACGTCGCCGACAACGGCCGCGCCAAGCTCGAGCGAAAGGGCGCCGACTTCATCCTCGCCAACGACGTCTCGCCGGCAACCGGCATCATGGGCGGCGACCGCAATAAGGTGAAGCTGATCTCACATGCCGGCAATGACGACTGGCCAGAGATGGACAAGGACGCGGTGGCGGAGAAGCTGGCGGCGATGATTGCCGAGCAGCTGGCGCGCTAAACAATCGATCTCATGGCAAATGCCCCTCACCCGAACCCTCTCCCCGCAAGCGGGGCGAGGGGACGCGGCACACGCGATATCGCGTCCCGTTGGCTGCGGGCTTAGCTTCTCCCGTCTAACCTCGAGAACGATGATAATCGGTCGCTTTCTCGAAGAACCAGTCGTGGACGAGCGAGCGCCACGCGTCCCTCCTCCCCACCTGCGGGGAGGAGGTGGCGGCAGCCGGATGAGGGGCGCGTCGTCCTCGTCGAAGCCGAAAGCGCCGCCGGCTCAGGCCATCTGGCGAGATCTGACCGGCGTGCCCTTGGTCGAAAACAGCCGAACATCGACTCCGTTTTCGCCGACGATGACCGCGGTGCCGTCGGGGATTTCGACCCAGGCACTGTCGTCGTCGTTGAGCGGCTCGGAGACGAGGCAATAGCCACCGCTCGGGCCCATCGGTGCGGCATAGAGCGTCGGCGCCTTCCAGTCGGAGGCGTAGCGCACGGCGTAGAGATCCTGGCCGTCGGAGAAAGCTGCGGTGAAGCGCACCAGCACCTGCCGCTCCAGATGCTCGGCAAGCTGTTCGATAAAGGCGAGCGCCTCGGCGATGGCGCCAAGCGGATCGCGGTCGAGCCCGAACTGCATGGCGAGAAGAAACAGGAGCTCCGAATCCGTCGTGCCAGTGCGCGCCGAATAGAGGTCATTGTCGAGCATGCTCTCCATCGGACGGCGCAGATGCTCGAAGTCGCCGATCTGGCCGTTGTGCATGAAGGACCAGCGGCCGAAGACGAAGGGATGACAGTTGTCGCGCCTGGTTCCGCCGCCGGTCGCGGCGCGCACATGGGCGAGGAAGAGCGGCGAGCGGATCTGCCTTGCGATGCTCTTCAAGTTGCAGTCGGACCAGGCCGGCAGGATATCGCGGTAGCGCCCCGGCTCGGGATGGTCGCCGTACCAGGCGATGCCGAAGCCGTCGCCGTTGGTGGCGGTCTTGGCCCGTGTCGCGCAATGGGACTGTTCGATCAGCGAGTGCGCCGGAGAGGTCACCAGTTCCTCGAGATACAGCGGCTCCCCGCGATAGGCTGCCCAGCGGCACATGCTGATTTCACTCCAGCTCCGCTCCGTTCACTGCGGAGCGATTCGTTAACCATGACGAAACGCGATGTTCCAACGGAACATGGTAAAAATGCGTTAACACATTCCCCCTTCGTCAAGGTGAAGCTAACCGGAACGCACAGTTTTGGCTGTTTCAAACGGCACAACGTCGGTATCGCCATCCTATTTCGAACAAACATTCCATATTGACAAAACTTGCAAAATTCATTTCATTTCAGACCAACACGGCAGCGCCGCCAGGGAGGAATTCAGCATGGGCAGCAAGCGCAAACTCGGCATCGGCCTGATCGGCACGGGCTTCATGGGCAAGGCCCATGCGCTCGGCTTCACCATTGCCGCGCGGGTCTTCGACCTGCCCTTCGAGCTCGATCTGGTTTCGGTCGCCGACGTGACCGTCGAGAGTGCCGAACGCGCCCGCGGTCAACTGGGCTTCCGCAAGGCGACCGCCGACTGGCGCGAGCTCTTGACCGATCCGGATATCGACATCATCGACATCACCACGCCGAACCTTTTGCACAAGGAGATGGCGCTTGCGGCGATCGCCCATGGCAAGCACGTCTATTGTGAAAAGCCGCTGGCGCCGACCGTCGCGGAATGCCGCGAGATGGTTGAGGCGGCCGAGAAGGCGGGCGTCGTGACCCAGGTCGGCTTCAACTATCTGAAGAACCCACTGATCTTCCTTGCCAAGGACATCATCGAAAGCGGCGAGATCGGCGAGATCCGCTCGATGCGCGGCATCCATGCGGAAGACTTCATGGCCGACGCGCAGGTTCCGTGGGGCTGGCGCCTGAACCCGGCCAGCGGCGGCGGTGCGCTTGCCGACATCGGCAGCCACATTATCGCCTCCATGCGCCACCTCGTCGGCCCGATCAAACAGGTGCTTGCCGAAACCATCATCCAGATCCCGGAACGCCCGGTGTCCGCTGGCTCCAGCGAAACCCGCGCCGTCGAGGTCGACGACATCACCCGCGCCTTCGTGCGCTTCGAAAACGGCGCCACCGGCAGCTTCGAGGCAAGCTGGATCGCGACCGGTCGCAAGATGCAGCACGATTTCGAGATCTACGGTTCGAAGGGCAGCATCGTCTTCACCCAGGAGCGGCTGAACGAAATCCGCCTCTACAAGACGGGCGATGATATCCGCACCCGCGGCTTCCGCACCATCTGGGCCGGACCGGAGCATCCGCCCTATGGCGCGTTCTGCGTAGCGCCGGGCCACCAGATCGGCTTCAACGACCTGAAGGCCATCGAGGTGAAGGAGTTCCTCGACGCCATCGCCGGCGGCAAGTCTCCCTCGACCGATTTCCGCGAAGGCTACGAGGTGCAGAAGGTGCTTTCGGCGACCTATCAATCGGCCAAGACAAACGAATGGGTGCGGATCTAGGCGGCTTCGACGGCCGGCGTCTCGTAGGAAAACCATCTATTTTTGCACGCACGTCGGGACGCTAAACCGCTACGCACTTTTGCTGGAAATGCCGCCCGTCTTGCTGCGCATTTCCGGACGGAAATCCGCTTCGCACTTTTCCTGGACATGCTCTCTGTTTTGGTGCGCATTCCGGACGGAAATCCGCTTCGCACTTTTCCTGGACATGCTCCGAGAAAAATAGAATGCCTGTTCTATCCCGTTCCCGACTAATCGATTAGGGTGAGGCCGAAAGCCAGACTGACATCGAGGGAGACGAGCGAGACATGGCCATGCCGGAAACGACGACAGAGGTGCCGCAGGATTTCGAGGCGCTGAAGGCCGCCATTCTGGAACGCAAGGCGGAGCTGCCGAAACGGCTGCGCCAGGTTGCCGCCTATTCGCTCGACAATCCCGATGAAATCGCCTTCGGCACGGCAGCGAGCATCGCGACTTCCGCCGAAGTGCAGCCGTCGACGCTGGTGCGCTTCGCCCAGTATTTCGGCTTCGAGGGCTTTTCCAGCCTGCAGCAGATCTTTCGCGCCCGGCTGCGTGAGCGCACGCCCGGCTATGAGGACCGGCTGAAGGCGCTCAGCGCCAACGACCACAGCAAGCTCGAAAGCGGTTCGATCTTCAACGGCTTCGTCGCTGCCGCCCACCGCTCGCTCGACAACATCGCCTCCTCGGTGGATCCTGAAGCCTTCGAACGCGCCGTCGATATCCTCGCCAAGGCCGACACCGTCTACCTGATCGCCAAGCGCCGCTCCTATCCGATCTCCAGCTACATGGCCTATGCCTTCGGCAAGCTGAAGGTGAAATACCAGCTCGTCGGCACCGCCGCCGGCATCGACGAGGACATGCTGGCGATGGCGACGAAAAACGATGCCGCCTTTGCCGTCAGCTTCTCGCCCTACGCCTCCGAAAGTGCGGCCCAGGCGCGGCTTCTCGCCGAACGCAAGGTCCCCGTCGTGTCGCTGACGGACTCGGCCTTCTCGCCCTTGGCAGAATCCTCGAAGGTCTGGTTCGAACTGGTCGAGGCCGACCATGCCGGCTTCCGTTCTCTTTCCGCCAGCATGGCGTTTGCCATGGCGCTGACGGTCGCCATCGCCGAGAAGCGCCAGCGCCTCGCCGAGGGCGGCTAGGCAAAACGGCACAGATAGAATGAAAATTCCATATTGACGAAACGTCGGAATTTATGTTTCATACGACCATCACCCACAGTACGGAAATGGTCGGGCCCGCCAAGGTGTCCGCGGGGAGGAAGCAGTGAGCCAGAACGTTTCGGCACAGGGAGCAAAGCCGCTCGACCTGATCACCATCGGCCGGGCCTCGGTCGATCTCTATGGCCAGCAGATCGGCACGCGACTTGAAGATGTTTCGAGCTTTGCGAAGTCAGTGGGCGGCTGCCCCTGCAACATCTCTGTCGGCACCGCCCGCCTGGGTCTGAAGTCAGCGCTTCTTACCCGCGTCGGCGACGAACAGATGGGCCGCTTCATCCGCGAGCAGCTCACTCGCGAAGGCGTCGAGACCCGCGGCATCGTCACCGATCCGGAGCGGCTGACGGCGCTCGCGATCCTCGCGGTCGAAAACGACAAGACCTTCCCGCTGCTCTTCTATCGCGACAACTGCGCCGACAACGCGCTTTGCGAAGATGACGTTTCCGAGGAGTTCATCCGTTCCGCCCGCGCAGTGCTCGTCTCGGGCACGCATTTCTCCAAGCCGAACACCGACGCCGCCCAGCGCAAGGCGATCCGCATTGCCAAGGAAAACGGCGCGAAGGTCGTCTTCGACATCGACTACCGTCCGAACCTCTGGGGCCTTGCCGGCCATGACGCCGGCGAAAGCCGTTATATCGCGTCGGATCGCGTTTCGGCGCATCTGAAAACGGTTCTTGCCGATTGCGACCTGATCGTCGGCACGGAAGAGGAAGTGCTGATCGCCTCGGGCGAAAGTGACCTGCTCCAGGCGCTGAAGACGATCCGCTCGCTCTCGAAGGCGACGATTGTGCTCAAGCGCGGACCGATGGGCTGCATCGTCTATGACGGTCCGATCACCGACGACCTCGAAGACGGCATCGTCGGCAAGGGCTTTCCGATCGAGGTCTATAACGTGCTCGGCGCCGGCGACGCCTTCATGTCCGGCTTCCTGCGCGGCTGGCTCAAAAACGAGCCGCACGCGACGTCTGCTACCTGGGCCAATGCCTGCGGCGCCTTCGCTGTCTCGCGCCTGCTCTGTGCGCCTGAAATCCCGACCTGGACGGAACTGCAGTTCTTCCTGGAAAAGGGCAGCAAAGAACGGGCCCTGCGCAAGGACGAGGCGATCAACCACGTTCACTGGGCAACCACACGTCGCCGCGATATCCCGCTTCTGATGGCGCTGGCGATCGATCATCGCAGCCAGCTCGAAGACATGGCCGCCGGCGACCAGGCTCTGCTTGACCGCATTCCCGCCTTCAAGGTGCTGGCGGTAAAGGCCGCCGCACAGGTCGCGGCCGGCCGCTCCGGCTTCGGCATGCTGATCGACGACAAGTACGGCCGCGACGCGCTTTACGCCGCCGGCGCCCATCGCGACTTCTGGATCGGCAAGCCGATCGAGCTTCCGGGCTCGCGGCCGCTGCAATTCGAATTCAGCCAGGATCTCGGCAGTCGCCTGATCGACTGGCCGGTCGACCACTGCATCAAGGTGCTCTCCTTCTACCACCCGGACGATCCGGCGGAGTTGAAAGCCCAGCAGGTGGCAAAGCTCCGCTCCGCCTTCGAAGCGGCGCGCAAGGTTGGCCGTGAGATCCTGATCGAGATCATTGCCGGCAAGCACGGCAAGCTCGACGACCAGACCATTCCGCGGGCACTGACCGAACTCTACGATGCCGGGCTCAAGCCGGACTGGTGGAAGCTCGAGCCGCAGGCGAGCCGCGGCGCCTGGGCAGCGATCGATGCCGTCATCGAGGCACGCGACCCGCTCTGCCGCGGCGTGGTGCTCTTGGGCCTCGAAGCGCCCTATGAGCAGCTCAAGGACGGCTTTGCAGCCGCCCGCACTTCGAAGACGGTCCGGGGCTTTGCCGTCGGCCGAACGATTTTCGCCGATGCCGGCCGGGCCTGGCTCGGCGGCACGATGAGCGACGACCAGGCGATCGCCGACATGGCCGGAAAATTCAAGGCCCTGGTCGATCTCTGGCTGCAACTGGGTGAAACAAAGGCGGCATAGGATCGACAGATATCAGTCGATAATGCCGGACAGGGCGGAACGGGACGATTCCGCCACGAGGAGGAAACAGATTATGAGCCAGAAGACCGTGCGCCTGACTATGGCCCAGGCCGTGGCGCGGTTCCTGACCCGCCAGATGACCGTCATCGAAGGCAAGAAGGTGCCGATCTTCGGCGGCGTCTTCGCCATCTTCGGCCATGGCAACGTCGCCGGCGTCGGCGAAGCGCTGCACGCGATCAAGGACACGCTGCCGACCTACCGCGCCCAGAACGAACAGGGCATGGCGAATGCGGCGATCGCCTTTGCCAAGGCGAGCTTCCGCCGCCGCTTCATGGCCTGCACCACCTCGATCGGCCCCGGCGCGCTCAACATGGTGACCTCGGCAGCACTCGCCCATGTCAACCGCCTGCCGGTCCTCTTCCTGCCCGGCGATGTGTTCGCCAACCGCCGCCCCGATCCGGTGCTGCAGCAGGTGGAAAGCTTCGGCGACGGCACGATCTCGGCGAACGACTGCTTCCGCCCGGTCTCGCGCTACTTCGACCGCATCAGCCGGCCCGAACAGATCATCCCGGCGCTGCGCCGCGCCATGCAGGTGCTGACGGATCCGGCCGATTGCGGCCCGGTGACGCTGTCGCTCTGCCAGGACGTGCAGGCGGAAGCCTATGACTATCCGGAAAACTTCTTCGACGAGAAGGTCTGGGTGCCGCGCCGCGTCGAGCCGGATCTCGACGAACTGGCGACGGCGATCGCGGCGGTGAAGGAAGCAAAGAAGCCGATCATCATCGCCGGCGGCGGCGTGCTCTATTCCGAAGCGAGCAAGGAGCTCGGCGATTTCGCCGAACGCCACGGCATTCCCGTGGTCGAGACGCAGGCCGGCAAGTCGGCGCTGCCGCATTCGCATTCGCTCAACATGGGCTCGGTCGGCGTGACCGGCACCACCGCCTCCAACGCGCTTGCCGAGGATGCCGACGTGGTTCTCGCCGTCGGCTCGCGCCTGCAGGACTTCACGACCGGTTCCTGGGCGCTCTTCAAGAACGAGGGCCTGAAGATCATCGGCCTCAACGTTCAGCCTTTCGACGCCGGCAAACACAACGGCCTGCCGCTGATCGCAGACGCCCGCGCCGGTCTCAACCGCATCTCCGGCGGTCTTGGCGGCCACAAGGCCGATCCGAGCTGGACCGCGAAGGCCAAGGCCGGCAAGGCGGAATGGCTGGCGGCGGCCGACAAGGCGACGGCCACGACCAATGCGGCCCTTCCCTCCGACGCCCAGGTGATCGGCGCCGTGCAGCGCGCCCGCGGCGGCAAGAACACGACGCTCGTCTGCGCCGCCGGCGGTCTACCCGGTGAGTTGCACAAGCTCTGGCAGGCGGAAGAGCCCGGCGGCTACCACATGGAATACGGCTTCTCGACCATGGGTTACGAAGTTGCCGGCGGTCTCGGCGTCAAGCTCGCCAAGCCCGAGAGCGACGTGATCGTCATGGTCGGTGACGGCAGCTACATGATGCTGAATTCGGAGATCGCCTCTTCGATCATGCTTGGCGCCAAGTTCACGATCGTGCTGCTCGACAATGCCGGCTACGGCTGCATCAACCGACTGCAGATGGGCACCGGTGGCGCCAACTTCAACAATCTCTTGAAGGACACCCATCACGTCGAACTGCCGCAGATCGACTTCGCGGCGCATGCCGGCGCGATGGGCGCCGTCACCCGCAAGGTCGGCTCGATCTCCGAGCTCGAAGCAGCGCTCAAGGAGACCGCGAGCGAGACGCGCACGACCGTGATCGTCATCGACACCGATCCGCTGATCACGACCGAGGCCGGCGGCCACTGGTGGGATGTCGCAGTGCCCGAGGTCTCGGGCCGCGCCCAGGTCAACGCGGCGCGCGAGGGTTATGAGAAGGCGCTCGCCGCACAGCGCTTCGGCTAAGATTGCCCTTTCGGCGCCCGCGTTTTCGCGCGGGCGCTTTTCCCGTTTATGCTCACAAAACATCCGCCTTCCGCGGATGGCATCAGAAAGTGAAAGACATGATCCGCTACGGAACTAACCCGATCGCCTGGAGCAACGACGACGATCATTCGATCGGCGCGCATTTGACGCTCGAGGACTGCCTGTCCGATTGCCAGAAGATCGGCTTCGACGGCATCGAGAAGGGCCACAAGATGCCGTCCGATCCGGAAGCACTGAAGCAGAAGCTCGGCTCCTACGATCTCGTCTTCGTCTCCGGCTGGCACTCGACCAACCTGCTCACCCACGACGTCGAGGCCGAGAAGAAGGCGATCCAGCCGCATCTCGATCTCCTGAAGCACAATGGCTGCAAGGTGGCAATCGTCTGCGAAACCTCGAACGCCATCCATGGCGACGACGGAAAGTCGGTCGCCAACGACAAGCCGGTGCTGCCGGCCGACCAGTGGAAGAAGTTCGGCGCCGACCTCGAAGCGATCGCGCAATATTGTGCCGACCAGGGCATCGACCTCGTCTACCATCACCACATGGGCACGATCGTCCAGACCGGTGAGGAAATCGATCTCCTGATGCAGAACACCGGCCCGGCGACCAAGTTGCTGCTCGACACCGGCCACGCCTGGTTCGGCGGTTCCGATCCGGCCGAGGTCGCGAAGAAATACATGCACCGCGTGCGCCACATCCATTGCAAGAACGTGCGTCCCGCTGTCCGCAAGGTCGTCGAGGGCGAAGGCCTCTCCTTCCTCGAAGGCGTGCGCCGTGGCGTCTTCACGGTTCCCGGCGACAGCGAAGGCGGCGTCGACTTCCTGCCCGTACTGAAGATCGCCGCCGAGCACGATTATTCCGGCTGGCTGGTGATCGAGGCGGAACAGGATTCGGCCGTGCGCAACCCTTTCGAATACCAGTCACTTGGGTTGAAGTCGCTGAAGGCCTTCGCAAAGGAAGCCGGGCTCGACAAGTAAGCCGTCACTTTCGGTCGCCGGACTTCGCGGGGCGTGCCCCTCATCCGCACGGTGAGGGAGGCCCTCATCCGGCTGCCGCCACCTTCTCCCCGCCGGCGGGGTGAAGGGATAGGCCGCGCCCTCCGGTCCCTCGCGACGTAGAGGTGGGGAGCGCGACGCAAACTCCGAAAATCCCCTCTCCCCGTAAGCGGGGAGAGGGCTAGGGTGAGGGGCAGGCCAACCATTCGGCGCGGCTCCAGAAAAAGTATCAGGGAGATCGACATGTCCAAGCTGCTCGTCAAACCGAAGGCCAAATCGGGCCTCATGCAAAACGTGACGCCGGAGAGCGCCGGCTGGACCTATGTCGGCTTCGCGCTGGAACGGCTGAAAGCGGGCGAGACGACCGAGGGCGAGACCGGCGACAAGGAAACCTGCCTGGTGCTCGTGTCCGGCAAGGCGAAGGTCGCCGTCGACGGCGAAAGCCTCGGCGAGCTCGGCGAGCGCATGACCCCCTTCGAGGGCCAGCCCTATGCCGTCTACGTGCCGAAGGGCAGCCGCTGGCAAGCAACGGCCACCTCCGACCTCGACCTTGCCATCTGCTCGGCCCCGGGCGGCGACGGCTTCAAGGCGAAGGTGATCGCACCGGGCACCCATCCGCAGATGACCCGCGGCAAGGGTACCAACACCCGCTACGTCACCAACATCATGCCGGAAGATGACGGCTCGGCGCAGTCGCTGCTCGTCGTCGAGGTGATCACGCCCGGTGGCCATACTTCCTCCTACCCCCCGCACAAGCACGACCAGGACGACCTGCCGGCCGAGAGCTATCTGGAAGAGACCTATTACCACCGGCTGAACCCGCCCCAGGGCTTTGCGATGCAACGCGTCTATACCGACGATCGCTCGCTCGACGAGACCATGGCAGTCGAGGACGGCGACGTGACGCTGGTGCCGAGGGGCTATCATCCGGTCGCTGCCGTGCACGGCTACGACGTCTATTATCTCAACGTCATGGCCGGACCGAAGCGCATCTGGAAGTTCCACAACGCCCGCGAACACGAGTGGCTGTTTACCGGCGTGTAAGCGGCGGCGAACCAAACGGTGGCGCTCCACCGCTCTCCGTCCATGCCGAACGGCGGGGCGAGACGCTGCGATCCTTGAGCCCGATCGCCCAATGAGGCTTCGGGCGGATGAGAGCGGCATAGCCTTTCGCCCGGACCGCCCTAGCTTTCCCGCTTTCAGGGAGGGCTCCATGCATATCGACGGGCAATGCCACTGCGGCTTCGTCACCTACGAGGCGGAGATCGACCCGGCCGATGTCGGGATCTGCCATTGCACCGATTGCCAGCAACTGACGGGATCGGCCTACCGCGTCACCGCGGGCACGGAACGGGAGAACTTTCGGCTGACCGGCGGCGAACCGAAGCTCTATGTGAAGATCGGCGCAAACGGGCGGCAGCGGCTGCAGTTCTTCTGCCCGAACTGCGGCTCGCCGATCTACACGACCGGCACCGACGAGGACGCGCTGGAGGTTGGCATCCGGGTGGGAACGATCAACCAGCGCCGGCAGCTCAGACCGCGGTCACAGATCTGGTGTTCCTCGGCGTTGCCCTGGATCGGCGACGTCAGGAAGCTGCCGGGCCGCGATCGCGACGAGGCGTCTCACGCTTAGCCATCTCGGCCTGAACCATCATGCGGCGACGAGCAGACGATCCTTGAACGGCGCCCATGCTTCGCCGATCACGGCCGATGCCGGCGTCGCCGTCATCTGCGATGGGCGCGCCTGCGGATTGACAGCAAGATAAGTCTTCACCAGATGATAGCCGATCGTGTAGCCGGCCCAGCGCGGCAGAGATCGATCGGTGCCAAAGAACCAGCCTGCGTGATCATAGGTCTCGGTCCAAAGCTCTCGTTCGGCGCGCTCCAACAAGCTTTCCCAATCCGCGGCGTTGAGCGCATGATTCCACACATGGCCGTCGCCGCCGTTGATCTCGGCATCGAAAGCATCGGCCAGCCCCTCGCTGACCAGCGCTTCGCCGAGCTTGGAACCATAGCCGCAGGTCGCGTGGCGAAAGGAATGATGCAGTTCGTGCGTCAGCAATTTGCGCACTTCTCCCGCACTAAGGCTCGCCTCGAAATTCTCGTTGCCGGGATCGACCGTGAAGAAGACCAGCGCCCTGCGGTAGCAGGCGCCCGCAACACCGAGTTCAGGGATCGTCTCGCCCGCACGATACTCGACGAGGACATCGATGGGGGCGGCGCTGTCCGAGGCAGAAACCGCCGCGCCGACACGCTCGGCGGTTTCCCGCACGGCCTCCCGTATTCGTTCGTGCCACGGCGCCAGAGACCCGTCCGCTTCGAGAAAGTGAACACGAAGATCCAGCATTTCGACCATCTCCTATTGTCTCAGCCGCCCGGCACCGCAACGTAAGGATGCGGCCGGTGATTGCAACGCCGGAAAGATGAAAGTTTCTGCGACCCACCGATGTCAGCCGGAGCAGGAGGCGTCATGAGGCGTCATTGCGATGGCCGGATGCGGCGCCGCGGTGTACAAGACAAAGCTGGAGAACGGAGCAGGCGCGCGGGATGGCGAAGGGCAAGATCAGTATGCTGCGCAGTGCCGCCGCGGGCATAGACGCTGTCGAGGCCGAAACGCGCCAGTCCTTCGCCCGCCACACGCACGATCAGTTCGGCATCGGTCTCATCTATCAGGGCGCGCAGAAGTCGCTCAGCGGCCGCGGCATGGTCGAAGCCGGCGCCGGCGACATGATCACCGTCAACCCCGGCGAGGTGCATGACGGAACGCCGATCGGTGATGCCGGCCGCGCCTGGCGCATGCTCTACTTCGATCCCTCGGTCATCGCGACTGCCGCCGAGGATATCAGCCAGGGCCGCGCGCATTCCGGCGAGTTCACTGCCCCCGCCTTCCACGACCGGGAGGTCGCAGATCACTTTCGGGCACTGTTTGCGGCCATCACTGATCCGACGGCCATGGGCGACGCCATCCGGCACGAGGAGCAGCTCCTGCTGCTGCTTGCAGGCGTTCTTGCCACCGGCAGGCGACACCAGCGTGAACGGCCGGCAACAGTCACGGCGGCCAAGACGATGATCGACGACGATCCGACGGCCGCGATCACGCTCGCCGATCTCGCCGCCGAAGCCGGGCTCAGCCGCTTTCAACTGGTGCGCAATTTCGCAAGCGCCGTCGGCCTGACGCCGCATGCCTATATCGTCCAGCGCCGCATCGATCTCGCCCGCCGCCTGATCGGCGGTGGCGTGCCGCTGGCGGAGGCCGCGTTCGCGGCCGGCTTCGCCGACCAGAGCCACATGACCCGCGTCTTCGTCAGCAAATATGGCCTCTCGCCGGGCATCTATGCCGAGGCCAAAAAGTAACGCCCGCAATTCCGTTCAAGACCCGAGCCCTCCCCCGGAGCATTGCTGCACCGGCTGCGCAGCGACAAGCGCGGCGGAGCAACGGAGAACGGACATGTTGGGAAAATTTCAAGGCTATCTCTATCTGTCGCTGGCGATGATCCTCGTCGGTAGTACGGTGATCGCCAGCAAGATCATCGCGACGGGCCTGCCACCGTTCACGGCCACCGCGCTGCGCTTCGCCGTCGCCTTCCCGCTCTTCCTGCTGTTGATGTGGCTCACCAGGACGTCATGGCCGAAACTTAAGGGCCGCGACTGGCTTCTCCTCATCGCCCAAGCCGGCGCTGGCAGCGTCGGCTATACGACGCTTTTGATCGCCGGCCTCAGCCTGACCTCGGCAACCGATGCCGGCGTGGTGATCGGTACGCTGCCGGTGGTTTCCGCCGCCATCGCCATCCTTCTTCTCGGCGAGCGCCCGGACCGCAAAGTGCTTGCGGCGATCGCACTTGCCGCAGCCGGCGTGCTGACCATCGTCTTCAAGCCCGGCGAAGGCGGCACCCATTCGCCGCTCGGCATCGCCCTCATCTTTGGCGCCGTCATATGCGAAGGCCTGTTCATCCTTCTCAACAAGCGCGTGAAGACGGAGATCTCGCCGCTGGCTCTTTCGACGCTGATGGCCGGCCTCGGCTTCGCGGTCGCCATCATCCCTGCGCTCTTCGAGACGCATGCGACGGCCGAGATCGACAGGGGCGCAATCGTTGCGGTTCTCTACTACGCCCTCATCCCGACCGTTGCCGGCTTCCTGCTCTGGTATGCGGGATCGGCCAAAGTAAGCGGCACCGAGGCCTCCGTCTTCACGGCGCTGGCGCCCGTTTCAGCCGTCGCCTTCGCCTTTCTCCTGCTCGACGAGCCGGTCGGCGCCCCTCAATTGCTTGGGATCGGCTGCGTGCTCGCCGCCGTCCTCGGCCTGACCCTACCCCAGATCCTCGCCGGCCGAAGGACGGCACGCGCCTTTCCGGTCGCGGAGGTTTGAACCAGAATGAACGCATCCAATTCGAGGACTTCCATGCACTTCCAGCACGCAGACGACATCTGGCGCGATTTCCCGGAGCTGAGCGCCGGCGCGCTTTTCATCGATGGCATAAATGGCGGCGTCTCGGTCGAGGACCATGTTCGCCAGTTCCAGGCGAGCGCAAATGATCGTCTCGGCGCGGGTTCGGAAAGCGACCTGCCCGAGATCCAGGCGTGGCGCCGGACCTTTGCCAAGATGGGATTGAAGCCGACACAATACCGCTCGGCAGCCGAAGCCTTGCTTCGCCGCTTCCGCAAGGAAGGCGACCTGCCGTCGATCCATCCGCTGATCGATCTTTGCAACGCCGCTTCGCTCGCCTTCGCCATTCCGATCGCCGTCTTCGACCTCTCCCACGTCAGCGGTTTTCTGCACGTCCGCCGGGCGGCCGGCAGCGAACGCTATCTGACGTTCTCAGGAGAAACGGAGAGCCCCGAACCAGGCGAAGTGATCTTCGCCGATGCCGAGGGGCGGGCGCATGCCCGGCGCTGGACCAACCGGCAGAGCGGTCTTTCGGCCACCCGGCCGCAGACGACGCATGCGCTGATCGTGGCGGAAGCGCTGCACAAGACGGCATGCGAGGACACCGAACGCCTGCTCACAGCACTTTCGCAGGCAATCGAACAGACCTGGGGTGCCCGCCCGAGCATCGCCATGCTCGATCGTTCGTCGCCGCGTTTCGATTTTTCGGTTTAGGGATTTCGTTCAGAAAACGGCGTTTGAGCGCCGCGAGACCGGCCGATGCCTGGGCACCGGCCGGACACAGGACAATCAGGCCGCCTTGGCGACGTGATATTCCTTGATCGCGACCATCTTGATCGCCGGATAGCGCTCGGCTTCGTAGCGCAGCGAGAAGCTGTCCTGCGCCAGGAACACCGGGTCGCCATCGAGATCGCGGGCGATGTCGCCACGACGGGCCGTGACGAACTTGTCGAGTTCGGCCGGCTGGTCGGACGAAATCCAGCGGCAGACAGAGAAGCGCGACATTTCGAACGAAACCGGCAGGCCGTATTCGGCACTGAGGCGCTCCTTCAACACGTCGAGCTGCAGCGCACCGACGACGCCGACGATCGCCGGCGAACCGTCTTCCGGCGAGAAGAGCTGCACGACGCCTTCTTCCGCCATCTGCTGCAACGCCTCTTTCAGCTTCTTCGCCTTCATCGCATCCTCGAGCCGCACGCGGCGCAGGATTTCCGGCGAGAAGTTCGGCACGCCCTGGAACACCAGCGGCTCGCCCTCCGTCAGCGTGTCGCCGATACGGAGCGTGCCGTGGTTCGGGATGCCGACGACGTCGCCGGCGTAAGCCGTGTCGGCGAGTTGGCGCTGCGAGGCGAAGAAGAACTGCGGGGCGCTGAGGCCAAGCTGCTTGCCGGTGCGCGACAGGCGCGCCTTCATGCCGCGCTCGAGCTTGCCGGAGCAGACGCGCGCAAAGGCGATGCGGTCGCGATGGTTCGGGTCCATGTTGGCCTGGATCTTGAAGACGAAGGCCGTCATCTTGTCGTCGGTCGCATGCACCGTGCGGATATCCGCTACCTGGTCGCGCGGTGGCGGGGCGATGTCGCCAAGCGCATTGATGAGATCGCGCACACCGAAGTTGCGCAGCGCCGAGCCGAAAAAGACCGGGGTCAGATGGCCTTCGAGGAAGGCCTTCTTGTCGAAGGGCTTGCAGGCCTCGATCGCCAGCATCAGCTCTTCGGTAAAGGCGTCGCGCTCGTTTTCCGGCAGGCGATGGGAGGCCATTTCCGGGCCGTTGACCTTGGTCGGGATTTCCTGCGTGTCCGAACCGCGCACGGTGTTGTCGGCGAGGTTGTAGGACCCGCAGAAAGTCTTCGAGCGGCCGATCGGCCAGGTCACCGGCGCGCAGTCGAGCGCCAGCTTCTCCTCGACCTCATCCAGGATCTCGAAGGGATCGCGGCTTTCGCGGTCCATCTTGTTGACGAAGGTGATGATCGGGATGTCGCGCATGCGGCAGACTTCGAAGAGCTTTAGAGTGCGCGGTTCGATACCCTTGGCGGCGTCGATGACCATGACGGCCGCATCCACCGCCGTCAGCGTGCGATAGGTGTCATCGGCGAAGTCTTCGTGACCGGGCGTATCGAGAATGTTGAAGACGTTGCCGCCATACTCGAAGGTCATCACCGAGGTGACGACCGAGATGCCGCGCTCGCGCTCGATCTTCATCCAGTCCGAACGGGTCTGGATGCGGTCCTTCTTGGCCTTGACCTCACCGGCGAGCTGGATGGCACCGCCGAACAGCAGCAACTTTTCCGTGAGCGTGGTCTTACCGGCGTCCGGGTGGGCGATAATCGCAAATGTGCGGCGGCGGGAGACCGCCTCGGCGAGAGTTTCAGCCATGTCGTAAAATCCTGTGAGTTGCCGCGTCCTTTACAGGCTCGGCCCCGATTATGCAATTGACCGAGGCGCCCGTGGCCCGGCTTATGCGGGCATGAGCACGCACACTTCCCTATCCCGCCCGACCCTCAACCTCGTTCGTCTGCCGCACGGCGAAGGCCTGGAGCTTCCGGCCTACGAGACCGCAGGCGCCGCCGGCATGGATTTGCGCGCGGGCGTCCCCGCCGATCGCCCGCTGATGCTCACCCCCGGCAAGCGCGCCCTCGTTCCGACCGGCTTCATTTTCGAAGTGCCCGCCGGCTACGAGGCGCAGATCCGCCCGCGCTCTGGCCTCGCCTTCAAGCACGGCATCACCTGCCTCAACACGCCCGGTACGATCGACAGCGACTATCGCGGTGAAGTGAAGGTGCTGCTCGTCAATCTCGGCGACGAGGAGTTCATCATCGAGCGCGGCATGCGCATCGCCCAGATGGTGATCGCACCGGTCACGCAGGTCACGGTTCGCGAGGCCGACGGCGCAAGCGAGACGGCACGCGGCGCCGGCGGCTTCGGCTCGACCGGCGTCTGATCGACCGACGGCGACCCCTTCGCACTTTTCCTGGGATTGCTTTTAAACCAAAGGCGGCAGGCGGCGCTTGACCGGTGTCGACTTGACAATCGAGGTGTTGGTCTGCGCCTTCTCGGCGATCCGGTCGAGGATCATGTCGAGCTGCGCCATGTCACGCACGTAGAGCTTGGCGATGAAGCAGTCGTCGCCTGTGACCTTGTCACATTCGACGAATTCCGGCGTCTCCTGGATCAGCCGCTCGACGATGTGCAGCATGCCCGGCATCGGTCGCACGCGGATTACCGCCTGCAGCGGGTAGCCGACCTTGGCGGGGTTGAGGGCGATTGTGAAACCGTCGAGGACGCCGCGCTCTTCCAGCTTGCGGAGCCGATCCGCAGCGCTCGGCGACGAGAGCCCGGCCTCCTGCGCCAGCTCCTTCAGCGACACCCGAGCATTGGCGGCCAGTATGTCGAGGATTCGTCGGTCAATCTCGTCCAGCATCACGACACCATAAGTCACAACAACAAACAGAACTTCGATAATTAGGCAACCTAGCACAATTGCCTTCGTTCATCTATGGGAAAGGCCATGAGCACCGGCTATTCTGCGATCACCAATAGGAGCAGAAATCATGAATACCGAGCTCAAACGCGGCAGCATCGAGATGACGGCAGCGATGCTGATATCCGGCACCATCGGCTGGTTCGTGCTGATGTCGGGGCAGCCGGTGACGAGCGTGGTGTTCTGGCGCTGCGTCTTCGGGACCATAACGCTCGTTGCCATTGCCTGGGCGCTCGGACTTCTCGACCGTCGCCACTTCAGCCGACGGATGCTGCTGCTTTCGGTCATCGGCGGCATCGCGATCGTGGTCAACTGGCTGCTGCTCTTCGCCGCCTATTCCCACGCATCGATCTCGATCGCGACGATGGTCTATAACACCCAGCCCTTCATGCTCTTGGGCCTCGGCGCCGTGTTCCTCGGCGAAAAGATCACCGTCACCAAGATCTTCTGGCTCCTGGTGTCGTTTGCCGGCATGCTCGCGATCATTTCGGCCAAGCCCGGCCAAGGCTTCGCGCCTGAAGATTATCTGATCGGCGTGGCCCTTTCGATCGGTGCTGCCTTCTTCTACGCGATCGCGGCGATTGCGACCAAGCTGCTCAAGGGCACGCCGCCGCATCTGATTGCGCTGATCCAGGTGATCACCGGCACCGTGATGCTGGCACCGATGGCGCTTGCCGCACCCGCCCCGTCAGGTGCAACGCAATGGTCGATCGTCCTGACCCTCGGCGTCATCCACACCGGGCTGATGTATGTGCTGCTCTACGGCGCGATCCAGCGGCTGCCGACGCACATGACCGGGGCGCTTTCCTTCATCTATCCGATTGCCGCCATTGTGGTGGACCGCCTCGCCTTCGGGCACCAGTTGCAGCCGATCCAGATCGCCGGCTCCGTCGCGATCCTCGTTGCCGCCGCCGGAATGACTCTCGGCTGGAAACTTCGCCTTCCCTCTTCTATCAGGAAGCGGGAACGCGAAGGGAGAACTGCATGATCACCTGCTACCTGAAATACATTATCGACCCCTACAAGGCGGCCGAGTTCGAACATTACGCCAAGCTCTGGATCCCGCTCGTCAATCGGCTGGGCGGCACGCATCACGGCTACTTCCTGCCGCATGAAGGGGCGAACAACATCGCCCTGGCGCTCTTCAGCTTTCCGACCCTTGCCGACTATGAAAACTACCGCCGGGAAATGGCCGCGGATCCGGAATGCCAGGACGCCTTCGCCTATGCCGAGAAGACGCGCTGCATCCTCAGCTACGAGCGCAGCTTCATGCGACCGGTTTTCGAGTAAGCCAGCTCCGGGGTTGAGGGCGGCATCGGCAAGCGCGCGTTAGCGCCGCGCTTCCGAGGCCATGCTCAGCGCAAAGCCGAAGAGCGCCGTCCCCATCGCCCAGCGCTGCACCACCATGAACAACGGCCGCCCGGCAAGAAAAGCGGCGATGCCGCTGGCGGCGAGCGCGATCATGGCGTTGACGGTGACGCTGGTCGCGATCTGGATCGAGCCGAAGACCAGCGACTGGCCGAGCACGTTGCCGAGCTCCGGCCGGATGAACTGCGGCAGCAACGAGAGATAGAGCACCGCTACCTTGGGATTGAGCAGGCTGGTCAGGAAGCCCATGACGAACAGCTTCTTCGGCCCATCCTTCGGCAGGTTCTTGACCTGAAAGGGCGAGCGTCCACCGGGCCTGACCGCCTGCCAGGCGAGATAGAGAAGGTAGGCTGCACCGGCGATGCGAAGCGCATCATAGGCGAGTGGCACGGCCAGAAGCAGCGCTGTGATACCGAGTGCCGCCGAGACCATATAGACGACGAAGCCGAGCGCCACGCCGCCGAGCGAAATCAAGCCGGCGCCCGGCCCCTGGCTGATCGAGCGCGAGATCAGGTAGATCATGTTCGGGCCTGGCGTCAGCACCATGCCAAGGGCCAGGAGGGCAAAGCCGATCATATCCTTCAACTCGGGCATGGAGAGGCGCCTTTCGCTCGTTTTCGCCAAGCTCTACGCATTTCGCACCAGCGGACAACGCCAGACTTGTCACCCGGTCAATTTCTTCAGCGGACGCCCGCCGGTCGCAGTTCGGTGATTTGCTTTTTCAGTCGCTTGAGGTAGAAATCGGCATCATCTTCGGAAGGACGTTCCATGACGCTCGCGGCCCTCATCGCCTATAGCGGCGCGCTCTTCATCGCCGCAGCCATTCCAGGCCCCGGCGTGACGGCGCTGGTTGCGCGCGCGCTCGGCTCCGGTTTCCGCGAAACCTTCTTCATGGGCCTCGGCATCGCGCTCGGCGACATGATCTATCTAACCGCGGTCATCCTCGGGCTGGCGCTGATTGCCCAGACCTTCACCACAGCCTTCCTGGTGGTGAAGTTTGCCGGCGTCCTCTACCTCGGCTACATCGCGTGGAAGCTGTGGAGCGCAGGGCTGCTGCCGGAGGACATCAAGGCGAAGCCGTCGACGAGTTCGGCCATGTCCTTTCTGTCCGGCCTGCTGATCACGCTCGGCAATCCGAAGACGATGCTGTTTTACGTGGCGCTCGTGCCGACGCTGATCGACATTCGGGCGATCGGACCCGGCGACTACGGCCTGCTCCTGACCGCCACCTTTCTGGTGCTCTTGAGCGTTCTCGTACCCTATATGCTGCTCGCCTCGCGTGCGCGTCTGCTGCTCAAGCAACCGAAGGCCCTGAAAGCGCTGAACCGGGTTGCGGCCAGCGTGCTTGCCGGCACGGCGGCCTATATCGCGGTTCGCGCCAGCTGAAAAAACTTTTCCCGAACAACGACTTCGCCAGTGGTTTTTCCTTCGGCGGATCGCTGCGCGGTGTTTGTCGTTCTGGAATTGCGCGATCATTGTTCCTATTCTCATAGCTCGACAATTTACGCCCAAGGGAGAAACCCATGTCCGACACACGCAAGCCCGGCCGCGGCCGCGTCTATTCCTCGATCACGGAAACGATCGGCGACACGCCCATCGTGCGGCTGGACAAGCTTGCCAAGGAAAAGGGCGTCAAGGCGAACCTGCTCGCCAAGCTTGAATTCTTCAACCCGATCGCCTCGGTCAAGGACCGTATCGGTGTGGCGATGATCGAGAGCCTGGAAGCGCAGGGCAAGATTACGCCCGGCCGCACGACGCTGGTGGAGCCGACCTCCGGCAATACCGGCATCGCGCTCGCCTTCGTCGCGGCCGCCAAGGGCTACAAGCTGATCCTGACGATGCCGGAGACCATGTCGGTCGAGCGGCGCAAGATGCTGGCGCTGCTCGGCGCCGAGCTGGTGCTGACCGAAGGCGCCAAGGGCATGAAGGGCGCGATCGCCAAGGCGCAGGAACTGGTCGAGACACTGCCGGACGCCATCATCCCACAGCAGTTCGAAAACCCGGCCAACCCGGAAATTCACCGCAAGACGACGGCCGAAGAAATCTGGAACGACACGGACGGCGCTGTCGACATTTTCGTCTCCGGCATCGGCACCGGCGGCACGATTACCGGCGCCGGCCAGGTGCTGAAGGCGCGCAAGCCTTCGATCAAGGTAATCGCCGTCGAGCCGGAGGAATCTCCGGTTCTGTCCGGTGGCAATCCCGGGCCGCACAAGATCCAGGGCATCGGCGCAGGCTTTGCGCCGGCGATCCTCGACACCACGGTCTATGACGAGATCGTCACGGTCAACAGCGCGGAAGCGATCGAGGCCGCCCGCCTTGTCGCCAAGCTCGAAGGCGTGCCGGTCGGCATCTCCGCCGGTGCCGCTCTAACCGCGGCAATCGAGGTCGGCCAGCGCGAGGAAAATGCCGGCAAGACCATCGTCGTCATCATCCCGTCCTTTGCCGAACGCTACCTCTCGACGGTGCTGTTCGATGGCCTGGGCGGCTGATCAGGCTGGGATAACTTCTGATCGGAAAGGGCGCCCACGAGGCGCCCTTTTTTTTTCCAGGCACGCCGCTATGCGGCGACGGGCAAGCGTTCCCCGGCGATCCGATAGGAAATCGCCTCGGCGAGATGGATTCGGCCGACCGTCGACGCACCATCGAGGTCCGCAAGCGTGCGCGCCACCTTCAGCACACGATGGTAGCCGCGGGCGGAGAATTTCATCTTTTCGGCGGCGTCCCGGAGAAGCTGCAGGCCGGCCGCATCGGGTGCTGCGATCTTCTCGATCATCGAGGTCGACGCGCGGGCATTGCTTGTCAGCTCTGGATGTCCGAGGGCGGCGAAACGATCGATCTGCAGCGCCCGGGCACGGGCGACGCGACGGGCAACGACCTCACTGCTTTCGGCTGCGGCGGGCTTCAGGAGATCGGCGGCGCTGACGGCCGGCACGTCGATGCGGATATCGATGCGGTCCATCAGCGGACCAGAAATGCGCGCCTGATAGTCGGACATGCAGCGCGGTCCACGGGCGCAGCTGCGGCCGGGTTCGCCGGCCATGCCGCAGCGGCAGGGGTTCATGGCCGCGACAAGCTGGATCGCGGCGGGATAGCTGACGCGGTGGTTGGCGCGGGCGATGATGCATTCGGCGGTTTCAAGCGGCTGGCGCAGCGCGTCGAGCACCTGCGGCGAGAATTCCGGAAACTCGTCGAGAAACAGTACGCCGTTGTGCGCAAGCGACGCCTCGCCGGGCTTGGCACGCAAGCCGCCACCAACCATGGCGGCCATCGTCGCGGAATGATGCGGCGTGCGGAACGGCGGCCGGTCCGAGAGCTTGCCGCCCGGAAGCTGCCCGGCGATCGAATGGATCATCGACACTTCGAGGAGCTCGGCCGGGTTGAGCGGCGGCAGGATCGACGGCAGGCGGGCAGCGAGCATCGACTTGCCCGAGCCGGGCGGGCCGACCATCAGCAGATTGTGGTTGCCGGCGGCCGCCACTTCGAGCGCCCGCTTGGCGCTTTCCTGACCCTTGATATCGGCGAGATCGGGCAGGTTAGATGCGCCTGAGCGGATCGCGGCCTCGGGTCGCGAAAGCACCTGCGTACCGCGGAAATGGTTGGCGATTGCGATCAGGCTGCGGGGCGCCAGAATGTCGATCTCGGCCCCGGCCCACGCCGCCTCGGGTCCGCTTTCGGCCGGGCAGATCAGACCCTTGCCGAGCGCATTGGCACCGATCGCGGCGGGAAGCGCGCCGGCAACGGCAGCGATGGTGCCATCGAGATTGAGCTCACCGATCACCACATAAGGCGCCAACACATCGCCGGGAATGGCGCCGAGGGCTGCCATCAGGCCGAGTGCGATCGCCAGGTCGAAATGGCTGCTTCTGCCATATTCTCTGTATTTGTATTCTATATATGCTTATGGTTGCATACATCAAAGGCGGGCTTGTCCCGCAAAACAATGTATCCGCCTACAGGCGGATTCCATTTTCGGCTCAGCCGACGAAGGCATGGCCTGCAAGCGGCTCACCAATTGCAAGCGATGCTGGCCAATGCCTTCTTCAAAACCAAAAAAGTCGGCGCAGCCGTCCTGTTCCGGCATGCCGGCTAGGACCTGGCCCGCAGGCGCAGCCGGAGGGACGGGCTTGTAGAGTAGGATTTACACTTAAACCGCCTCCGACGAGGTGAGCATCCCATGAAGCCGCGGCTTCGCGTTGTTCCGCTTCGATGTGCTCTCGCCAAACCAAAGTCATAATGGTGTGAATCCGCGCCAGACCCGTGCGGAGGGGGGCCTTGAGCGTGGGGCGGGAATCAACGGCGAGTAGGGAGCCCCGAAGCCGGCGTGTGTCAGAGTAGGATGGGCTTCCACCGGACGCCAACACCGTAGAATAGGTTCGTCGAGACGTCACCTTGGCCCAAGAACTCGATGCCAAGGCCTTCGTAGTAGGCGCGCAGCCGATCGAAGTCGTCCTTGCTGAAATCGATGTGATTTTCGAGCGCGCTCAGTTGTCTCCGTTCTATGCCGGAGTCCTGAGCCAACTTTGTTAGGGGGACGTTCAGCAGGCTTCGAGCTGCCACGAATGAAACCCCGTTCGGTTCAGCATGAATGTGCGTCGACGCGTTCATTTGCGTTGATGCAGAAGGCTTGCGCCAGCGAGCGCCTGCGCCAGACACGGTGCCAGTGCCAATATCGACCGTTCCAAGGAACTCGATGCCGACGTCTTCGTAAAAGTCCCGCAGCTTTTCATAGCTTTGAACCCTAGCCCGATCTTGTCGCCCCTCAGCAGCCACGACCTGCATTCTGTCCATTTGGGCTGCCTCAGCGACTTGACGCTGAGAAAGAGCAGCCAGCGCACGCGCAATTCTCAGGACATCAGACGGGACAACGATGATCATAAATTTTGATCAAGCGGCGGGGAATTCCAATGTCAAAGAAAATCAAAATGAGGTCTTATTTTATCTTATCGTCCTGTATGGTGGCGCGAATGATTTGTTTTTAACCTCATTTGATTCTGACGGGGATGATGCGATGAGCGATTCGGTCTTTTTATATTTGTTCGGGATGCCGCGGACGGAGGTGGTGCGCAGACTCCGTGATCTTGCAGACGACCTTGATCTGACCGCCAAACGTGACGATATCGGTGCTTCTTCTGTCGTCATCTACGATTGGGCGCTTGCCAAGCGAGCCGTGCCCTGCCTCATCGGCCGCGCTAAGGGTCATCCGACCATCGAGGATGGCCACCCTCTATTTTCGAGCGAATTATACTACCTGGACGAAGAACGAGGCATCGCGCGGACGCTCTCGCGTTGGTATCAGCTGGGTAACCGGCTTGACCCAGACCCCTGGAACCAAAGGTATGGGGGCCGCCAATGAGGGCCTGGATATTCTTGACGGGGGGACCCGTAAAGTGAGCGTCTCTTAGCCAGAGCTGCGACTGACTGAATAAACTGAGCCATTTGGAATCTTGAATTTCGAGGAAAGAGCAATGCCGACAACACATTCCGGCAAACGCACACGTGTGCCTTGGAAGACGGATACGCAGGTCCGCAATACGACTGTCACGTTGCCTGTTTTCATGGCGTACTGCGGGGTCGCGGCGTCACTCCGGGCTTGGAACATATCGCATTCGAAATTCATTGTGACCCTTCGAGCCAAGGATGATTTCTACTACCCGGTCTATGCGGAAGCGGTGGAGGTTTTCGCCGCCGGCATCTGGACGTTCCGGGAGTTCACATCCTACGCCTATGAGTGGAAGGGCCGGTCATTTCGCGATGAGATGGAAGCTCATAAAAACAAAAGAGCGATCTTCATCGCCCCGCCGGACTACAATCTCGACGACGACGAGGGACTGTTTTCCGACGCAGTCCTGGACTTGGAGCCGCGGACGAGGCGACATGCAGAAGCCGCGCTTCGACGTGCCGGTTTGCCGCTATCTGACCGGGACGTCGACCTACTTCTGTCGGAGCCCTGGCCGCGATTGGTCAAGGCTTTTCAGGATCGCCGTCATCCCATGCTTGCCCTGGAGAGATTGCGAACTCATTCGCGCGTCCCGGCGAAACCCGCGCACGAGGTCGCAAAACCGTTGGGACCGACACTTGCCGATATGCACGGATACGGACCTGCCCTCGGATGGGGAACCAATCTTGCGAAAGACCTCGCCGACTACAAGGCGGGGGTTCTCCCGTGGAGCGATGTAGACAATGGGGTCTTACTTTCCGGACCTCCAGGTGTCGGAAAGACGATGTTTGTAAGCGCGCCCGCCAATTCCTGCCAGGTCCCGATCATTTACGGTTCGGTTTCTGAATGGCAGGAAGCAGGCGCGCTCGACAGTCACTTGAAAGCCATGCGGGCTTCCTTTGCCGAGGCGAAGGAGAAAGCGCCGTCTATATTGTTCGTAGACGAGGTCGATACGTTCGGCGATCGGACAGAGACAGATCGAAACCGCGGCTATTTACGAGCCGCGATGGCGGGGTTCCTGCAGCTTCTGGATGGTTTCGATCGTCGCGAGGGCGTCGTTGTGATCGGAGCCTGCAATTATCCCGACCAACTCGATCTTGCGATCCGGCGGCCAGGGCGACTGGACCGGCAGCTCGAAATTGCGTTTCCTGATGCGAAGGCACGGCTATCGATCCTGGCATTCCACAGCGGCCCCGATCTGGATCAGTCCCAGGCCGAGAAGTTCGGCATGGCGACAGATGGTCTGTCGGGTGCCGACATCGAACAACTCGTCCGGGATGCCAAGCGGGTGGCGCGGCGGCGTCGGGAAGTCCTTTCAGGGGACCACATCGTCGAGCAATTGCCGACGGTAACGGAGCTGCCGGAGGAGTTTCTGCGCGCGCTTGCCGTTCACGAGGCAGGTCACGCTATCGTGGCATTCGAAATCGGATACGGGCGCGTGAGCGAGGTCAGGATTTCGCGCTACAGGATCGACGGGAAACCCAGTGGACTGGGCTACGTCCAGTACGGTCAAACCGGCGCTCGGCCAATGACAAGTGCCGACTATCGTAACGCGATCGCCGTGTGCCTTGGCGGAATAGCGGCCGAACTGGAGGTCTTGGGATCATTTGCCGACGGCGCTTCGGGCTCGGACACCGCCGACCTGAACAGGGCGACTGAGCTAGCGACAATGCTCGAGGGCGGTCTCGGCATGGGGCATACCCTCGTCGTCGAGGACCAGGTTCAGCTCGAGCGATTGCGCACATACAATCCCGAATTTCGGAGACACGTTCACGCGGTGCTGCAAAGCGAGTTCGAGCGCGCGAAGTCCGCTGTTCGAACCCGACGGATTGCCCTGGATGCCATCATCAAACGGTTGATGGAGGCTAACGTGATGTCTGGCGATGAAGTCTTCGAAATCCTGGACAGACACCGGCGACCAACAGTGAGTTTAGCCAAGGGTGCGGCGACGTGATGACAAAAGCAAAGCGACCTCGCAAAGATCGGAACGCCACGTCGAGAACGGCATCGCCCGGCTCATTGGGAGAGGTGCTCGACAACGCTGGGTTCACACCCCTTGGACGCCGCATCTCGGTCGGTGGACCTAAGCGTGGCGATGAGAAGCGGCGATCGACCACCGTACCGCAGCTCGAGACGTCCGGAGGTCGCCTCGAGCGACCGAGCGCCCCTACGTGGACTGCGCCGGTCATCGAGTTTCTTGCGGACAATCTGCCCGGCGATCCTTCCGTCGCGTGGGACCACCTCTTTATCACAGCGTACGAGGTTGGTTGCGAAGCGTTGGCGGCACTCGGAGAGGCAAGGACGATCTTTGGCGGAGCAATACCGATCGCTGAACCGGAAATACCTGAAGTCCTGCCACGGTGGGATGACGTCGCTACCACAGTCGTATGGGTCGCTGGCCAGAGCAATCTTCTCGGTTACCGTCATTTTGCCGGTTCTCGAGGGCAGCCTAATCCCCGGGGGCGCTTTCGGCCAAACATCCGTGCCTCGCACGGCTGCGGTCCGGCGTACCTGGCACCAGAAGCGTTCGATGCTTTTCGAAGTCTGGGTCTGGTCATCGACGGGCGGTGGACCGAGGCCGCGGAAACGGTTTTCTGGCGTGACGATCCGCCCGAATGGGCCATCGATTTTACGGAAGACGTACGGTTTATCAGTGCGTGTAGTTCGGCAGTGGAGAGCATTCCCGCGGATATCGCCGCCGAGATCGAGACGATCTCGTTGGTAACCGACGACGAAGTCTCCGCCCGATTTGCACTCGAGGTGCAACATCGATCGAACCCCAGAACCAAAGGAGAAATCCGGGTCCTGCTGGAAAACCACCATCGATATGACCTGGATACGCTCTTTTGCCGTCGATTATAGCGCGGCGATCAGGATGAGACGGCGGCGACAATCTGGATGAGACTCTTATGTCGCGGTCGGGATGAAAGTATCATGCTGATTGTCGCTGGCAAGAGTCTCGTCGTGTTCTGATTGCCGCTCCGCGACAATCTGGGAAGCACTTTTAATTGTCGCGAAGGCGGCAGGTCTGCCGCGCTGGCGTTTGGCTTCCATGGCGGAACGTCGCCGATAGCTTTCGACGTTCATTTCGAAGATCGTTGCGTGATGAACAAGTCGGTCCACCGCCGCAAGCGTCATGGCCGGGTCCGGAAAGACGCGGTTCCATTCCCCGAAGGGCTGATTGGCGGTGATCATGATGGAACGCCGCTCATATCTTGCGGAGATGAGTTCGAAGAGCACGCTGGTTTCGGCCTGGTCCTTGGTGACGTAGGCCAGATCGTCGAGGATGAGCAGATCGAACTTGTCGAGCTTTGCGATGGCGGATTCGAGCTGGAGCTCACGCCGTGCGACCTGCAGCTTCTGAACGAGGTCGGTCGTGCGCGTGAACAGCACTCGCCAACCGTTCTCGATCAGTGCGAGGCCAATGGCTGCGGCGAGATGGCTCTTTCCGCCTCCGGGCGGGCCGAACAACAGGATATTGGCACCTTTGGCGAGCCAGCTATCGCCGGCGGCAATGGCCATGACCTGCGCCTTGGAGACCATGGGCACAGCGTCGAAAGCGAAGCTCTCGAGGGTCTTTCCGGGCGGCAGATGCGCCTCGGCGAGGTGACGTTCGATCCTGCGATGCGCCCGTTCAGCCAGCTCGTGTTCGGCGATAGCGGAGAGGAAGCGAGCCGCGGGCCACCCTTCACGATCGGCCTGTTCGGCAAATTGCGGCCACAGCGTTTTGATTGTCGGCAGCCTCAGGTCATTGAGCATGATGCCGAGGCGGGCTTCGTCGATGGTGTTGTGGACATTTTTCATGCGGCCTCTCCCGCATAAGCAGGCCCCATCAGGGCTTCATAGCTATTGAGCGATGCGAGCTGCACATGAACGGTCGGCAACTGATCCGGGTCCGGGCCGAAGATGGCTCTCAAGGCCATCAGGTCGGGCAGTTTGCGGGCGTCGAGCGTTCTGGCAAGCTCCTCGGCCAGTTCACGCTCGCAACCACGATCATGAGCCAGGGCCAGCAGTTCGACGGTGACCTTGCAAGCCTGCCGGTCAGGCAGTTGCTCGATGAGAGTGTCGAAAGCCCTTCGGTATTCCGGCCGAGGGAAGAGCTTGTCGCGATAGACCAGGTTGAGAAGCGCCATCGGCTTTTTGCGCAGGGAATGAATGACGTGGTGATAGTTGACGACCTGATCGTGCTTGCCGCTCGCATGGGCGCGACCTCGCGGCAACGTCAGCAGATGCGTGCCGCCGATGAAGACGTCGAGACGATCGTCAAACAAACGCACACGCAGCCGATGGCCGATCAAACGGGAGGGGACGGTGTAGAAGACTTTGCGCAAGGCGAAGCCGCCGGTGCGCGACACGGTGACGACCACCTCCTCGAAGTCGGTGGTGCGGCGAGCGGGAAGTGCCTGCAGATGCGGGCGCTCGGCATCGATGCGCTTGCCATGCGCGGCATTGCGGCGGCTGACGATCTCGTCGATGAAGGCGCGGTAGGAGCGGAGATCGTTGAAGTCTCGGGTGCCGCGCATCAGGAGTGCATCGCGGACGGCGCTCTTGAGATGGCCGTGGGAACTTTCGATCGAACCGTTCTCGTGGGCGATGCCCTTGTTGTTACGGGTTGGCGTCATCCGGTAATGAGCGCACAGGTCCTCATAGCGGTTGGTGAGATCGACCTTGGCATCGGCATCGAGGTTGCGGAAGGCGGCCGACAGGCTGTCGCTGCGGTGATAGAGCGGCGAACCGCCGACCGACCACAGGGCGTTCTGCAGGCCCTCCGCCAAGGCGACGAAGCTTTCGCCGCCAAGGATGACATGGGCGTGTTCGAAGCCCGACCAAACCAGCCGGAAGTGATAAAGCAGATGGTCGAGCGGCTGGCCGGCGATCGTCACGCTGAGGCTGCCCATGTCGGTAAAATCCGACAGCCCCAACCGGCCGGGTTCGTGCGTCTGGCGAAAGATCACCTCCTGTGCCTCACCGTGAACGGCCCGCCAGGACCGAATGCGCCGCTCAAGTGTGCGGCGAATGCCTTCGGGCAGTTCCGGATGACGTCGCAGCATCTCGTCGTAAACGGCGACCGCACGAATGCCGGGAGCGGCCTTGAGAAGCGGAACAACCTCCGCATCAAAGATATGCTCAAGCGGATCGGGGCGACGCCGACCGCGCGGCGGCTTGTTCTGCGACGGAAGGCGCTGCTCTTTCTCGATGCGGAATGCCGTCGCCCGGCTGATCGACGCCTTCGCGGCGGCGACCTCAACAGAATGCGTTTGTCGATACTTCATGAATAATCTCATCTGATGATCGGTTACATGGCGACCCGGCACAAAGGTGGTTCTCCATTCCAGAAAACCGCCACCGTAGCGGGCCGACCGCGATCATGAGACGCCTAAAAATTGCGCCGCGGCGGGAGTGTAACTCCGGTCGGGCTACGCCCTCCCTTCGTCACACCCCCGCCGCCGAGTCTCATCCTGATTGACGCTGAATCTCACCTTGATTGCCGCCGCGCAGTCGATGGCGTCTACAGGACGGATGGCTTTCTCCAACGGAATTTAAACGGTCGCTCCAACTACTTTACGACCCGCTAGCCATGGAAATGAGGCGGGCGTTTGCGGTCCGATACCTGCCCAACCATCCGTTTCTCTCCAAATAGGACCTGCGTCAATTGGAACACGCGGACGGAATTGGGATCGACCGCACGCGAGTCCGAAAGCGTGGTTCCTCCCATCTGCTGCGATGGGTAGGCACGACAAGGAATAGGTGAATGAGAATCTGGATCGTTTCCGATCTTCACTTGGAATTCGGATGGCTGTTGGTTTCCACGCGGAACTGAGCCGGTTTTTCCACCGAGAAGTGAGCCACCTCTAAGTATGGTTTTCTGATCAGAGTTTGGTCAATGGGCTGGCTTTTTCTCCTCTCTTTTGTGCCGCAGCGGCCGAGCTGGCCTTGAAGCGGAAGCTGTCGTTTCCTGTTTCCAGGATATGGCAACGGTGGGTCAGGCGGTCGAGCAAAGCGGTTGTCATCTTGGCGTCGCCGAAGACGGTGGCCCATTCGCTGAAGCTGAGGTTGGTGGTGATGATGACGCTGGTGCGCTCATAAAGCTTGCTCAGCAGGTGGAAGAGCAGCGCTCCGCCTGAAGCACTGAACGGAAGGTATCCAAGCTCATCGAGGATCAGCAGATCGAGGCGAACCAGCGTCTCTGCGATCTGGCCTGCCTTGCCCTTGGCCTTTTCCTGCTCGAGCGCGTTGACCAATTCGATGGTCGAGAAGAAGCGGACCTTGCGGCGATGATGCTCGATCGCCTGAATGCCGAGAGCTGTCGCGACATGTGTTTTTCCTGTGCCCGGCCCGCCGACGAGCACGATATTCTGCGCGCCGTCCATGAACTCGCATCGGTGCAGTTGGCGCACGGTCGCTTCGTTGATCTCGCTGGCGGCGAAGTTGAAGCCGGAGAGGTCCTTGTAGGCCGGGAAGCGGGCAGCCTTCATGTGGTAGGCGATGGAGCGAACCTCGCGCTCGGCCATCTCGGCTTTCAGCAACTGGGACAGGATGGGTACGGCCGCATCGAACGCTGGCGCTCCTTGCTCGATCAGGTCCGTGACCGCCTGGGCCATGCCATACATCTTCAGGCTACGCAGCATGATGACGACGGCGGCGCTGGCAGGATCATGACGCATGACGACCTCCCACGATCCGGACACGCAGACCGTCATAGCGTTCGACGTTGGCCTTAGGCTCGCGCAGCAAGGTCAGCGCCTGTGGCGTATCGATATCGGGACCGTCGGTCGTCTTGCCGTCGATCAGTCGATGCAGCAGGTTCAGCACATGCGTCTTGGTCGCCACGCCCGCATCCAAGGCCAGTTCCACAGCCCTGACGACGACCTGCTCATCGTGATGAAGGACAAGGGCAAGGATATCGGCCATCTCACGATCACCACCGGGGCGGCGAAGCATCTGGTCCTGCAGTTGCCGAAAGGCCAGTGGCAATTCCAGGAAGGGTGCGCCATTGCGCAGGGCACCGGGCTTGCGCTGGATGACGGCAAGGTAATGCCGCCAGTCGTAAATCGTTCGTGGTGGCTTGTCGTGACTGCGTTCTATGATCCGCGGATGTTCGCAGAGGATATTGCCCTCGGCTGCAACGACCAGTCGCTCGGGATAAATCCGCAGGCTGACGGGCC
Organism: Ensifer adhaerens; assembly: GCF_000697965.2. Taxonomy (NCBI): domain Bacteria; kingdom Pseudomonadati; phylum Pseudomonadota; class Alphaproteobacteria; order Hyphomicrobiales; family Rhizobiaceae; genus Ensifer; species Ensifer adhaerens. The sequence continues at coordinate 4,023,115 of NZ_CP015880.1, read as the reverse complement.
GGTTCGCAAAAGACGCAGGCACGCTGTAACGATTACGCTCGAAGGTGATCAGGCATGTCGGCGAGACGCGCTTGCTCTGCTCGACGAAGCCGTCAAAAGCGGTAGGCAATGCCATCAATGCTGCCCGCTCATCAGCCCAAACATCCGCGATCGTACCGGACAAGGTGCCATGCGGCGTCTCCCGCCACAGGTCCTGGCAATGCTGTTCCAACCAGGTATTCAACGCCAGCAAATCCGGAAAGTCCGGCATCTGCTGCCACAGCCGCGGTCGGGCATCCTGAACATTCTTCTCGACCTGGCCCTTCTCCCATCCTGCGGCGGGATTGCAAAACTCAGGCGCAAAGACGTAGTGGTTCGTCATCGCGAGGAAGCGGATATTGACCTGTCGCTCCTTGCCGCGGCCGACGCGATCGACTGCTGTCTTCATGTTATCGTAGATGCCGCGACAAGGTACGCCGCCGAACACACGGAAGCCGTGCCAATGGGCGTCAAAGAGCATCTCGTGCGTTTGCAGCAGGTAGGCTCTGACCAGAAAAGCCCGACTGTGCGACAGCTTGATGTGCGCGACCTGAAGCTTCACGCGCTCTCCGCCTATGACGGCATAGTCCTCGCTCCAATCGAACTGGAATGCCTCACCTGGGCGGAAAGACAGCGGAACGAATATGCCGCGGCCCGTCGTCTGCTGCTCACGCTGCCGATCAGCCCGCCAATCACGGGCGAAAGCGGCCACCCGGCCATAAGAACCGGCAAAGCCAAGAGCCACCAGATCGGCGTGAACCTGCTTCAACGTTCGACGCTGCTTGCGCGACTTCCCGGCCTCGGTCTTCAGCCAGCCGGCCAGTTTATCGGCAAAAGGATCGAGCTTGCTTGGTCGCTCTGGTATCGCGAACTTCGGTTCGATCGTGCCAGCGCTCAAGTACTTCGCGATCGTGTTGCGCGACAATCCGGTTCGTCGGCTGATCTCGCGAACCGACAGCTTCTCGCGCAGTGCCATCCGACGGATGATGTTTAAAAGTCCCATGTGGATCACTCCGTTGCCCCCGTCGCTCACCGCGTTGAGGGGAAGGTTCACATGGCTCAATTCTCAATGGAAATTATGCGCCTAACCGGCTCAGTTCCGCGCGGAAACCAACAGATTAAACAATGGAGCCAGTGATCACCGTGGCTATCGACTTCGATGCAATCAGTTTTGGTTTTCTTGATTTCCTCGTCCCGTCGGGCCGAGTAGGCCGCCATTATTATCCTAGCAGAGGCGGGAAGAACTTTGAATACGAAGTCGTGGATGGCCAAAGTGCCTTCGTGGTCACCCGCCTTATGTTCGTAGTAGACAGGCTTCAATTTCGGAAAGCCGAGCTCGACAAGCCGAAGGTTCAATTTCCTTACGACCTTTTGATCCAAGGCAGCATTTGGCTCCGCGAGGCCCTCCACGACATTGATAAATTCTTCCGACACCGGATCAAGAGCGAGCGTCAGGGCTGAATTTATGAGGCAACTCGTTTGACGGGCAGGAGCATCCTCTGTCGGCCTCGGCAGAGGGAACCCCGCTTTAGATATGAAATGTGCGAGAGCCCTCTTGTTGTTGAACGCGCGATATCCGATTGCGTCATGCGGAAGCTTGTCGCGAAGCCTCCATAAGTCCAACCAGACTTTGTAATATTGACGAGCGGCCTCTCTGGTTAGTTTGCCACCAATTTCCGACGCTTCGTTCTCCTGCTCGGAATTTTCATCTTCCCCAAGAGGCCACGATTGCCCTTCTGCGACTAGGTTCTTGAATGTGCGGCCTTGGCGAACCGGAACTCTGGAGACATGAAGCTTCCTCTCACCCAGCAATCGATCGATAACTTGCTTGGACTGTTTCGGAAACGTGCGATAGTCATCGAGCCCTAGCAGGCGAGCGAACGGGGGAGCTGCTATCGCGTGCCGAGCGTTAAGCTTGAATTCAAGTTCTCCGCTGTCATTATCAAGCGTCATCGTGAACTGGTCCTTAGGCGACACGCAAATCTGGTCCGCCAAGGGTGTTTAGTTACTCTCCATACCGGCTGCCGTCGTGGACTTCTGTAGAAGCCCGCTACGGCGCTTTTCTCGTAGCCTGTAGCTGTCGCCACGGATTGTGATGACGTGGCTGTGATGCAGCAACCGATCAAGGATAGCAGTTGCCACGACGGGGTCGCCGAACACTGTTCCCCATTCTCCGACACTGCGGTTGGAGGTGACGAGCATTGCACCCCGCTCGTAGCGCCTCGATACGAGCTGGAAAAATAAGTGGGCTGCATTGGGCTCGAGTGGAAGATAGCCAAGCTCGTCGATGATGAGCAGCTTGGGCTTGGCGAGAAACCCAAGTCGTTCTTCCAGGCGTCCTTCGCCATGTGCTCTCACGAGCGTTGCGACCAATGCCTGCGCCGTTGTGAACAACACCGTGTAGTTTTGACGGATGACCTCTCTTCCAAGCGCAATCGCGAGATGGGACTTCCCAACGCCAGGTGGACCGAGCAGCAGCAAGGCATCACCATTTGCCACCCAACGGGCGGTGGCGAGTTCTCGTATCTGTTGCGGATCGACACTGGGCTGCGCCTCGAAATCAAATCCCTCGAGATCTCGTGCATGCGGGAAATGCGCGATCTTCATCGCCATGATGATGCGTCTCTCGTCCTTCCTTGCAATCTCGCGTTCGCACAGGAATGCGAGCGTCTCGCGAATGGTGAGATCCGCGCGCGAGGCTTCGTCAAGAAGGTTGTCGAGCTGGTCGCGGATGGCGGTGAGCTTCAGCCGGCTCAGCCAGCCGATCAGCGTGTCGTGATCAACTGCCATCACCATTGCCCTCCGATCAACCGCTCATATTCCGACAGTGGGCGAAGAAGTTCGGGCAGCTTGGGAGCGGGCGGATCGGCCTGCGCGGCTTGCTTGACAGGCATGCCGAAGCCGCTGACGCCGACAAAATGGGCGGGATCCGTCAGGCGACGATGACGCCCGTGTGACTCGGCGTGGCTCGCGACAAGCTGACCAGCATGGAATACGCGGACCTGGCCACCGCTGATCGTCACCTCGACAATCTCGCCGATGAGCCGCCACGGGACTGAGTAGGCGTTGGTGTCGACCTCAACGGCGCAATCGGCGTGGACCTTGCGCAGCAGTTCTCGGATCTGACGAAATGGCGGCCTGCCATTTAGTGGGTGTAGCGTCATAGCTTCGTCGCGGACAAAGCGCTCAAGTGGTGGTTCGCCTGTCGTGCCATGGCATCGAAGATCGGCAACCGTGCGCATCCACCACGCAAGGTGCAGGTGAAGGCCTTCCATGCTGTCAAAGCTGTGTCCGGCAAGTGCGTTGTGCTTCACATACCCGACGCCTCGCTCGTCCTTGCCTTTGGTACGAGCCCGGTATGGTGCACATGCGCGAGGACGGAAGTCCCAATAGCGGGAGAAGGCATGCAGCCGATCGTTGAACACGACCTCGCGGGTCACCGCGTCGTGCCGTGTTACCAATGCCGCAGCATTATCGAGAAGGACCTCGCTTGTGACACCGCCAAAATGCCTGAAGGCTGCCTCCATCCCATCGAACCAGGCAGACTGACGGTCGTGGAGAAACGCCGTCGCGTATGTGCGACGCGAATAGCCAAGCGTTGCCACGAAGATGTAGACGCGGACTTTCTCGCCTCCGATCTCCATTCGCTTCTCGCCAAAATCGATCTGTATCTGATGGCCTGGCGGTGTCTCGAAGCGCATCGTCGCTAAAGCCGATGCCGCCAACTGCTGCCGATACCCCGCGACCGCTCGCTCAACCGTGCGCAGACTGACCTCAATGCCGAGTTCTCGAGCCAGATCCTGCCGCACGACATCAGCATTGCCGCCATGGCGAAAGAACCGCTCACGGACCCACGCTTCATGCTTCGAGAGCTGCGTTTCCCGGCGGGCTCGCCGATACCCGCGCCAGCCACCCGTCTCGATGTATCGCTGTACCGTCGTGCGCGAGCATCCCAGCTCCGCCGCGATCCGCCGCGTGCCCCACCCCAGCTTCTTGAGCCGCAGCATCGCAGTCACCTCGTCCGGTTCGAGCATCGCTTCTCTCCGCGCCAATCTCGCGGAGATCTTCGTACCTGTCTCAACGTCCATTAGTCCCTCCTAAGGTCTGAAAGGGGGACCAGTTTTAGGTGTCGCTACCGGACCAGTTTTACATGTCGCCTGACAGTCATAGGCTTCGAACACGCTGACCGCTCTTGAAGCGAACGGTAGCAGGCCGTCCCGTCCGTCTTTTTTAAGACCGCGATCGAATACGTCAAACCATTCCGGGGTGAGTAAGCTGTTAGACGTCAATCCATTTTCTGCTCGCCAACGAACCAGATAGACGTACGCTCGAAGCGTCTGTTGTAATGACAGGACCGCCGCGTTCCAGCCCAAGGGTTTTGGTTTTAGGGAGTAATAAATTAGCAGTTTCGCGGTTATCAAGTCTGCTTCGAAATCGGCATGGAGAAGTGACTTTGCATTGGGCCATGGCGTAATCGCTTTGTCGAAATCAAACGACATTACCTCGCCATGAAGTCTGACAGTCCAACAGTTCTCCAAGAGAGAGCCGCTCTCAAGCCAAACCGGTTTGAAAAGCTTTCCAATCATCTCGTCATGAAGCGACCGTTGTGGCTCGGTCCGGGGCTTTGGTCTGGTTACCATATGAGCGGCAACCTCATCTGACCCGATTGGAGCTTAACATCGATTTCGCTGCAAACGTTTTTGAACCTGACTCGATGGCCACTTCTCTGTAGGACGCGGCAATACCCCTCGCATATGGCTAGCCATGGCACCCACATGCGCAACAGTCGTTTCGGATTTGTGTGGAGCATCCACTCGAATTGGTCGCGGAGAGCTCTGCGCGCAAGTTCGAGACATCTCATCGCCTTGTCGCTGATCGAAAACGTCTTAGCACCAGACACCAAGTTTGGTTCTTTTTTATCGGCGTCCTCCTGCATGGAAGTTTCATCTTCGGGCCGCCCCGTGGCGAACTCCAACCCGTTTTCGAGCCCGAATAGCGCCCGTTTGGATAGCTCCTCAGGGGCTATATCCAGCACTCTTGCGGCATGCTCGATATCAATAACGCCAACTGCCTCCCAAGCATTCAGAAAGTCCCTGATTCGAGCGTTCAGATACGCTCGCACCGCCTTCTCGCTTAGATATTCGAACGTTGTTCCAGCAGTCGAATGACCCATCATTGCCTGTTGGATGACCCAGTCAATCTCACCACGCTCGCCGCGGGTATTTGCAACACTTGTACGAAGAATCTGTCGTGTCAGGGCAAGCATGCCAATCAACGGATTATCGGCGTTTCTCGCCAGGAAATCCTGCCAACGCTCCATACCGACCGAGGCAAGACTGGTCTTAACTTTTGTTTCCCAAGCCACCCGCCAAACCCAGAGCCTGTCGCGCGTAGGACCGGATTCGCTTCTCATAGAAGCCGTGAGTTCCTTGTAGATGTCTATAACTCTGATTCCGGACGGTCGGTCAGGATGATCTTTCGTCGGCAGAACGAGTTCGGTCTCTTCTATCGTGGACGCGATCTTGCCTTGAATATTTCTGCTGTTTTGGGTCGCGCCCCGGTTCTTAACAAGTCGCAGGCTCCGAATTGTTATTTTTCCCTTCTTCGTCTTTCCCTTGAAGCAATCAAAGGGTATGTCCTCGACCGGCTGACTGTTCGCACCAACGTCGATAAGAATGATGTGAAACGCCGCGTTCAGTGATTTCGTTGTTGCCTCAAAGTAGGGTTGCGCGTCGGCGTGGCTGACCATGGACCGCGCAAAACAAAAGAGATTCTCGTTTAGGGGCGCACCATTGGACGCCCTGTGTCTCAGGATTTTTAAAGCTAGAACCCAACCTTGCTGGCGCGTCAGGCCCAGCACCGCACATCCCACCCCTTTTCGCAACCGTTCGCGGGTAACGGATATCAAGGCTTCTTCGACGTCGGAAATTTCAGGAACGGTAGGGTCCGACATTAGCGCCTTTCCCAGTTTGAACTTTTCGTAATTATCCTTGAGGTCCGCCCACAGACACTTCCTGACCTCCTCCAACATATCGACGTTCATAGTTAGAAACGCCTGTGAACTGCCCCCACTTTCGACCGGACACTCAGCATAAGCAGGAAGGCTCAAGCACAGGCTTGAGGATAGGCTTATGTCTAACGAGTTTCGACAGGTTGACCTGATGATCGGTGACGTCCGGCGGCGGCGCTGGACAACGGAACGCAAACTGCAGATCATCGAGGAGAGCTATGCCCCAGGGGAGACGGTTTCCTCTGCGGCTCGGCGGCATGGAGTTGCGCCAAACCTTCTCTATCGCTGGCGTCGGCTCTTGAGCGAGGGAGGTGCGGTGGCAGTGGACTCCGACGAGCCGGTAATCGGCAATTCTGAGGTGAGGAAGCTGGATGATCGAGTGCGCGAGCTTGAGCGCATTCTCGGACGCAAGACGCTGGAGAACGAGATTCTTCGCGAAGCCCTTTCCAAAGCCCAGTCAAAAAAACCGATATCGCGGCCGATATTGTTGCCGAAGGGCGGTTCCCGATGAAGGCGGTGGCGGAGGCCTTACACGTGTCGCGTTCTAATCTCTCCGAACGTCTGAAGGGCAAGTCCAAGCCTCGCGGACCCTACCTCAAAGCGGACGATGCCGAGCTGCTGCCTGCCATTCGCAAGCTGGTGGATGCCAGGCCAACTTATGGCTATCGGCGGATCGCTGCCCTTCTCAACAGGCAGCGGCGGGCCGCCGATCAGCCGGTCGTCAACCGCAAGCGGGTCCACCGCATCATGGCCAACCACGCCATGATCCTTGAGAAGCACACCGCCGTGCGCAAGGGCCGCGTCCACGACGGCAAGGTCATGGTGATGCGGTCGAACCTTCGTTGGTGCTCCGATGGCCTGGAGTTCACCTGCTGGAATGGCGAGGTGGTCCGCCTTGCTTTCATCATCGACGCGTTTGATCGAGAGATCATCTCGTGGGCGGCCGTCGCCAATGCCGGGATCTCCGGTTCTGACGTCCGCGATATGATGTTGGAAGCAGTCGAGAAACGCTTCGGTGGCACGCGTGCCCCACATGCCATCGAACATCTGTCCGATAACGGCAGCGCCTACACAGCAAAGGAAACCAGGCTGTTTGCTCAGGCCCTCAATCTGGTCCCTTGCTTCACGCCGGTCGCCAGCCCTCAATCAAACGGTATGTCGGAGGCTTTCGTCAAAACCCTGAAACGCGACTACATACGCATCTCACCCATTCCCGACGCCGACACAGCGCTCCGGAACATCGATGGATGGATCGAGGATTACAACGAAATCCATCCGCATTCAGCGCTGAAAATGGCATCCCCAAGGGAATTCATCAAAGCATTGTCTCAATAGCTGACTTGTCCGGCGAAATGGGGGGCACTCCAGCCTGATAAGCGTCACTTGCGCTGAGGCCCTCGATACTGAAGCGGGCATTCTCGAAGGCCAAGGTTGCCAAGCATTTCGAGGAGTCATGGTTTCTTCCCTCAAGACGCCCTTCCAGTGGCACGTCAGGAATCATTCCGCCCTGGTGAAGCCATTTGAACCCCGCATTCACGGCTTCAAGCATCTTGTTACGGCTGGTGGGGTTCTCGGACTCTATAAAGCTGTTGTCGCCAAGAGTGAGGATTGCTCGGCTAAGGTTTACCGTTACAGCGTGCCACTTTTCCTCATCCAGTTGCGAACCAGGTTTGTCTCGAAGCGATTTGAGTACGTAGCCCTCCGGGGAACGGGGCTTGGTGGTTCCATTGTAGGCAATCAATTGGAATGCAGTGCGAGCAGATTGGAAATACTTCATCGCCGTGGTTCCGCGTATCAATCCCGCGGCCTTAGACCAGGCATCGCGAAAATGGCAGCAGAACGCATCCCCAAAATATGGTCGGAGGGTGGTGAGATAGTACGCGTGCCTGTGACCCGCGATTGTGAACTTGAATTCCTCCGGAGCGGTTCGAGGCTCATCGATTTCCACTACATTCCTTTCCTATTGAATTCTTCATTTGTGCCGACAAACGCCGAGCGACCATTCTTCACATCGGGACGCGAGGTCTTGAATTCCTGAGCCCCTCCCCCCCGATCTGGGGACAAAATAAAGACTCCGAACTACCGAATACAAAATCAAAGTCTTCAATATAAATTATTGACTCCACGAAAAACTTAGCCTATGTGTCTATCACTCCTTTAATTAAAGACGCCAAATTCGTCGCCTTGCGCCATGTTATTGATTCGCGATTGCGGGTTATATTATCAGTATCGCCATATAGAAAGAGAAATTTTGCATCGCCGTGAACTTATTCACGTTTTGAATATGATCTGCAGGCCCAAAACTTCGTTCGTACCTTTTGATGGAAGCACGGCCATTGCCGATGAGCCCGCGGCGGCCAAGGGGTGGTAAGGCGTTGCGTGTCTATCTCGGTATGCGAGCAACGTCTCTCGGCCTCTAGCCGATCGTTTGGGCCACAAGGATTTTTCGCTGCCACTGAGCAACCGGTCGTGAAACGAGCCCGGGACCGTGAACATCTGCGCGATTTGGTTAAGCGCTTGAATGAAATCGCTGATGCCCTCGCATACGCAAGGCCGGGCGAGAGATCGTAGCGCGTTGATGTTCCATAGCTGACGCTACAGCGGCCCAAGGAGAACTCGAGCTACAACTCATAGCAGGTGAACGGTTTGCTCTTGAAAGGAGATCAATATCCTTTTGTCAGAAGGACCGTTTTTCCCTTGAAACCAGGGTCTCAGACAAAAGGATAAGACAACGAATGTGACAGAGAGATTCCTTCCTTGGGAAGGTCAGCGGGCGCAAGATTGACGGTCACGCGCTTGGCCGGCAGCGCCAGACCTGAAGCATGAAGGGCGGCCTGCACCCGCTCGCGGCTTTCGGCGACGGCCTTGTCCGGCAGGCCGACGATCTGCATGCCGACCTTGCCCGGCGCGACCATCACCTGCACATCGACAGGCAGGCCCTCGATACCCTGAAATGCGACCGTGCTGACGCGCGCGACCATGCTTGCCCCTCGCCCAGGCAGCCCAGTTATCGGGCGCCACAACCGCCCAGGGTTGCAGGCAGAAGCCTTGCACGGATCGCGCACAAAAACAAGAACAATAACGGAACATTTGAGGAGGCGCGGGTGTGTATCCGGGACGCTTCGGCAAACGGCCGCGGGCGTAGGCCCGCGGCAAGCGCCATCGACCCGAGATGGATCCTAGGCCGAGATCTTGATCAGGCGCGCTTGCGCTCGATCGCATCCCAGAGCAGGCTCGCGACATCGGCGCCGCCGAACTTCTTCACTTCGCGGATGCCGGTCGGCGACGTCACGTTGATCTCGGTCATGTAGTCGCCGATAACGTCGATGCCGACGAAGAGGAAGCCGCGCTCCTTCAGCGCAGGCGCGATGCGGGCGCAGATTTCCTTCTCACGCGCCGTCAGTTCGGTCGGCTCAGGCCGGCCGCCAGCATGCATGTTGGAGCGGGCGTCGTGGTCTGCCGGAACGCGGTTGATGGCGCCGACCGGCTCGCCGTCGACGAGCAGGATGCGCTTGTCGCCCTTGCGCACCGCCGGCAGGTATTCCTGGGCGATGAAGGGCTCGCGGAACATCTGGCCGAACATTTCGAGCAGAGAGGACATGTTGCGGTCGTCGCGGGTCGAGTGGAACACGCCGGCGCCGCCGTTGCCGTAGAGCGGCTTCAGGATGATGTCGCCCATTTCCTGGCGGAAGCTGGAGATCTCAGCGGGGTCGCGGGTGATCAGCGTCTTCGGCATCAGGTCGGCGAATTCGGTGACGAAGATCTTCTCCGGCGAATTGCGCACCCAGGCGGGATCATTGACGACCAGCGTCTTCGGATGCAGGCGTTCCAAAAGGTGCGTCGAGGTAATGTAGGCCATGTCGAAGGGCGGGTCCTGGCGCAGCAGGATGACGTCCATGGTCGAAAGATCCACGCGCTCGGCTTCGCCAAGCGTGAAGTGGTCGCCCTTGACGTCGCGCAGCGTCATCGGCTGCACGCTCGCATAGACCTTGCCGTCGCGCAGCGACAGCTTTTCCGGCGTATAGTGGAAGAGGCGATAGCCGCGCGACTGTGCCTCGAGGCTCATGGCGAAGGTGGAGTCACCCGCAATGTTGATGCCCGACACATGGTCCATCTGGACCCCGACATTGACGATTTTCGCCATCTACCCATTCCCTCATGGATCACGCTTAGCGTGATCGATTTCAAACCGCCGGAGCGAATGAGGACGGGAAAACCGCTGCCCTCTGCCGCACTGGCAAAGCCCTCGACATGTAGAATGCGGGCGGGCCTTAGGCAAGGAGAGGCGAGCCTATTCGAAGCCTTCGATCACGCAGGTGATGAGATCGTGATCCGAAAGCGGCCGGCCGGTTTCGTCAAGCGAAGGAATGATCGTGGTCTCGCCGATCTTCAGCCCGCGCGACAGGAACCAGTCGAGCTTCATCGCCCGCTCTGGCCAGCGGGTGATCAGGCTCGGCCGCGTGGTCATCACGTCGAGCGGCCCACCATGGCGGGTAAAGCCTCTGATGGCGCTCATGGCAAACAGCCCTTCGGCCTCGAAATCGCCGCCGGCATGGTTGCCGGTATTGAGATCGCCACCGATCATCACCGGCAGGCCGGGGAAAGTCTCGTCGAGTGCATCGATCAATTCCTTGACCTGGCGCTCTCGGTAGACGGCAGTCGTCGCACTCTCGAGATGGGTGGAGACGGCGACGAAGGGTCCGGCTTCCGTCTCGATGACGGCGCCGATCGCACAGCGCTCGCCAAGGCGCGGCTGCTCGCCATCGGTGAACCAGAGGCGTCCGCCCCATAGGCGCAACATGAAGGGCCGGGAGAACGGCACCGCAGCCATCAGCGCATTGCCATGGAACCCCTTGGCGTTGAATTCGTCCTCACAGAACTCACGCTCCGTATCGGAGCCGAGACCCATCTCGATGAACTCGATGCCATACGCATAGTGCATGCCGAGTGTTTCGGCGACTTCGGCGGTCGGGTGACGCTGGCCGGTGCGGGCCATGCCGTTGTCCATTTCTGAAAGAAGGACGACCGGCGCGTTCGTCGCGGCGAGATGGGCGGCGCTTTCGGCCGGAAACAGGCAGCGCTCCAGGTTCCAGGCAGCAACGGTGAACGGGAAGGCGAGCGGCGTATCGGAGGCCGGTGTGCCGCCGACCTCCACGCTGTTCATCTCCGGCCGTGCGGCCATGGCTGCGTCATGGGCGGCAATGGTGCGCACGATCTCGGCAAAGCTGGCGCGCGTTTCAAGCGAAGGAACGGCAAGCTGCTCGACGGTCTTGGAGATCACGATGCGGTCTCCAGGCGTGGCGCTGCAACCGGCGCTTCATTGGCAAACGACGTGCCGCGCTCCAGCCGCTTGCCGGTCTCGGTCGAGAAGAAGTGCAGACGGTCGACGGCGATCGTCACTGCAAGATCACCCGAAAGTGGCGTCTCCGGAGACAGCGCGATGGTGAGCGCCTGGCTCTCGATGGTGCCGTGCACGAGCCGCTGCGCGCCCAGTTCCTCGACATAGTCGACCTGGAACAGCATGGCGTCCTCGCCGACGCCGGCGAGCTTGAGATCTTCGGCGCGAAGCCCAACCGTGACCGGGCCTTCGACCGGCGCACGGTCGCCAAGCGCGATCCTGTAGAGACCGATCTGCAGGTTGCCGCCTTCGATCACACCCTTGATCAGGTTCATCGCCGGCGAGCCGATGAAGCTGGCGACGAAGGTTGAGGCCGGGCGGTGATAGACGTCGAGCGGACGGCCGATCTGTTCGATGCGACCGCCATTCAGCACCACCAGACGGTCTGCAAGGGTCATCGCCTCGAGCTGGTCGTGGGTGACGTAGAGCGAGGTCGTGCCGAGGCGCTTCTGCAGGCGTTTGATCTCGCCGCGCATGGAGACGCGCAGCTTGGCGTCGAGATTGGAGAGCGGCTCGTCGAAGAGGAAGGCCGCCGGCTTGCGCACGATGGCGCGGCCCATGGCGACGCGCTGGCGCTGGCCGCCCGAGAGCGCACGGGGCTTGCGGGTAAGATAGGGCTCGATCTCCAGCATGCGAGCGGCTTCTGCGACGCGGGCGTCGATCTCGGCCTTCGGCGTCTTGCGGTTCTTCAGGCCGTAAGCGAGGTTTTCGTAGACGGTCATGTGCGGATAGAGCGCGTAGTTCTGGAAGACCATGGCGATGTCGCGCTCGGCCGGATCGACCTCGTTGATCACGCGTGAGCCGATCGTCACCGTGCCCTTCGAAATCGTCTCCAGCCCCGCGACCATGCGCAGAAGCGTGGACTTGCCGCAGCCGGACGGGCCGACCAGCACGATGAATTCGCCGTCCTCGATATCGATCGAGACGGATTTCACCGCCTCGACATTGCCGTGATAGATCTTCGAGACCTCGGCGATGGTAATGGCCGCCATGGCTGCCTCCGTAAGATTGATGTCGTTTCAGGAGCGGGCGGGACTTTTGTCCCGCCACGACCCCGTTTACTTGTCGCTTTCCGTCAGGCCCTTGATGAACCAGCGCTGGAAGATCACGACGATCATGACCGGCGGCAGCATGGCGAGAATCGCCAGCGCAAAGGCCTCGTTATAGTCGGGGATGTTCGAGCCGACCCAGACGAGCAGGATCTGCTTGATGCCGCGCACCAGGGTGAAGAAGCCTTCGTCGGTGGTCATCAGGGTGGGCCAGAGATACTGGTTCCAACCGTAGACGAACATGATGATGAAGATCGCCGCCATCATCGTGCGCGAGAGCGGCACCAGTACGTCGATGAAGAACTTGAAGGGGCCGGCGCCGTCGATGCGCGCGGCCTCCAGCAACTCGTCCGGCACCGACTTGAAGAACTGCCGGAAGTAGAAGGTGCCCGTCGCCGAGGCGAGAAGCGGCACGATCAGGCCGGTATAGGTGTTGGTCAGCTTCAGCGTGTTCATCACTTCATAGGAAGGAAGGATGCGCACTTCGAGTGGCAGAAGCAGGGTGGTGAAGATCACCCAGAAGAAGAAGGTCGCGAGCGGAAAGCGGAAATAGACGAGCGCATAGGCCGCCAGCATCGACAGCACGATCTTGCCGACGGCGAAACCCAGGCCGAGGATCATCGAGTTCAGCATCATGTTGAAGCCGGTGATCTTGCCGGTGAAGCCGCCCTCGCGCGTCAGTACCGTCTGGTAGGTCTCGACGAAATGGCCGCCCCAGCTGAGGCTGAGACCGTTGCGGTGAATGTCGGCCGCCTCGTGCGTCGAGGTCATGAAGGCGACGACGACGGGCGCCACCATGATGAAGACGCCGAAGAGCAGGATGATGTGGTCGAAAATCTTGGTGCGATACATCGGCCCCACCTCAGTTGTAATGCACGCGCCGCTCGATGAAGCGGAACTGGAAGATGGTGAGCACGAAGACGATCAGCATCAGGATCACTGACTGGGCCGAGGAGCCGCCGAGATCGTTGCCGCGGAAACCGTCCATGTAGACCTTGTAGACAAGGGTGATCGGGTTGTTGGCAGCCTTGTCCTTCACCATCACGTCGATGACGCCGAAAGTGTCGAACAGCGCATAGGTGACGTTGATGATCAGAAGGAAGAAGGCGGTCGGCGCGAGCAGCGGCAGGATCACCGTCCAGAAACGGCGGAAGCCCGAGCGGCAGTCGATCGCCGCAGCTTCCCGCACCGAGACCGGAATGCCCTGGAGCCCTGAGAGGAAGAAGATGAAATTGTAGGGGATCTGTTTCCAGACCGAGACGACCACCATGGAAAAGGCGGTGTCGAAGTAGTTCAGACCAACCTTGATGTCCCAGCCGAACCAGCGCGCAAGCTCGACGATCGGGCCGATATGCTGGTCGAAGAACATCATGCCGATGAGGCCTGCGACCGGCGGGGCAATGGCATAGACCCAGATCAGCAGCGTCTTATAGGCGGCGTTGCCGCGGATGACGCCATCGGCCTTGACGGCGAGCAGCAGCCCGATCGACAGCGCAAAGAAGGTGACCAACGCCGTGAAAACGGCGGTGAAACGGACAATGCCGAGATATTCGCCTGATTTCAGCACGTCGGTATAATTGGTCATCCCGACGAAGGTCGAGCCGAAACCGAAGGGGTCTTCAAGATAGAACGACGACTGGAGCGCCTGAACCGACGGCCAGTAGAAGAAGATGAAGATGATCGCGAGCTGCGGCGCGAGGAAGAGGTATGGCAGGAACGGCGAGGAGAACTGCACGCGCTTTGCAGCGCTTTCGCCTCCGCTATTCGACTGGCCACCGAAAATCCGGAAGGCGCCGAAGCGACGCCCCCCGGTCTTTGTTCCGGTCCCTCCCCGCGCTGCGGGGAGGAGATCTGTCGCGGTCGACATCGAGATCAGCCGGCCGTCTTGGCGAAACGGGCGAGCAGCTCGTTGCCTTCCTTCTCGATGGTGTCGAACGCGTCCTTGACGGTCGTTTCGCCCGAGAAGATGCGGCCGTATTCGCGTTCCATGATTTCGCGGATCTGCGGGTAGAAGCCGAGGCGGTAGCCCTTCGACCAGTCGCCGGCCGGCAGCATCAGCTGCTTGATGCCGACTTCGGCAACCGGCTTCTCCTTGTAGTAGCCATCCTTCTGGGCAAGCTCGTAGGCTGCCTTGGTGATGGCCACATAGCCGGTGGCCTTGTGGTAGAAGTACTGGATCTCAGGCGAGGTCAGGAACTGGAAGAAGTCGGCAACGCACTTGTTTTCTTCATCCGTCTTGCCGGACATGGCAAAGAGTGCCGCGCCGCCGATGAAGGAGTTGGTGCCGGCGCCCTTGATCGAGCCCCAATAGGGCAGGAAGGTTGCCGAGAACGGCATCTGCGCCGTCTTCTGCAGGCCGCCGAACGAACCCGACGAACCGATCCAGAACGCAGCCTTGCCTTCTTCGAAGACCTTCTGGTTGTCGTTCCAGCCGGCGCCGTAGAAGGCGAAGTAGCCTTCATCCTTCCAGGCCTTCAGCTTGTCGAACATCATGACGAGGTTCGGGTCGGTGACCTTCAGCTCAGTGTCGACGACGGCGTCGTAGCCGTTGTTGTTGGTGGCGAACTGGATGTTGTTGCGGGAGAAGAAGTTCTCCGTGAACTGCCAGGTGAGCTGCGACTGGACGAGCGGGATGTAACCGGCTTCCTTCAGCTTCGGGGCGACGGCCTCGAACTCTTCCCAGGTCTTCGGCGCTTCGACGCCGGCCTTCTTCAGGGCCTCGTCGTTGATGTACATGATCGGCGCGGAGGAATTGAACGGCATGCCGACGAACTTGCCTTCGCTGTCGGCGTAGAAGTAGCGCACGCCATCGATGAAGGCGTTGCGGTCGAAGTTGTGACCAGCCTTGATGATCAGGTCTTCGGCCGGGATGACCGCGCCCTTGGCGTTGATGATCGTGGCGGCACCGGCGTCGAAGACCTGCAGGATGTTCGGCTGTTCACCCGAGCGGAAAGCGGCGATACCGGAAGCGAGCGCTTCCTCGTAGGTGCCCTTGGAAACCGGGGTCAGCGCGCAGGCGCTCTGGGCTTCATTGAACTTCTTGGAAACTTCATTGATGACTTCGCCGTTGCGGCCGGCCATGCCGTGCCACCAGGTAATGTTGGTCGCGGCAAGCGACGAGGTCGCGGAAAATGCAAGGGTAAGGGCTGCGAGCGTAAACTTCTTGAACATGACTAATCCTCTCCACCGGGTTGCGGATGGCAGTGGACTAGTGACCTTCAATGACAGGCCCGTAACGCTTTTATGTCGGAACGATTACAAATTCGAGAATATGTTCCAATGAGGGGCACCCGCGGAACAACGCAATCATTTCCCTTCATTATGCGCCGATTCAGAACGCATCCGGCAGGTGCCGCGGCCAGCCCCAAGGGGTCACGGTGACGATGTCGTAGCGCACGGAAAGCCTGTTGAAATCAGGCTGTTTCGCCAGCCAAAGATCGCTCGCGGCACGGATACGCCTCTGCGCTGTCGCCGTCACGGCGAAGACGTCGTCTTCGGCCGAGCGACGGGCCTTGACCTCGACGCAGGCGATGAGATCGCCGCGCCGGGCAATGATGTCAATTTCGCCAAGCTTGGTGCGATGGCGCATCGCGACGATGCGGTAGCCCTTGAGCAAGAGACAGAGTGCGGCGCGATACTCGGCTAGGTATCCCCGCCTGAGTGCCTTCAGCTTCCGCCGATCACCCGCCTCAGTCGCCATTGCGTTCCTTCAACTGCAGCAGCCGGTCATAGAGTTCCTTGCGCGGCAGGCCCGTCTGGCGGGCGGCTTCGGTTGCCGCCTTGCCGGTCGGCATGTCGGCGACCAGGCTTTGCAGCAGCGCGTCGACGTCGGCCGCTTCCGGTTCGGGCGCGGCATCGGGAGGGCCGATGACGAGCACGATCTCGCCCTTGACCGGCCCCGCCTGTTCATAATGAGCAGCAAGCTCGCCGAGCGTGCCGCGGCGAAATTCCTCGAAGGTCTTGGTCAATTCGCGGCAGACGGACGCCCGCCTGCCTTCCCCCAAAACGTCGGCCGCCGCCGCAACCGTCGCAGCGATCCGGTGCGGCGATTCGAAGAACAGGATCGTTGCCGGCACGGCGGCGAGTTCCCTGAGGCGATCGCGTTTGGCCTTGTCCTTGGTCGGCAGGAAACCGGCAAAGAGGAAAGCATCGTTCGGCAGGCCGGACCCGACGAGGGCTGCAAGCGGCGCCGAGGCGCCGGGAATCGGCACGACGCGATGTCCGGCCTCGATCGCAAGCTGCCCCAGGCGGTAGCCGGGGTCAGAGACCAGTGGCGTGCCGGCATCAGAGACGAGTGCCACCGAACGCCCTTCGGCGAGCGCTGCCAGCAGCCGCGGACCGGCCTCGTCGGCATTGTGCTCGTGGTAGGCGTAGGGCCGATTGGTGATGCCGTATCGATCAAGCAGAACACGGGTGACCCGCGTGTCCTCACAGGCAAGCACATCGGCGCCGGCCAATGTTTCCAGCGCGCGCAGCGTGATATCGCCGAGATTCCCGATCGGGGTTGCCACCAGATAGAGCGCGGCATCAAGGGGGCGGGCCGGAACGCTCACATTGTGCAGCCGGTAGCTGCGCTCCCTCTGTCCGCCCGCCGGTTCCGCTGTCTTTTGCTTTTCCACCTGTAACGTCCTGATCGTGCTTACCGATGTGTCTGTCCGGTCTTTATGAGTGAGCCACCATCGCAGAGCAAGGGCAAGACGACGGGCCTACGTGCCGCATCTGGGGACAGAAGCCCTCAAACCCCTTGCTTTCCGGGCGCTCTTTCTGCCATTTTGCCGGTCCACATCTATCCGGTCGGTCGGCCGGGGCACTCGCAGTTGACGCTCAGGCGGACGTTTCGCCCGCCGGGCAATGGTTGAAAGCGGCATCCCATGCGCATTACTCTCGAGCGATCCAACCTCCTGAAATCGCTGAACCACGTGCACCGCGTGGTGGAGCGGCGAAACACGATCCCGATCCTCTCGAACGTGCTCCTGCGTTCCGACGGCGCCAGCCTCGAAATGAAGGCGACCGACCTCGACCTCGAAATCACCGAGGCGACCCCGGCCCAGGTGGAGCAGGCGGGCGCGACCACCGTGCCAGCGCACCTGCTCTACGACATCGTGCGCAAGCTGCCCGACGGTTCGGAAGTGCTGCTCGCCACCAACGCCGAGGGCACGGCGATGACCGTCGCCTCGGGCCGTTCCAAGTTCTCGCTGCAGTGCCTGCCGCAATCCGACTTCCCGGATCTGACCGCCGGCAGCTTCTCGCATTCGTTCCGCCTCAAGGCGACCGACCTCAAGATGTTGATCGATCGCACCCAGTTTGCGATCTCGACCGAGGAAACCCGCTACTATCTCAACGGCATCTTCGTACACACGGTCGAAAGCAAGGGTGAGCTGAAACTGCGCGCCGTCGCAACCGACGGCCATCGCCTGGCGCGCGCCGACGTCGAGGCGCCATCCGGCTCCGAAGGCATGCCGGGCATCATCATCCCGCGCAAGACCGTCAGCGAATTGCAGAAGCTGCTCGACAACCCGGAACTCGTCGTCACCGTCGAAGTCTCGGACGCCAAGATCCGCTTGACGATCGGCTCGATCGTCATGACCTCGAAGCTGATCGACGGCACTTTCCCCGACTACCAGCGCGTCATCCCAGCCAACAACGACAAGGAACTGCGCGTCGATTGCCAGTCCTTCGCCCAGGCGGTCGATCGCGTATCGACGATCTCGTCGGAGCGCGGCCGCGCCGTCAAGTTGGCGCTGAACGAAGGCCAGATGACGCTGACGGTCAACAATCCCGATTCCGGCAGTGCTACGGAAGAACTGCCCGTCGGCTACGACCACGATCCGCTCGAAATCGGCTTCAACGCCAAGTACCTGCTCGACATTACTTCGCAGCTGACCGGCACCGATGCGATCTTCATGCTGGCAGACCCGGGCTCGCCGACGCTCGTCCGTGATCTGGCCGCTGAAGATGCGCTCTATGTGCTCATGCCGATGCGCGTGTAGCCGGGCCTGACGCGGCGCGAAATGCCAACCCGTCACGCCCGCGCGTGACGGGTTTTTTGTTGGCCGCGGCATCTGCGGACTGTTGATAAGCGAACGCTTTCAGGCGCAGACAGACTTGTTTTTGCCGCAGATGGGGACACATTATGATCACCGCCGCCGCGGCCGGCCCGAATCACCGGGCGAGGAATTTTGAGCGGACGGCCTGTGCGAGGAGAGGACAGCGGTTTTGAGGGGTTCAATGAATTTGCGCGTGAAGGTGAAGGAACGGCTCGGACGGAAGTTCGACGAAGAGATTCGCTTTTTCAAGGGATGGATGAGCAATGCCAAGGCCGTCGGCGCGATCCTGCCGACCTCCTCCGTCACAGCGCGCCGAATGGCGAGCGTCATCAATCCGGCCTCAGGCCTTCCGGTTCTTGAGCTCGGCCCCGGCACCGGCGTCATCACCAAGGCGATCCTGGAACGTGGCCTTGAGCCGTCCAATCTCGTGTCGATCGAGTATTCGACCGATTTCTACAATCAGCTCAAGACCAACTTCAACGGCGTCAACTTCATCAACGGCGACGCCTTCGATCTGGAACACACGCTCGGCGAACTCAACGGCCAGACCTTCGACAGCGTCGTCTCTGCCGTGCCGCTTCTGAACTTCCCGATGCATCGCCGCGTCGAACTGATCGACGATCTGCTGTCGCGCGTTCCGGTCGGCCGGCCGGTCGTGCAGATTTCCTATGGGCCTTTGTCGCCCGTCGTTGCCATGCCGGACCGCTACAGCATCCAGCATCTCGACTTCGTCGTGCGCAACATTCCGCCGGCGCAGCTCTGGGTCTATCGCCGGGCGCACTGACGGGATGTTCGGCGTCTACGTCACCCATCCGCAGGTCCAGATCGATCCGGACGTGCCCGTCCCGCAATGGGGACTTTCCACTGTTGGCCGCGAACGCGCGGTCATCACCGCCCGATTGCCCTGGGTGCGTTCGCTCGGACGGATCGTTTCGAGCGACGAAACCAAGGCGATCGAGACGGCACAACTTTTGGCCGATGCGGCCGGCGTGACGATCGAGGTCCACCACGACATGGGCGAGAACGATCGCTCGGCCACCGGCTTCCTGCCGCCGCCGGAATTCGAGAAGGCGGCCGACTGGTTCTTCGCCAATCCCACCGAAAGCTTCGAGGGCTGGGAGCGCGCGATCGATGCCCAGAGCCGCATCTCGAACGCGGTCTTTCGGATCCTCGGCGATCACGATCCGAAAATCCCGATTGCCTTCGTCGGCCATGGCGGCGTCGGCACACTTCTGAAATGCCGCCTTACCGGCGCGCCAATCTCGCGCGCAGCCGACCAGAAGGGTGGTGGCGGCGGCAATGTCTTCGCTTTCCGCCTTGCGGATCGGACTGTTGCATGCGACTGGACCCCGATGGAACACTGGCAGGGGATTTAGACGATGACCGAAACCGCGCGCGACAGACTGATCGTAGGCCTCGACCTTCCGACGATTGCGGATGCCGAGAAGATCGTGTCGACGCTCGGCAACGATGTCTCCTTCTACAAGATCGGCTACCAGTTGGTCTTTGCCGGCGGCCTGGAATTCGCGCGCGACCTGGCCAAAAGCGGCAAGAACGTCTTCCTCGACATGAAGCTGCTCGACATCGACAACACGGTGGCCAAGGGCGTCGAGAACATCGCCAAGATGGGCATGTCGATGCTGACCCTGCACGCCTATCCGAAGGCGATGAAGGCGGCTGTCGAGGCTGCGAAAGGCTCCGACCTCTGCCTGCTCGGCGTCACCGTGCTCACCTCGATGGACGAGCAGGACGTGATCGATGCCGGCTATGAATACGATCCGCACACGCTGGTGCTGCGCCGGGCCGAACAGGCGCGCGCCGCCGGCATGGGCGGCATCGTCTGCTCAGCGGAAGAATCGGCGGCAGTGCGCAAGATCATCGGGCCGGACATGGCACTCGTCACCCCGGGCATTCGCCCGGCCGGCGCGGACAAGGGCGACCAGAAGCGGGTGATGACGCCCTCCGAGGCGCTCAAGGCCGGATCCAGCCATCTCGTCGTCGCGCGCCCAATCGTCGCAGCCGCCGAGCCGCTTGCGGCTGCCCGCGCCATCCTTGCCGAAATGAACGGTGCGCTCGCGCGCTGATGCCGGGCGACACCCGTCGGACCAACGCGCCCGGTCGATCCGCTTGACCTTGGCCCAAATTTGCCGGAAGTAACACTCCCGTCAGCCTTTCGTGCTGCAAGACGAGGAGCTCAATATGGCCAAGGGATACTGGATCGCACGGGTCGATGTCCGCGACCCCGAGCGCTACAAGGACTATGTAGCGGCCGCAAAGCCCGCCTTCGAGAAATACGGCGCCAATTTTCTGGCACGCGGCGGGCTGCATCATCGGTTGGAGGGTGGCGTTCGCGCCCGCAACGTCGTCATCGAATTTCCATCGCTGCAGGCGGCGATCGACTGTTATAACTCTCCCGAGTACCAGATTGCCGCCGCGATCCGCCAGGAAGTCGCCGACGCCGAGATGGTGGTCGTCGAAGGCGTCTGATCCCACCGCCCCCAACCTTCAGCAGGCTCTGCACGCAGGCGTCGATTGGCCTTCACCTCTCGCGGCTGTTGGGCTATGTAGCAATCAATTCTTTCCGATCCGATCAGGAGTGCACATCCCATGACCTTGTCCAACCTTCCGCCGCTGGTGACGATTTTCGGCGGATCCGGGTTCGTCGGCCGTCATGTGGTGCGCGCGCTCGCCAAACGCGGCTATCGCATCCGCGTCGCCGTTCGCCGGCCGGACCTTGCCGGTCATCTCCAGCCGCTCGGCAATGTCGGCCAGATCTCCTTCGTTCAGGCGAACCTGCGCTACCGTAAATCGGTCGACCGCGCCGTTGAAGGCTCCGATCACGTCATCAACTGCGTCGGCGTGCTGTTCGAGAGCGGCCGCAACACCTTCGATGCGGTCCAGGATTTCGGCGCCCGTGCCGTGGCTGAAGCGGCCCGCGGCGTCGGCGCGACGCTGACCCATATCTCCGCCATCGGCGCCGACGCCTCCTCTGCATCGAACTACGCCCGCAGCAAGGGCCGCGCCGAGGCCGCTATCCTTGAGACCAAGCCTGACGCGATCATCCTGCGTCCATCGGTCGTCTTCGGTCCAGAGGACGGCTTCTTCAACAAGTTCGCCAACATGGCCCGCTTCTCGCCGGTCCTGCCGCTGATCGGCGGCGGCGAGACGAAATTCCAGCCCGTCTACGTGACCGACGTCGCCGAAGCCGTGGCCCGCGCCGTCGACGGCACGATCGCCAAGGGCAAGATCTACGAACTCGGCGGCCCTGACGTCTTGAGCTTCCGCGACTGTCTCGAGATCATGCTCAACACGATCGACCGCAAGCGCACGCTCGTCTCGCTGCCCTTCGGCGTCGCGTCTCTGATCGGCAGCGTTTCGTCGCTGATCCCCTTCGTCACGCCGCCGCTTACCGCCGACCAGGTGGTGTTGCTGAAATCCGACAATGTCGTCTCCACAAAGGCCGTATCGGAAGGCCGCACACTTTCCGGCATCGGCATCGACCCGACGATGCTGGAATCGATCCTGCCGACCTATCTGGTGCGCTACCGCCCGCAGGGCCAGTACACCCGTAGCGGCCGCGCCGCCTGATCGGCAGCAGCCCAACGATTTTTTTGAACGGCCGCCGGAACCACCGGCGGCCGTTTTCTGTTGTATTGCGGTAACAGCGTTGCAGTTCTGCCGCAGTCGGAAAAGCGATTGGCATTTACCGCAAATTCAACATGTCCTGATATTGATCATGTCATATCCACCAACTAAACACCGCCTCGCGCCCCCGATCCCAAGGCATGACGGCGGGCGGCGGCATCAATCTCGAAAGGCATAGCGTCCATGGGCAAGTCGATCGCAATCTTTTTTGCGTGTGCGGCACTGATCATTCTGGCTGGCTCGTTCATGGCGCCGAACACGGTCGCCAGCAGCGGCAAGGATTGCGCACCGGCCTATGGCGTCGATCCGTGCACCACGGCATCGATCGACCTTTCCGGCCACTAAGGGCCGGCGCCTCGACGAGGCATCAAAAGTTATTGGCGGGGGCCAGTAGCCGCGTGCGTTTCACCATGAGACGCACGCGGCTTTGTTTTTAGGGCCTGACAACAGGTCAAAGAAAAAGGCGCGTCCGGGACGCGCCTTTTGTCATTCTGAGATCGTCGGTTCTGCTCAGCCAAGCAGCCACAGACCGATCAGGCCGGCGATCCCGACGATGATGCGCCAGATGGCGAAAGGCGTGAAACCGCGCCGCGAGACGAAGTCGAGCAATGAGCGCACGACGAAGATGCCGGCGACGAAGGCCGCAATGAAACCGACTGCAATCAGGGTAAAATCGTCAAAGGAGAGCGCATCGCGGTTCTTGTAGAGGTCCAGCGTAAAGGCGCCGACCATGGTCGGCATCGCCAGGAAGAACGAGAATTCGGCGGCCGAACGCTTGTCGGTGCCCATCAGCAGGGCGCCGGCGATCGTCGCGCCGGAACGGGACGTTCCGGGGATCATAGCCAGGCACTGGAACAGGCCGATCTTCAGCGCCAGCGACGGCGGGTAGTCCATCACGTCGGTATAGCGCGGCTTCAGCGGCAGATGGTCTATCGCATAAAGGATGACGCCGCCGACGATCAGTACGACGCAGATCAGGACAGGCGTCTCGAACAGCACCGTCTTGATGAAATCATGGGCAATGGCACCGATGACCGCCGCCGGCAGGAAGGCGAGCAGCACTGACACGACGAAGCGGCGCGCCTTGATGCTTGTCGGCAACGCCAGCGCGATCGACAGAAGCTTCTGGAAATAGACGAGCAGGATCGCCAGAATGGCGCCGAGCTGGATGAGGACGGCGAAGGTGTTGCCCGGCGACTTGAAGCCGAGGAAGTGGCCGGCGAGAAGGACGTGCGCCGTCGATGAGACGGGGATGAACTCCGTCAGGCCCTCGATCAGACCGAGGACAAGCGCACTGATGATCGATTGATCCGCCATATATGAGAATTTCCTGACAAGTTTTGGAGTGGGAGGAAAAGGCTGATTCGCTTGTGTTTGCCACCACAAATTTCTATAGCTCTAACACATGAGCCGTGGCCAGACGCTTGCGCCGCCACGCTGACGCCCCCAAGCCAAAGCCCTGAGAAGCCAGATCATCGATGCCGACACTGTATCACCACCCCATGTCCGCCGCTTCACGCTTCGTTCGCCTGATCCTTTCGGAATACGGCTACCAGACGGAATTGACGGACGAGCAGCCCTGGGAGAACCGGCGCGACTTCCTGGCTTTGAACCCGGCCGGAACGCTACCGGTCTATGTTGACGACAGTATGAGGGCGCTCTGTGGGGCGACGATCATCTCGGAATATCTCGACGAGACGAACGGCATCATGAAGCGGGATCGCCGCCTTCTGGCCGAGGATCCGTTCCAGCGCGCGGAAATCCGCCGGCTGGTCGAATGGTTCCTGCAGAAGATGGAAGCCGATGTGACGCGGCCGCTGGTGCGCGAGCGGATCTTCAAGCTGCAGATGACGCCGGACCAGGGCGGCGGCGCACCCGACAGCAAGGTCCTGCGGACCTCGCGCGCCAACATCCGCCAGCATATGAAGTATCTCTCCTGGCTCGCGGGCACGCGCACCTGGCTTGCCGGCGACCGGATTTCCTATGCCGATCTTGCCGCCGCCGCGACGGTGTCCGTGCTCGATTATCTCGGCGAAATCGACTGGTCGGACGCCCCGAGCGCCAAGGAGTGGTACCAGCGGCTGAAGTCCCGCCCCTCCTTCCGGCCGCTGCTTGCCGAGCGCGTGCGCGGCGTCACCCCCGTTCCGCACTATGCGGATCTCGACTTCTGAGGCGAATACCGTGCCCGGCATCGATGCCAAGGCAGACAGTGAGGAACGGCGCCGGCTGAAGCTGACGGCGTTCCTGAAGGCAGAGGCGGCAGACAAGGGCTTCGATCTCTGTCGCATCACCCGGCCGGATGCCATTCCGCAAGCACCGGCCCGGCTTCGAGACTTTCTCGACGAGAGCTTTCACGGCACGATGGACTGGCTCGAAGAGACAGCCGAGCGCCGTTCCGATCCGCGCACGCTCTGGAGCGAGGTGCGCTCCGTCGTCATGTTCGCGATGAACTACGGCCCGGAACACGATCCGCGTGGCATTCTTGAGCGGACCGATCGCGGTGCGATCTCGGTCTATGCCCAGAACCGCGACTACCACGACATCATCAAGGGCAAGCTCAAGGAAGTCGCGACCCGCTTTGCCGCGCGCGCTGGCGAGGACGTCAAGGTCTTCGTCGATACCGCCCCGGTGATGGAAAAGCCGCTGGCGGAGCAGTCCGGCCTCGGCTGGCAGGGCAAGCACACCAATCTGGTCAGCCGCGAATTCGGCTCCTGGCTTTTTCTCGGCAGCCTGTTCACGACGGCGGACCTCGCCTTCGACGAAGCCGAGCGCGACCATTGCGGCTCCTGCCGCGCCTGCCTCGATGCCTGTCCGACAGACGCTTTCCCGGCGCCCTACCGGATCGACGCGCGACGTTGCATCTCTTACCTCACGATCGAGCACAAGGGGCCGATCGATCCCGAATTCCGGCCGCTGATCGGCAACCGCATCTATGGCTGCGACGACTGTCTTGCCGCCTGCCCCTGGAACAAGTTCGCGCAGGCAGCCTCGGAAATGAAGCTCAGAGCACGCGACGATCTGAAGGCGCCGTCGCTCGAAACCCTGCTTGACCTCGATGATCCGAGCTTTCGCAGCCTGTTCTCAGGCTCACCGGTCAAGCGCATCGGTCGCGACCGGTTCGTGCGGAACGTGCTGATCGCCGCCGGCAATTCAGGCAGCCAGGCGCTGGTGCCCGCAGTCAAGGCCCGCGTCAACGACACCTCAGCCGTGGTGCGGGCGATGGCGGTGTGGGCGCTGTCACGATTGGTCGCGCCTGCGGCGCTTGCGGAATTTGCCGAACAATGCGAGCCAGAGACGGACGAAGACGTCCTCAACGAATGGCAGATCGCGGGAGTGAGCCGATGCATGTCCTGATCCTTGGCGCCGGTTACTCCGGTACGGCAATCGCAAAAGCGATGGCCCCAACGGCCACAAGCGCTATCGGCACCACCCGGAGCGAGGAGAAGGCGGCAAAACTCGAAAGGGCCGGCCTCCGCCCGGTGCTCTTCGACGGCGAGACGATCTCCGACGACCTAGCCGCCGCCCTCGGCAAGGCAACTCATCTGATCCAGTCGATCGCGCCCGGTCGCGATGGCGATCCCATGTTCCGCACCACGAGCCCGGACCTCACGCAGATCGCACCGAACCTCGAATGGATCGGTTATCTCTCAACGGTCGGCGTCTATGGCGACCATGGCGGCGAATGGGTCACCGAGGACATGCTGCGCAAGCCGGTCTCGGCCCGCTCTGTCGAGCGCGTGGAAGCGGAGGACGCCTGGATCGCCTTCGGCAAGAAGCAGGATATTCCGGTCGCGGTGCTCAGGCTCTCCGGCATCTACGGCCCCGGACGCAACGCCTTCTGCAATCTCGAAAACGGCACGGCACGGCGGCTGGTCAAGCCCGGCCAGGTGTTCAATCGAATCCGCGTCGAGGATATCGGCGCCGCAGCGCTGTTCCTCGCCAACAATGGCACCAGCGGCGTCTTCAACATCACCGACAACGAGCCGGCGCCGCCGCAGGACGTGGTCGCGGAAGCCGCCCGGCTGATGGGCGTCGAGCCGCCGCCGGAAACGCCCTTCGAGCAAGCCGAACTGTCACCGATGGCCCGCACTTTCTATGGAGAAAACAAGCGGGTTTCGAATGCCCGCATGCGTGCAACCGGTTTTGAATTTGCCTTTCCGGATTATCGCGTCTCGCTTGCACAGCTTTGGCAGTCGGGCGCGTGGCGCGGACAGTGAAATGCAATACGGCACCCGCCAGATAGCATAACCCGTAATGCTTATAGAACGTCGATAGTCAGTCCGTCAGTAATGGCCAGGGCTGGGCCACCGCAATTGTGACATTCTTTGGATAATCGTTCGATACTTGGTTAATTTCATACAACCTGCGCGCTAGTAACGAATTTTCGACCATCCGGATTCCGGAAAATTGGTCCAATTCGAAATTTTTAATGAAATTTTTCGATTACGGGCGGGTTCGGCTCGCGTGCGGAGGCTGGCGAACGCTCAACCCCTGATTCCAAAGAACTCCTGTCTGCGTTTAAACTATTTCAAACAATCTTCGTTTTTGAAATTTCGTCATTTTTTAATAAATCCTAATAGAGCGTAAATGGTTGAAGCACGTTTTTGCCATTTTTCGCCCCAATTAGCGGTTCTCAGAAGTTTTTAACCAAGTGTTTTGACCGAGGGGATCGCCAGTTTGACGCCAGCGAAGATCACGACTGCTGCCGCTGCAGCGCTATTCACGGCCACTATCGGTCTCGTCTCCGTTTCCGATAGCCATGCAGCCGGCGCCGGCTGCGGCGGCGCATCCTGGTATGCGCTGAGCTCCAAGACCGCCTCCGGCGAGCGCATGAATGCCGCTCACCTGACGGCCGCCCATCGCAGCCTGAAATTCGGCACCAAGGTGCAGGTCACCAACAAGCGCAACGGCAAGAGCGTTATCGTTCGCATCAACGATCGTGGCCCGTTTATCCGCGGTCGCGTCATGGATCTTTCCAAGGCTGCAGCATCGCAGATCGGCATGGTCCGCTCCGGCACTGCCAGCGTCTGCTATCGCGTCGTCAATTCCTGATCTTGAAATACTGCTACCCGGCCTGCGGGCGGGTGGATCTACTTCGCTAAAGGCCGTTCCCGGCGGTTAATCTTCTCCGCCGTCTTGCTCTTCGATGCCATCGCCGTTACCACGGCGAAAAAGGAGTTGATCGAAGATGCGTTTGGGCGGCAGGCTCGCTGGAGCCATTGAGGTTCTTGAGGATATCGAAAAGCGGAAGCGCCCGGTCGCCGACGCGCTCAAGGATTGGGGCCTTGGCCACCGTTTCGCCGGATCCGGCGATCGCTCGGCGATCGGCAACATCGTCTACGACGCCCTTCGCATGAAGCTCTCCCACGCCTACCTGATGGATAGCGACAGCGCCTCGGCCCTCGGCCACGCGGTGATGTACCGCCAGTGGGGCTTTTCGCCCGAGGCGCTGGCCGCCGAGCTCGATGGCGACAAGTTCGCGCCGGAGGCACCGGCCGAACAGCTTCAAGCCTTCAGGTCGCGCCGGATCGAGGACGCCCCGGCCCATGTGCAGGGCGACATCCCCGAATGGGTCCAGGCCTCCTTTGAAGAGAACTTTTCCGACGACTGGCTGGAAGAAGCCAAGGCGCTCGCCGGCCGGCCGACGCTGGACCTGCGCGCAAACACGCTGAAGGCGTCGCGCGCCAAGGTCCTGAAGGCACTGGAGCGTAGCGGTGCCGAGGCCGCAACGATCGCCCGTAATGGTATCCGCATTCCCGCCGGCGAAGGCGCCTCGCGCCTGCCGAACGTCACGGCCGAGCTTTCCTTCCAGAAGGGCTGGTTCGAGGTTCAGGACGAGGGCTCGCAGATCGTCGCCGATCTCGCCTATCCGCAGGAAGGCGAACAGGTGCTCGACTATTGCGCCGGCGGCGGCGGCAAGACGCTCGCCATGTCGGCGGCGATGAACAACAAGGGCCAGGTGCACGCCTACGACACCGACCGCAAGCGGCTAGCCCCGATCATCGAGCGGCTGAAGCGCGCCGGCACCCGCAATGTCCAGGTGCATGAATCCACCGACAGCCTCGCGCCGCTTGCCGGCCGTTTCGACCGCGTGCTGGTCGATGCGCCCTGCACCGGCACCGGTACCTGGCGCCGTCGCCCGGACACCAAGTGGCGGCTGAACCAGAAGAACCTCGAAGAGCGCATCTCCCAGCAGGAAGAAGCGCTGGCAAGCGCTGCCCAGTTCGTCCGTCCCGGCGGCCATCTGATCTACGTCACCTGCTCGGTACTGCCTGAGGAAAACGAGGCGCAGGTCTACGGCTTCTGCGAAGACAATCCGGAATTCGAGATCCTGTCGGCCGCCGATATCTGGGCGACGCTGTTCGGCACCGACAAGCCGCAGCCCTGGTCGGCGGACATGAAGACGGTGACGCTGACACCCGCTTCCACCGGCACGGACGGCTTCTTCTTCTGCCTGATGCAACGCAAGGGTTAACGCCGTTTGACGATCGGCAAAAGACGCGCATCAGATTGAAAGCGTTCTAAACTATACACTTTGACACAAGTTTGCTTTTGGTTCATGAGAAGCGAGCTCGGCGGGGCCTTTTCTGATGGCTCGACGGCTGAACGACGCCATGTTTTGCGGCTCGTTCGACGGCGCCGGGGGACGCAACAGGAGAGGGTCATGACCAAGAAATTTTTCCGGGGCGCCGCGCTGGCGCTGATGACGGCGACCTCGGCGATGGCCCTGCAGCCGGCCCATGCCGCAACCGATGCCGCCGCCGTGGTGAAGCACTACACCGCCGTCGCCCACGCCAAGTTCGAAGACGCGCTGACGACCGCAGAAGCGCTCGACAAGGCCGTTGACGCGCTGATCGCGACGCCGAGCGAAGAAACGCTGAAGGCCGCGCGCGACGCCTGGAAGAAGGCCCGCAACCCCTACCAGGAAACCGAAGTCTACCGCTTCGGCAATGCGATCGTTGACGAGTGGGAAGGCAAGGTAAACGCCTGGCCGCTCGACGAGGGCCTGATCGACTATGTCGACCCGAGCTATGGCACCGAGAGCGACGAGAACGCGCTGTTCACCGCCAATGTCATCGCCAACAAGACGATCAAGATCGACGGCAAGGACGTCGACGCCTCCAACATCACGCCGGAATTCCTGGCGGGCACGCTGCAGGAAGCCGGCGGCATCGAAGCGAACGTCGCGACCGGCTACCACGCGATCGAGTTCCTGCTCTGGGGCCAGGACCTGAACGGGACCAAGGCCGGCGCCGGCAACCGCCCCTACACCGACTACGACACCAAGGCCTGCACCGGCGGAAATTGCGACCGCCGCGCCGCCTACCTGAAGGCTGCGACCGAGCTGCTCGTTTCCGACCTCAAGGAGATGGTTGCCAACTGGACGCCGGATGGTGCCGCCACCAAGGCGGTCGAGGCCGATCCGAAGGCTGGTCTCGTCGCCATCCTCACCGGCATGGGCTCGCTCTCCTATGGCGAACTGGCGGGCGAGCGCATGAAGCTCGGCCTGCTACTGCACGATCCGGAAGAAGAGCATGACTGCTTCTCCGACAACACGCACAACTCGCACCTGCACGATGCGATCGGCATCCAGTCGGCCTATACCGGCGAATATACCCGCGTCGACGGCACGAAGATGACCGGCCCGTCGCTGTCCGAACTCGTCGCCGCCAAGGATGCAGCGCTCGACAAGGAAATGGCCGGCAACCTTTCGACCACGGTCGAGAAGATGCAGGCGATGGCCAAGCGCGCGGAAACGACCGAGGCCTACGACCAGATGATCGGCGAAGGCAATGCCGAGGGCAACGCCACCGTTCAGGCGGCGATCGACGGCCTGATCGCCCAAGCAAAGACCGTACAGCGCGTCATTGCGTCGCTGGATCTCGGCACTGTCGAGCTTGAAGGTTCCGACAGCCTGGATAATCCTAACGCCGTCTTCCAATAAGCTGAAAAGGCGGGCCGCATCGACAAAGACGCGGCCCGATCCTCCTGAGATGAAATCTGGCGCTTTCCGCCTTTGCGCGCTTGTTCTCGTTCAAGCGCTTTTCACGGCCCTGCCCGCCTTCGCCGGCGACGGCCTTTTGACCGAACGCTCCGACCTCAACGACAAGGACCGCCAGCGCGTCCAGGCGGTGACGCGGCCTGCGACCGATTTCTCCAAGGCAGAAACCTTCGAAGCAATGTCCGGCGGTGCCGCGACCTCGATCGCGCCCGTCAATGCCGACAGTTTTTCGCAATTCTCGGCCAATCTCACCTTCCAGGAGGAAGAGGGCTTCAAGCTCGGCAACGCGCTCTTTCGCAAGCTTTGGGTTTCCTCCCCCTCCTCCACACAGGCCTCCGACGGGCTCGGCCCACTCTACAACGCCCGAGCCTGCCAGAGCTGTCACCTGAAGGACGGACGCGGCCGGCCGCCGGAAGGTGCCGTCGATACAACCTCGATGTTCTTCCGCCTGGCGCGGCCGCCCCGCGACGACGAGGAGCGCCGGATGATTGCGGCGCACGAGGTGGTGAACTTCGGCGACGCTGTTTATGGCGCCCAGCTTCAGGATAGCGCCGTGCCCGGCCTTGCCGCCGAAGGCCATCTGAAGATCAGCTACACCGAGGAGCCCTTCACTTTCCCCGACGGCGAAACGGCCTCTCTGCGCCGACCAGGCTATTCGGTGGCCGATCTCGCCTATGGCCCGCTCGATCCGGAAACCACGCTCTCGCCGCGTGTGGCGCAGCCGATGATCGGCCTCGGCCTGATCGAGGCGATCCACGAGGCGGATATCCTCGCCCTTGCCGACCCCGACGATAGGGATGGCGACGGCATCAGCGGACGGCCGGCGCTGACGCGCGACGCCAGGACCGGCAAGCTCATGCTCGGGCGCTTCGGCTGGAAGGCGCAGAACGCCACCGTGCGGCAACAGAGCGCCGATGCCTTCGCCACCGACATCGGCATCTCTTCACCCGACGCCGACCGCCCGCATGGCGACTGCACCGCGGCCCAGGCACAATGCCTGACCATGCCGACCGGCGAGCAGGCACGCCTTGGCCCCACAGAAGCGCCCGACCCGGTGCTCAACCTCGTGACCTTCTATTCGGAGAACCTGGCCGTGCCGGCGCGGCGCAAGGCGAGCTTTGAGGAGACACTGCGTGGCAAGAAGGTCTTCTACGAACTCGGCTGCACCAGTTGCCACACACCGAAATTCGTCACCCGCCGGGACGCGGCCAACAAGGCGCAGTCGTTCCAGCTGATCTGGCCCTATTCCGATTTCCTGCTGCACGACATGGGCGAGGGTCTTGCCGACGGACAGCAGGTGGGTGTGGCCACCGGCCGCGAGTGGCGCACGCCGCCGCTTTGGGGCATCGGCTTGACGAAGACCGTCAGTGGGCACACTTTCCTGCTCCACGACGGACGCGCCCGCAATTTCACCGAAGCGATCCTCTGGCACGGCGGCGAAGGGCAGAAGGCCCGTGACGCCTTTGCCGCCCTTGCCGCAAGCGATCGCCGCGATCTCCTTGCCTTCCTGGAGTCACTCTGATGCCCCGCACGCATACGCTTACTCTCGCTTTTGCCCTGACCTTGACGGCCGTTTTCCCGGCGGTGGCCCAGGAAGGAAGCGCGCTCTCGCCGCGCGTCGTCAACGAGGCGGCCGTGCCGGCGGTCATGGCCAAAGCCGTCGACGACTTCATCATCCCCGGCTATCGCAACCTCACGGAAAAGACCGCTGCCGCCACGCAGGCCACGGCCAAGCTCTGCGCGGCGCCGTCGCAGGCGACGGTCGATGGCGCTCGCGTTGCCTTTTCCGAGATGGTTGGCGCCTGGTCGGCGATCGAGGTGGTGAGGCTTGGTCCGGCACTTGAGCAGAACCGCTTCGAGCGGTTCCTGTTCTACCCCGACCGCAAGAGCACGGGCCTGAAGCAGGTGCAGGCGATCGTTTCGAAGCACGATGAAAGCGCAACGGACGAGGCCAAACTCAAGGGCAAGAGCGTCGCCGCACAAGGGCTCGGCGCGCTCGAATACGTGCTCTATGGCACGGGCGCCGAGTCACTTCTGAACAAGGATGGCGATTTCCGCTGCCGCTACGGCCTGGCGATCACCAAGAACCTCGACACGATCGCCAACGAGTTCCTGGCCGCATGGCAGAAGCCCGATGGCATTCAGGCGGCCTGGAAACATCCGGGCCCTGACAATCCCGAGTTCCGCGACAACCGCGAAGCGGCAACAGAACTGCTCGGCATTCTCGTCCATGGCGTCGAGACGGTGAAGGACCAGCGGCTGAAGCCGTTCTACGAGAGCAAGGACGACAAGGGACATCCGAAGCTCGCGATCTACTGGCGCTCCGGCAACACCATGCCGTCGATCGCCGCCAACGTGCGAGGCCTGAAGACACTGTTCGACGTTGCCGACATGCAGAGCCTTTTGCCGGAAGACAGCCGCTCGGTCGCGGGTTCAGCCGACTTCGTCTTCAAGTCGGTGATCGGCATGGCCGGCAACATCGACGGACCGATCGATCAGGCGCTCGAGGACAAGGACAAACGGGCCAAGCTCGCCTTCCTGTCGCTCAATACCAACGACCTTCTCGATCGGCTGAACAAGGATTTCGGCGGCGCGATCGGGCTTGGCGCCGGCTTCTCCTTCGCCGACGGCGACTAGAGCGGGATGAGGAAACATGTGCGCGGTTTCCGCCCGCATCCCGGTTGAGCGCCGAGTGTTGACAATCAAGGTTTTTGGGCGCAAAGCGCTTCCCGTGTCCGCTCTCGCGGGCACGTTTCACCACAAGGACCAACTCCCAATGAACCCCGACAGTCGAAGTCGAGCCTTCACGCTCACGGCCGTCCGGTCCTGATTGATCAGGGCTTCAGGCGGTCGGATGACTCGCCCTATGGAGCCCAATATGCTGCGCATCTACAAAAGCCAGAACAGCCACCTCGTGCTTGTCGACATGATCGACGGCATCGCCCTGCCGACGCCGGCAATCTGGTACGACCTCTACAATCCATCGGCCGAGGAAACGCGGCTCGTCGAAGGCCAGCTCGGCATCGAGATCCCGACCCGCGACGAGATGCAGGAGATCGAGCTTTCCGACCGCCTCTACCAGGAGGCCGGCGCCGAATTCATGACGATGACGGCCGCCGCCAAGCTCGACAGCGATTATCCGGTCAAGGTGCCGGTGACCTTCATTCTCAAGGGCGCGACGCTGGTTACCGTGCGCCACGCGGACCCGAAGCCGTTCCAGAATTTTTCCAACCGCATCCAGAAGGCCAACGGCCAGATCTGCGAAAGCGGCGAACTGGTGATGCTCGGGCTGCTTGAGGCGATCATCGACCGTACGGCGGATGCGCTGGAGCGCGCCGGCAGCGAGGTCGACGGAATTTCGCGGGATGTGTTCCGCAAGACCAATGCCAGCGCCACCAAGAAGACGCGCGACCTGCAGTCGCTGATCGAGCAGATCGGCCAGAAGGGCGACCTTTTGACGGTCATCCGCGAAAGCCTGGTCAGCATCGGCCGGCTCGTCGCCTATCATGTGGCGCTCGAAGGCATGGGGCCGCGCAAGGCAGGCAAGGAAAGCCGGCAGCGGATCAAGCTGATCCAGCGGGACGCGACGTCGCTTGGTGATCACGCGCTGTTCCTGTCGAACAAGATCAATTTCCTGCTCGACGCGACGCTTGGCCTCATCAACCTCGAGCAGAACCAAATCATCAAGATCTTCTCGGTTGCCGCCGTCGTCTTCCTGCCGCCGACGCTGGTCGCCTCGATCTACGGCATGAACTTCGGGGTGATGCCGGAACTGCAATGGGAATTCGGCTACCCTGCGGCACTGATGCTGATGGTGATCTCGGCGATCGTGCCCTATTTTTACTTCAAGCGGCGCGGCTGGCTCTGAGCGCGCAACCTGCTGCATCGCAGCCCTGAGCGGGCACTCCGCCCAGGGCTTGCAAATTTCCATGACGAGCGAGGATGGCATGACAGCCGCCACGGGCCTGATCGACCGGCGCAGTTTCCTGAGGATGGCGGGCGCGGCCTGGGTGGCGAGCCTCGCGCCTGAGCGAGCCTTCGCCCTGACCAGGGCCGACGCCGTCTTTGCCTCGGCCTTCATGGCGCCGGACGGCAGCTATGGCGTCGCGACGCTGACGGAAGCGGGCGAGATCATCGACCGCACGGCGCTGCCGGCCCGTGCACACGGCATGGCCTATTCGCCCGTCAGCCGCCGCATCGTCGCCTTTGCCCGCAGGCCGGGCACCTATGCGATGATCCTTGCAACCGACGGCACGGCCGAGCCGATCGTGATCACCGCTGCCGACGGCCGGCATTTCTACGGCCATGGCTGCTTCTCGGCAGACGGCAAGCTGCTCTACGCCACCGAGAACGACTTTGCCGCCAATCGCGGCATGGTCGGCATCTATGACGGCAGCGACCACTTCACCCGCATCGGCGAATTCCCGACCTACGGCATCGGCCCACACGACATGACGCTGAGCGCCGACGGGAAACTGCTGGCGATTGCAAATGGCGGCATCGAGACCCATCCGGATTTTGGCCGCACCAAGCTCAATCTCGACCATATGGAGCCGAGCCTGACGCTGGTCGATACGCGAACCGGCGCGCTCGTACAGAAGCACGGTCTGCCGGATGATCTGAGCCGCCTGTCGACCCGGCATGTCGATATCGGTCCGAAGGGCGAGATCTGGTTTGCCTGCCAGTATGAGGGTGCGCGCAGCGACCTGCCGCCGCTCGTCGGCTCGTTTTCCCAGGGCGAAGACCTGAAGTTCCTGTCTCTGCCCGAGCGCACGACGGAAGCGCTGGCGAACTATGTCGGCGCCATCGCCGTCAACCGGAACGAGGGGCTGATCGGACTGACTTCGCCGAAGGGCGGCGTGGCGGTGATGCTCGATGCACGAACCGGTACCGTGCTGAAGGAAGAGCGCGTCGCCGATGCGGCGGGGGTCGCCAGTGCCGACCACGGCTTTGCCGTTTCCTCCTATGACGGCCACTTCAAGGCTAACAAGAGCCGAGTGGCCTGGGACCAGCACATCGTGCGGTTGGCTTAGGCCTAAGACGATCTCAGGCCGAAAAACGGCCGTCGCCGGAGAGTTTTGCCAGATCGTTCCAACGATAGGCGGTCTGGTCGTGGTTTTCGCCGCCGAGGCTCACCTGGCCCTGGCCAACGGCAATGGCGCCGAGATGCTCGTAGAAGCCCCGATTCGGGTTGCTGGAAAGCACCCAGGCAAAGAGCGACTTGCCGCCAAGCTCCCGGCAGTGACCGGCGACGCTGCGCACCAGTGCCGAGCCGATGCCCGCGCCCTGGAACTCTTTCAGGATGTAAAGCGCATAGAGCTCGCGGTCGAACCGCGGCGGCATCGAGCGCGCCTTGCCGTAATTGGCAAAGCCGATCACCTTGTTCGTGCTCACGTCAACCGCAACCAGATGGAAGACGTCGGCGATGCGCATGCGTCTTGCGTGGCGCAACGCCTGTTCCTCGATGCTCATGGCGTCGAGAAAGGCATCGGAAATCAGCCCGCGGAAGGTCGATCGCCAGGTTTCGACGATAACGGAGGCGATCATCATGATGTCATCCGGGCCGGCCGGCCGGATGTCGATACGTCGGAAGGTCTTCATGGCAGCTCATATAGGTGGTGCATGATGGCTTCAAAACGGCGGCCCCGCTGGAAAGACGGAAAGTCTGTTCTATCTGGCGAGATCATGAACAGAACCATCTTATACGTAGTCTTCATCGCCGCCGTTCTCGGCCTCGGCCTTCTCATCGGCACCAACAACATCCCCGGCGAATGGTACCGGTCGCTGGCAAAGCCAGCCTTCAATCCACCGGACTGGATCTTCGCGCCGGTCTGGTCGATCCTCTACGTGATGATCGGCGTTGTCGGCGCCCGCATGTTTCTCGATCATCGGCGCAGCGCCGCCATGCGCCTGTGGCTGGCGCAGATGATCCTCAACTTCCTCTGGTCGCCACTGTTCTTTGGCATGCAGGATATAGCGTCGGCGCTGATCGTGATCATCGCGCTCGTGATCGCGGTTGCCGGCTTCGTCGTCGCAAGTTGGCAACGGGATCGCATTTCAGCCCTGCTGTTCCTTCCCTATCTCGCCTGGGTTGCGTTTGCGACGGCGCTCAACAGCGCGATTTTGCTCATGAATTGAACTTGTCCGACCTTCACGACCGTGCCACTGTCCCGCGGTCATAATGATGCCGCCCGACACAAAGGCCCATGGACTGATGGACGACCGTGATCCCCCCGATTTCCGGAAGCGCATTCGCGAGAGCTTCGCGCGGCAGGCGGCAATGCGCACGATCGGAGCCGAACTGACACTTGTCGAGCAAGGCACGGTCGAAATCGAGCTGCCCTTCGACGACAAGCTGACGCAGCAGCACGGCTTCCTGCATGCCGGCGTGATCTCCGCGGCGCTCGATTCAGCCGGCACCTATGCGGCCTATTCGGTGATCGACCCGGATGCCTCGATCCTGACGATCGAGTTCAAGGTCAACCTGCTTTCGCCCGGGCGCGGCGAACGCTTCCTCTTCCGCGGCGAGGTGACAAAGCCCGGATCGACGATCATCGTTTCCGACGGTCGCGGCTATGCGATCCGCTCCGACGGACCGGCAAAGCTGATCGCCTCGATGACCGGAACGATGATGGTTGTGCGCGGACGCGAAGGGATCGAAGGATGAGTTTTGCCGTCAAGGACGTTGCCGGACACAAGGTGCTCTACGTCATGGCCGTGGATGCCGAGTACGGTCCGCACCTGAAAGGCCGGATCAAGCCGCTGATGACCGGCGTCGGGCCGGTCGAGGCGGCCGTCGTGTTGACGCGCACGCTTGCCGAACTCACCGCCGAGCGGGCCCTGCCCGATCTCGTCGTTTCGCTCGGCTCGGCGGGTGCCGCCACGCTCGAACAGACCGAAGTTTACCAGGCGGTTTCCGTCGGCTACCGCGACATGGATGCCTCGCCGCTCGGCTTCGAGAAGGGCGCAACGCCGTTTCTCGACCTTCCGGCCGTGGTGCCGCTGCCGCTACGCATCCCCGGCGTTCCGGAAGCGCGGCTTTCGACCGGCGCCAACATCGTCTCGGGCGCTGCCTATGAGACGATCGACGCCGACATGGTCGAGATGGAGACCTTCGCGGTGCTGCGCGCCTGCCAGTCCTTCGGCATTCCTTTGATTGCGCTTCGCGGCATTTCCGACGGCAAGGCCGAACTGAAGCACGTCAACGACTGGACGGAGTATCTTCACGTCATCGACGAGAAGCTTGCAAGCGTGATCGACCGGTTGGAGAATGCGGTTTCGAGCGGCGTGATCCCGCTCTAGACCCCGATGGCTTCGGGTCTGGTCGACCCAAAGCCATAAACGTGATCGATGCTCACAAGTCAGAGCGGGATGCGGGCGGAAAACCGCACGCACTTTTCCTCATCCCGCTCCAAAACCCCGGAATTGTCCGGGTGCAATTGAATCGTTGCGTCGATGGCGGGCTTTCATTAAAGGCTCGCCATGATCAAGCTTGTTTGAAGGCACCCAATGACCCAGACAGCCCATCCCGACACCGTTCTCATCGTCGACTTCGGAAGCCAGGTGACGCAGCTCATCGCCCGGCGCGTGCGCGAATCCGGTGTCTATTGCGAAATCGTGCCGTTCCAGTCGGCCGAAGAAGGTTTTCAGCGGCTGAAGCCGAAGGCCGTCATCCTTTCCGGCAGCCCGGCCTCGACGCTCGATATCGGCTCGCCGCGTGCGCCCTCGGTGATCTTCGATTCCGGCCTGCCGGTGTTCGGCATCTGCTATGGCCAGCAAACCATCTGCGCCCAGCTCGGCGGCAAGGTCGAGAGCGGCCATCACCGTGAATTCGGCCGCGCCTTCCTGGAAGTCGAAAAGGAATGCGCGCTGTTCGACGGTCTCTGGTCCCTCGGCTCGCGCCACCAGGTCTGGATGTCGCATGGCGACCGCGTCACCGCGATCCCCGAAGGCTTCGAGGTCGTCGCGACCTCCGCCAACGCCCCCTTCGCCTTCATCGCCGACGAGAAGCGCAAGTACTACGCCGTGCAGTTCCATCCGGAAGTCGTGCACACGCCCGATGGCGCCAAGCTGATTTCCAACTTCGTGCACAAGATCGCCGGCATCAAGGGCGACTGGTCGATGTCGGCCTATCGTGCCAAGGCGGTCGAGGCGATCCGCCGTCAAGTCGGTGACAAGAAGGTGATCTGCGCGCTCTCGGGCGGCGTCGACAGCTCGGTTGCGGCACTGCTGATCCATGAAGCCGTTGGCGACCAGCTCACCTGCATCCTCGTCGACCACGGCCTGATGCGCAAGGACGAGGCGAAGAACGTCGTTGCGATGTTCGAGGAGCACTACAACCTCCACCTCCTGCACGTCGACGCTTCCGACCGGTTCATCGGCGAGTTGGAAGGCCAGAGCGATCCGGAAACCAAGCGCAAGATCATCGGCCGCCTGTTCATCGAGGTGTTCGAGGAAGAGGCAAAGAAGCTCGGCGGTGCGGACTTCCTCGCCCAAGGGACGCTCTATCCCGACGTGATCGAAAGCGTCTCGTTTACCGGCGGCCCGTCGGTGACCATCAAGTCGCACCACAATGTCGGCGGCCTGCCGGAGCGCATGAACATGCAGCTCGTCGAGCCGCTGCGCGAACTCTTCAAGGACGAAGTGCGCGTGCTCGGCCGCGAACTCGGCTTGCCCGACAGCTTCATCGGCCGCCACCCCTTCCCGGGTCCGGGCCTTGCCATCCGTTGCCCGGGCGGCATCACCCGCGAGAAGCTCGAGATCCTGCGCGAAGCGGATGCGATCTATCTCGACGAAATCCGCAAGGCCGGCCTCTATGACGCCATCTGGCAGGCTTTCGCTGTGCTTCTGCCGGTGCAGACCGTCGGCGTCATGGGCGATGGCCGCACCTACGAGTTCGTCTGTGCACTTCGCGCCGTCACCTCGGTCGACGGCATGACGGCGGACTTCTACCACTACGACATGGAATTCCTCGGCCGCGCGGCGACGCGTATCATCAACGAGGTCCGCGGCATCAACCGCGTCGTCTACGACGTCACCTCGAAGCCGCCGGGCACGATCGAGTGGGAATAAACGCGCGGACGCATCTGCTGCGTCGGTGATAAAAAATGTTAAAGGGCGTGCTTCGGCGCGCCCTTTTTGCTTCCCGGCACAGTCGCGGCCCGGGTGCAGCGCTACTTCACCGCGTCGCGCATGCCATCGCGGAGTTTCCGCACCCGCTCGTTCAAATCGATCATTTCCGGCACCGTGAAGCCGGAGTTTTCCAGAAGCGCATCGGTCAGGCAGCCGGTCTTCACGTGGAGGCCGCGCCCTTTCGCGGTGAGGTGGACCTCGACCTGCCGCTCGTCGGTGACGCTGCGATGCCGCCCCAGGAAGCCGGCAGCTTCGAGCCGCTTCACAGCCGGCGTGATCGTGCTCGATTCCAGACCCAGCCGATCGGCAATCGCCGAGATCGTCAACCCATCCCTCTCCCAAAGCGTGCTCAGGACGAGATACTGCGTGTAGGTCACACCGAGCGCATCGAGCATCGGCTTGTAGACGCGGTTGATGGCGATCGACGCCGAGTAGATCGAAAAACAGAGCTGGCTGTCGAGCGGCAGCGTTGTCGGTTCGTCAGGCATTCCAACCTCCTTGTGGCGCTTTGCGGCTTCTGCCGCGAAAATAGATATCGCGATAATTAATATCTTTACAAGAAATCGGAGTCGCCGTATATGATTGTTATCGCGATAATGAATATCGCGCAAAACAACTCAACGAAGGAGACCCGAAATGCTCAAGTCCCTCATCACCGCCGCCGCTTTCGCCCTCTCCGCAAGCGCGCTGACGCCGGCCCAGGCCGCCCCCGCCACCAAGAATGTCGTGCTCGTTCACGGCGCCTTTGCCGACGGCTCCGGCTGGCAGGGCGTCTACAACATCCTGAAGAAGGACGGCTACAACGTCACCATCGTACAGAACCCGACCCTGACGCTTGCCGGCGACGTCGCGGCCACCAAGCGTGCGATCGCCGCTCAGGACGGCCCGATCGTGCTCGTCGGCCACTCCTATGGCGGCGTGGTCGTTTCGGAAGCCGGCACCGATGAGAAGGTGAAGTCTGTCGTCTACATCGCCGCCTTCGCGCCGGATAAGGGCGAGTCCGTTTCCTCGCTCATCGCCAACCCGCCGGCCGGCGCGCCCGTTCCGCCGATCCTGCCGCCGGTCGATGGTTTCCTCTCGCTCGACAAGGAAAAGTTCGCCGCCGCCTTCGCGGCCGATGTCGATCCTGAGATTGCCGCCTTCATGGCCGACTCCCAGGTCCCGTGGGGCGTCGAAGCGGCAGCCGGCGCCGTCACCGCTCCGGCCTGGAAGGAGAAGCCGAGCTTCTATCTGGTCGCGACCGACGACCACATGATCCCGCCGGCCGCCCAGCGCCAGATGGCAAAACGCGCGGGCTCCACCGTGGTCGAAACATCCGGCAGCCACGCCATCTACGTCTCGAAGCCGGAAGCGGTCGCCAAGCTGATCGAGCAGGCAGCGCAGGCGAGCGAATAAGCGATATCAACCGGCAACGAAGGCAAAAGGGCGAAGCGCGACGCGTCGCCCTTTTGCTTGTCCCGAAGACAATCCGGAAGATCCTGGTGGACGCCATTGCCGGCCCTGTTGCCGCCAGATCTTTGGTTAGAATTTCTGACCGCCCCATGCTCGATCGGCACCTCGATCGAACGGGTCGCCCTTTCTATCTTCTGTCTCACCGGCGCTCAGGCCCAACGCCCGAGCCGGACTCAAACAGAAACGCACCTTTCGAAAGGGCATATCCATGGAAAATGTTCACGGAAAAGTCGTGGCCGTGACCGGCGCAAGCAGCGGCATCGGCGAAGCCGCTGCGAAGCTGCTGGCGGCTGCCGGAGCCAAGGTCGTGATTGGCGCACGCCGGTCCGACCGGCTGGAACGCATCGCCGGCGAAATCGCCGGCGCCGGCGGCGAGGTCCGCTTTCGCGTGCTCGACGTTACCGACCGCGGCGACGTCGCCGCCTTCGCCCGCTTTGCCCAGGCCGAATTCGGCCGCCTCGATGTCATCGTCAACAATGCCGGCGTGATGCCGCTGTCGCCGCTGGCAGCGCTCAAGGTCGACGAGTGGGACCGCATGGTCGACGTGAACATCAAGGGTGTGCTCTACGGTATCGCCGCGGCCCTGCCGATCATGAGCGCGCAAGGGGACGGGCAGATCATCAACATCTCCTCGATCGGCGGCCATTCCGTGTCGCCGACGGCCGCCGTCTATTGCGCCACCAAGTTCGCCGTCCGGGCGATCTCGGACG
The DNA here is from genome assembly GCF_000697965.2 of Ensifer adhaerens. Lineage (NCBI taxonomy): Bacteria > Pseudomonadati > Pseudomonadota > Alphaproteobacteria > Hyphomicrobiales > Rhizobiaceae > Ensifer > Ensifer adhaerens. Next base: position 3,981,652 of record NZ_CP015880.1, on the reverse strand, counting down.
GCCTGAGGCAGGAGACCGACCGCATCCGCGTTACCGTCATCTCGCCCGGAACGACGACCTCCGAACTCGCCTATACGATCAGCGATTTGACCGCACGAGAAACCATGAAGGAATGGCGGGCCGTCTGCATCAGTCCTGACGCCATCGCGTCGTCGATCGCCTACGCCATCGGACAGCCCGACGATGTCGACGTCAGCGAGATCATCGTGCGCCCGACGGCGAGCCCGCATTGAGGCAATGTGCTCCGGGGATCAAAGCGACTGAAGGCACGCCTCGAGCGTGCCTTTTCGTTCTGCAGCAGCATTCAAATCAATAGCGTTGACTAATCAATTAGTATCCGCTATTTATTTATCCATGATGATCGAAACCGCTCCCATCACCGCCGTCATGCGCGCCCTTGCCGATCCGACCAGGCGCGCCGTGTTCGAGCGCATCGCCAATGCCGACGAGATCACCGTCGTTGAACTGACGCGCGGCAGCGGCGTGACGCAGGGCGCGGTTTCGCAGCACCTCAAGTCGCTGAAACAGGCGGGTCTCGTCGCCGAGCGTCCGGAGGGCCGCAACGTCTATTACCGCGCCGAGCCCGAGGGCCTGGCGCCGCTCGTCGACTGGATGAGCCACTACGGCACCTTCTGGCGTGACCGCTTCGCCAATCTGCGCACCCTTCTCAAGGAGATCGATCCATGACCGACGCAGCAGCCTTGAAACTCGAGACCCAGGATATCGTCGTCGACGAGGTCTTTCCGCATACGCCCGAGACGATCTGGAGGACACTGACCAACGGCGAATTGATGGGCCGATGGATCATGCCGCCGACCGGTTTCCAACCGGTGGAAGGCACCCATTTCACCTTCCGGACGACGCCCGCCGGCGCATGGGACGGGACCATCCGTTGCCAGGTGCTGGAGGTGCGCCCGCATGAGCGTTTCGTCTACTCCTGGAAAGGTGGCGACGAAGGCAACAGCGGCTATGGCTCGCGTCTCGATACGGTCGTCACCTGGACGCTGACGAAGGTCGACAACGGCACCCGCCTCCGGCTCGTTCATTCCGGCTTCGTCACGCCGAAGAACGACAGCGCCTATGCCAACATGAGCAATGGCTGGCCGAAGGTCCTGTCGCGGCTCGGCACCATTACCGACGAACAGCATTGAAGCCCAGGCCGGGTCGCCATAGCGATCCGGCCCCCCCGAAACAGGCAAAGTGATTGGTCGGCGTCGCCCTCGCAGCCACGCGAAAGGCTTTGCCGTGCCCGAGACTGGAGCGAATGTATGAGCAAGTCCTATATCGGCGGATGCGCCTGCGGCGCGATCCGCTACGAGATCTCAGGAGAACCGGTCTTCTCCAACGACTGCCAGTGCCGTGATTGCCAGCACGAAAGCGGGACCGGGCACGGATCGCATATGACGTTCCGCCGCGAGGGCGTGAAGCTCGAAGGTCAGGCCTCGCATTGGGACATGGTCGCCGACAGCGGCCATGTGAAGACGCGCGGCTTCTGCCCCAGCTGCGGCTCTCCGGTCTACATGACCTTCTCAGCCATGCCGGAGTTCTTCAGCGTTCGCGCTGCAAGCCTCGACGATCCCAGCCGTTACAGACCGCAAGCGGTGACCTACGCCGTGCGCGGCCTTGCCTGGGACCGCCTCGATCCGAATTTGCAGAAATTTGGCCGGATGCCGACGGAGTAGCGAAACAACAGCGTCAGCCAACGGGTGAAGTCTTCCATTCCCCGCCGGATGTCCTTGGCATTGTCAGCCGGCATCCCCATCTCCGGTCGAGACCACATGTCGTGGCGCGCGACCCGGGCGGCGGAGGGTACCATGTCGTCGAACCAATTCGCATTCGATCTCGGCTGTCCCCAGCCAGCGCCGGCAATCGACATCCTCTACTTCGCGCTGCTTCCGGACGAGCCGGCTGCCACGAAGGCACTGGCGATTGCCGAAAGGGATTTCGCCGACCAGATGGCGGATGGCTTCATCTATCGGCCCGATCGCCTGCACGTCTCTGTCGACAAGCGTTGGCAGGGCCGCGGCTTGCCCGACTTCGCGGTTGCGGATGCGCTGCGGCAGGGTGACCGCGTCGACGTGCCAGCGGTCGAGATCCGCCTCGACAGGTTGGTCAGCAACGGCAATGGCCGCGACCGGCCGCGCGCCCTGACGACGCGCGACGCCGCGCCGGGCTTCAGCGCGCTGGTCCGGCAGATCGAGGCGCTCAAACGCCCGCTCATGGCAATCCCCCATATGACGCTCTACCGGAACGATCGGGTCGCGCCGGATCTCCGCGTTTCCGAACCGGTCTCCTGGGTGGCGCGCGAACTCGTTCTGATCCATGCCCGCCAGGGGGCGGGCTCTACGAAGATCCTCGCCCGCTGGCCGCTATTGCCGTCGCGCTGAAGTCCAGGCGGAAGGTAGCCGTACACCTTGGTGATGTGCCAGCCCGGCTCCGACGGGGAGCCCCCCTTACGCGGGCGGAATGAAGGGCTGGCTGATCGTCTGGAACACCGGAAGCGCTTCAAGCATGTCCGCATGCGCCTGCAGACGCGGATAGCGCCCCATCGCGACCAGATCGGGATGCACCTCCTTGAGGAAGCGCAACACGGCCGCAACGGCGATATCCACATGGCCGATGCGCTCGCCGAACCAATAGGCGCCCGTGCTTTGCGCGCGGCTCGTTTCGAGCACTTGAAGCGTCTCTTCGATCTGGCGGCGGCAGCGGTCGACCCAGAGTGCCGAGACCGCCCCGTGCAACCGCTTCTCGTAGAACAGGCTGACGGCCTTGTCGCCGAGGCCCGTGGCAAGCGTCGCGATTCTCAGCACCCGGTGGCGCGCCGGTTCCGTTCGCGGGAACAGGACCCGGTCGTCGGAAACGAGACTGTCGAGATAATCGAGAATGATATGGCTGTCGGTAAGCACCGTCCCATCGTCCAGCACCAGCGTCGGCACGCGCGTCAGCGGATTGTAGGCCCGAAGCTCGTCGGCATTGCCGAAGGACGACCAGGGACGGTGTTCGAACGGGATGTCGTAAAGGCTGAGCGCGATGCCCACGCGTCGCACGAAGGGGGAGTCATATTGGCCGATCAGGATCATCTTGCTGTCTCCCACCTGTGCTGGATGCTTCACGGAACAATAGGCCTGCCGATCATGTCAAAGCCAGAGCGACGTCGGCGCAACCCGAAACCGCACCCTAGTTCTTAGCGACTTGCGGAGCGCCTTGGGAATGCCGATAAGCGCGACCAACGAACGATACGGGAGGAGCCCATGGACGTTTCCGAAATCATCATCGCCGGCGATACGCCCGGTATCGAATGGCGCCTGCCGGTTTTCCGTTTCAAGGGCAGAACGGCCGCTGCACCGAAGACCTACATCCAGGCGGCGCTGCACGCCAACGAACTGCCGGGCACCGCACTTGCCCATTTCCTGCTGCAGCGGCTGCAGCAGGCGGAGAAAGACGGCGCCATCCTCGGCGACATCACCGTCGTGCCCCAGGCAAATCCGATCGGCACCGCGCAGTCGCATTTCGGCGAGTTGCAGGGCCGCTTCGACCTCGGCTCACGCACGAACTTCAACCGTGATTTTCCGCTGATCACGCTTGGCGACCGTGACCGGCTGATCGACGATCTCGACCGCTACTCGGCGACGGATCGGCTGAAACGGCAGCTGCTGCATATGGCGCTCGGCGCCGACCTGATGCTCGATCTTCATTGCGACGACGAGGCGCTGCAATACGCCTATATCGACGACGCCTTCTGGCCGGAAGCGGGCGACCTCGCCTCGGCGCTCGATATGGAGGCGGTCTTCCTTTCGGACGGCGAAAGCTCCGCCTTCGAGGAGGCTGTCGCCTATGCCTGGAAATACGAAACCGGGCAGAAGAAGACACGCCTGCCGGGACGCCTCTCGGTGACGGTCGAGCTTCGCGGCACGCGCGACGTCTATCCGGAGCTTGCTCGCAAGGATGCCGTAGGGGTCTTCCGCTTCCTCGTCGCCCGCGGCGTCATTACCGGTGACGAAGAAACAATTGCACCCTTCGCTGGCATCATCGCACCGCTCGACAACATCGAGATGATCCGGGCCCCTGAGGCCGGCGCCATCCTGTTCCACCGGGATATCGGCGAGAGCGTGAAGGCGGGCGATCTGCTCGCAACGATCCTTACGCGCCCCGGCCAGGCGGACGGCGCCCTCGAGGTGCGCGCGCCGCAGGACGGGCTGATTGTCACCCGCGTCTCGACCCGCCTTGCACGCCGGCGCTCGGACTTGATGAAGATCGCCTGCGCTGCGCCGTCGAGCGCCGGGCGCAAACCCGGGTCGCTCGAAGCCTAGGACTTGGGATTGAATGTTCAAGCGGCCGTCACGCCCCCGTGGCGGCCGTCATCTTTGGGCTGTCGAGCAGAATGGTCGAGCGCAACGTCTTGATCTCGGCGATCTGCTCGAATTCGCTCCAGAGCAGGCGTTTGTAATCCGCGACGTCGCGCACCGCGATCTTCAGAAGAAAATCGAAATCGCCGGCGACCGTGTGGCATTCCACCACCTCCGGCATGCGCGACACCAGCTCGATGAAGCGCTGGCCGACCTTGCTTGCGGTGCGCTCCAGCGTCACCTCGACGAAGGCCTGGAAGCCGATGCCGGCTGCCTTCGGATCGACGACCACCGTCTGGCGGATGACGCCGGCCGCATAGAGCCGGGCAAGGCGGCGCGACAACGGCGCCGGCGAGAGCCCGACTCTCGCCGCCAGCGCGTTGTTGCTGAGCGATGCATCCTCCACCAGAAGGCGGATGATCCGCCGGTCGATCTGATCCAGTTCCACCGCCATCTTCTCGACCATCATCGCCCCCAACGCTTCGATTTCGGCTTCAGGAAATATGCCGCAGCACGCAAATCAGCAAATGAATTGCAGAATTTTGCGCAAATAGCACGCTGTCGATATTGTCTCTGTGGCAAATATCGCATCGATTTTGCGCTTGCGCTGACTTAAGAAGAAAGCCGCAGGGCAGCCGGAGGAACGGCGGCCGGCAGGCTTTCTCGACCGATAACGCATCGCTGCCACTCAAGGGGGAATTTCCGGCATGTTCGACGCTCTGACCCGCCAACCCGATGATCCGTTGCTGGCCCTGATCGGGCTTTACCGCAAGGACGAGCGCCCCGGAAAGGTCGATCTCGGCGTCGGCGTCTACCGCGACGAAACCGGCCACACCCCGATCTTTCGCGCCGTCAAGGCAGCGGAGAAGCGCCTGCTCGAAACGCAGGACAGCAAGTCCTATGTCGGCCCCGAGGGCGATCTCGTCTTTATCGATCATCTCTGGACGCTGGTCGGTGGCGATACCATCGATCGCAGCCATATCGCCGGCGTGCAGACGCCGGGCGGTTCCGGCGCTCTCCGGCTCGCGGCCGACCTTATCCACCAGATGGGCGGCAAGCGCATCTGGATCGGGCTGCCGAGCTGGCCAAACCATGCCAGCATCTTCAAGACCGCTGGCCTTGAGCCCGCCGGTTACCCGTTCTTCGACGTGCCGACGCAAACCGTGCTCTTCGACACCATGATAACGGCGCTCCAGAGCGCTGCCGCCGGCGACGCCGTGCTGCTGCATGCGAGCTGCCACAACCCGACGGGCGGCGTCATCACGCAAGCGCAGTGGATGGAGCTTGCCGCCGTCATCGCCGAGCGCGGCCTGCTGCCGCTCGTCGACCTTGCCTACCAGGGCTTCGGCCGCGGTCTCGACGAGGATGTCGCCGGTCTCCGCCACCTGATCGGCGTCGTTCCGGAAGCGCTGGTTGCCGTTTCCTGCTCCAAGTCCTTCGGGCTCTATCGCGAGCGCGCCGGCGCGATCTTCGCGGTGACGGCCTCCTCGTCTTCGGCCGATACGGTCCGCTCCAACCTCGCCGGCCTTGCCCGCACCAGCTACTCGATGCCGCCGGATCACGGTGCTGCAATCGTGCGGATGATCCTTTCCGACGCCGAGCTCAAGCGTGACTGGCAAGCAGAACTCGAAACCATGCGGCTGCGCATCACCAACATCCGCCGCGCGCTCGCCGAAGGCTTGCGCGATCGCTGGCAGGCGCTCGGCGCCGTCGCCAGCCAGGAAGGCATGTTCTCGCTGCTTCCGCTTGCCGAGGCCGACGTCATGCGGCTTCGGAACGAGCACGGCATCTACATGCCCGGTTCCGGCCGCATCAACATTGCCGGCCTGAAGACGGCGGAAGTCGACGGCGTCATCGCCAACTTCAAGAACCTCTGAGGACCATGATGGCCGAGCACAGCATCGACGCGACAGAAACCCCGACTGAACGCCATCGCCTCTACGAGGATGCGCTGGCGATCCTGACGGGCACGCTGATCATGTCGCTCGGCATCATCATCTACAGCAAGGCGATGCTGCTCACGGGCAGCACGTCGGGCCTGGCACTGCTTCTGCAATATGCGACCGGCGCCGAGTTCTGGCTGGTCTTTTCGCTCGTCAACCTGCCCTTCTACGTCCTGGCGGTCAAACGGCTCGGCTGGATGTTTGCACTGCGCACCTTCATCGCCGTCAGCCTCGTCTCGCTGTTTTCTCGGCTGACGGCCGGCTGGGTGGAGATCGCCCGGCTTGACCCGATCTATGCGGCGGTTGTCGGCGGCGGGCTGATGGGCATGGGCCTGTTGATCCTCTTTCGCCATCGCACCGGGCTTGGCGGCATCAACATCGTCGCGATCTATCTCCAGGAAAGGTTCGGCGTCCGTGCCGGCTATTTCCAGCTGGCGGTCGATCTCACCATTCTGGCTGCCGCCTTCTTCGTGTTGCCGCCATCGAACCTGGTGCTCTCGGTGATCGGGGCCGCTGTCGTCAACATGACGCTGGCGATCAATCACAAGCCGGGACGCTACGCCGGCGTGACCTGACGCAAGGTCTCGGTCTTCCCTCCCGCGCATCGGGCGGCTATCACTCCTGCCACGCTTTGAAATTGCGCGATTCCCAGCGGCGCGGCCGTTCGGAATTGCTCGCTGCGGCTGGAGCATGGGAATGACGGTTACGATTTACGGCATCAAGAACTGCGACACGATGAAGAAGGCCCGCACCTGGCTCGACGGCCGGGGCATCGCCTATCGCTTCCACGACTATAAGGCCGAGGCCATCGACCGCCCGCATCTCGAGCGCTGGTGCAAGGAGGCCGGATGGGAAACGGTGCTGAACCGCGCCGGCACGACTTTCCGCAAGCTCGACGAGGCCGACAGGCAGGGCCTCGACGAACAGAAGGCGATTGCGCTGATGCTCGCCCAGCCCTCGATGATCAAGCGTCCGGTGCTCGAAGCGGACGGCAATCTGCTGATCGGCTTCAAGCCGGACCTCTACGAGGCCGTACTCGCCAAAGCCTGACCCCCATTTGGAGCGACGACGATGTCGAAGACCACGCGCGCCACGCAGATGCTTTCGAAGGCCGGTGTCACCTTCAGCGTGCATGCCTATGACTATGATCCCAATGCGGAGCGCGTCGGCCTGCAGGCGGCCGAGGCGCTCGGCGAGGATCCGAGCCGGGTGCTGAAGACGCTGATGGCTGAAGTCGACGGCAAGCCGGTCTGCTGCGTCGTTCCCTCGGATCGTGAGGTCAGCATGAAGAAGCTCGCCGCCGCCTTCGGCGGCAAGTCGGCGGCGATGATGAAGCCGGCGGATGCCGAGCGGCTGACCGGTTACCATGTCGGCGGCATCAGCCCGTTCGGCCAGAAAAAACACGTGCCGACGGCAATCGAGGAGGCCGCACTTGCCGAAGTGCAGGTCTACATCAATGGCGGACAGCGCGGTCTGCAGGTGCGGCTTGCACCCCGCGACGCCCAGGCCACGCTAAAGGCGATCGCCGCACCGCTCATCGCCTGAGGCGCTGCCATCAAAATATCACAGATGCCTTATACGAGCCGCTGATGCGGGGACGAAATGTGCAATTTTTGCATGCACGCCCGCCTTCGAACGGCGTCGGGTCTCTCACATGGCATTTGCAAGATTTCCCAGCGCGAAGCGTCTTTTGAAGCGCCTCGCCGTCGGCACGGCTGCGCTCGTCGCGGCCCTGGTCATCTACCTCGTCGGTCTTCAGTGGACCGGCAATTTCCATACGCTCGTGGCCGGTGAGGTCTACCGTTCGGCACAGCCGACGCCGGAGGCGATCGCCGCCTATTCCAAGGCCTACGGCATCCGCACCATTCTCAACCTGCGCGGCGAAAAGCCGGACGAGCGCTGGTATCGCGATGAGGTTGCCGCCGCCGAGCGCAACGGTATCCGGCTCATCAACTTCCCCATGTCCGCTTCGGCCGAGATCGACCGCAAGGAAACCGACGCGCTGATGGCGATCCTCAGGGACGCGCCAAAGCCGCTTCTGATCCACTGCAAGGCCGGCGCCGACCGCACCGGCCTCGTCTCGACGATCTACCTGCAGCAGATCGCAGGGGTCGACGAGGAAACGGCCGAGTGGCAGCTTTCGCCGCTCTATGGACACGTGGCCATTCCCTATCTCTCCGGCACCTTCGCCATGGACGAGACCTGGGAAGCGCTGGAGAAGTCGTTCGGGCTGAGCAGCTAGGCGACGACGGCGTCCTAGATTGACGCTCGTTCCGTCGGGGTCCCTCATCCGGCCTGCCGGCCACCTTCTCCCCGCGAGCGGGGCGAAGGAGACGCATGGTCCCGTTCGTCTCAGCAACGACGACCTCCCTCTCCTGTGACGGCTCCGGTCGGCGGCGCTACGAACAGCACGCCAGCACGCCCCCTCTCCCCCCTGCAGGAAGAGCGCTAAGGTGAGGGGTAACTTGCCTGGAAGGCGCTACCCGATCGTTCGCCGGTACCCTGTTTGAGAACTGACGTGCTCTACCTGAGCTTCGCCAGCAGCCCCGCGAGCTGCCGCGCCTCCGCTTCTGTCAGCCGGGCGCCGACATGGGCCTCTATCGAAGGCCCATAAGTCTGCCACATGCGCACGCGCAGCGCCCTTCCGGCCTCGGTGACGACAACCCATTGGCCGCGACCGTCGGCGTCGAAGGCTTCGCGACGGACCAACCCCTCTTTGACCAGGCGATCGATCAGGCGCGACAAGTTATACTGCGCGAGCAAGGTGCGCGCCTCGATCTCGAAGGGCCGCAGCCGGCCGTCTTCGGCCTGAACCAGTTCCCACAACACGTCGTACCAGCCAAGCGGTGGCAGGCTGGCCCCCTTGAAATCGGCCTCGATCCGAGCAAGCACGCATTCCCGTGCGCGCATCAGGCCGATCCAGGCCGCGGTCGTTTCGGGGCCAGGGCCCTTCTCGTCGATTTTCGTCTCTTTGCTCATAGATGCAATTACATCCATCTTGAAAGTCGAAGCAAGCCCACATACATGCATATGCATCTACTTTACCTCAACCGGGAGATTGCCATGCTTACCCTCGTCAGCCACCATCTCTGCCCCTATGTGCAGCGTGCCTCGATCGCGCTCGACGAAAAAGGCGTTCGCTTCGAGCGGACCTATATCGACCTCAAGGCCAAGCCCTACTGGTTCCTGAAAATCTCGCCGCTCGGCAAGGTGCCGCTGTTGCAGGTGCCGCAGCAGAGCGGCGAAAAGGTACTGTTTGAAAGCTCCGTCATCGCCGAATATGTCGAGGAAAGCCAAGCCGGCCCGAAGCTTCACCCCGAAGATGCGCTGGAGCGCGCCCGTCATCGCGGCTGGATGGAATTCGGCTCGTCGATCCTTTCGGATCTCTGGGGCTTCGAGACTGCTCAGGACCGGGAAACCTACGAACAGAAACGCCAGGCGGTGGCCGGCAAACTTGTGACCATGGAAGCGGCACTTGGCGAAGGTCCCTACTTTGCCGGTACACAATTTTCGCTCGTCGATGCGGTCTTCGCACCGATCTTCCGTTACTTCGATCTCTTCGACACGCTTGCAGATCACGGCATTTTCGACGGACTCGATCGTGTCGGCGCCTGGCGCAAGGCGCTCGCCGAGCGGCCGAGCGTCAAGGCGGCCGTGACGCCGGATTACGGTGAGCGGCTGATGACCTTCCTCAGGGAGCACGACGCCTACCTGCTGCGCGCCGGACAGGCATAGCGAAGAGCGCGAGATCACGCCGTCCTTCAGTTTGGCGCGCGCCTGCTCTATGACAGGGCGCAAGCCATGCTGGAGGAGCGCCTTGTGACCGACATGATCTCGACCCTTACGGTTCTTGAGCCCTATCCCGGCGTCTATGCCTACTATGACGGGCGCGTTGCCGGAGTGCGGCTCTATTCGCAGGCGGCGAACTGGCTCGATGACGGCGCCTACGAACTCGGCGTCGCCTCCTATGCCATCGTCGACGGCACGCAAGCGCTGGTCTACGACACGCATATCTCGCTCGATCACGCCCGGGCGATCCGCAACCATCTCGAAAGCCTTGGCGTCACCGCGATCCGCGTCGTGCTCAGCCATTGGCATAAGGACCATGTGGCCGGAAATGCGGTCTTTGCCGATTGCGAGATCATCGCCCTCAAGCTGACGGCAGCGAAACTTGAAGAAAACCGCGAGAAGATCGAAACGGCGACGCCGCCGATCCAGCCCCTCGTGATGCCGAACCGCCTGTTCGACGAGACGCTTGCACTGACCGTCGGCGCACGCCGGGTCGAACTGCATCACTTCGCCATCCATAGCGCCGACGGCAACGTGATCTGGCTGCCCGAGGAGAAGTTGCTGCTGGCGGGCGATACGCTCGAGGATACGACGACCTTCATCAGCGAGGCTGATCAGACGGCGACGCACATCGCGGAACTCAAGCGCCTGCGGCAATGGCCGATTGCTCGGATTCTACCCGCCCATGGCGACCGCGAACGCATCGCCAGCGGCGGCTACGGACCGAAACTGATCGATGCCAATCGCGGCTATCTCGAGCGGCTGACCCGCGCGATCGCGACCGGTGCTGCCATCGGCGCACTCAAGGAATTCGCCGCCGAGGATATCGCCTCCGGCGCGATCCTCTATTTCGCGCCTTATGAGGCTGTGCACAGGAGCAATGTCGAGCGGGTGCGTGCGGGGCTCGGCGCGCGCTGATTGCACTAAACCTCCCGGGCTCAGCCTTCATTTTCGCCGCAAAGCGCTCTAAGTCTTCTTCTTCCGATTTCAGAAAGACAGGTAGATCATGACCTTTCCCGCCAATACGCCCGATCCGATCGACCCGGTGAAACTCGACAAGCTCGCGGAAGTCGCGATCCAGGTCGGCCTGCAGCTTCAGCGCGGTCAGGACCTTGTCATGACTGCGCCGGTCGCGGCGATGCCGCTTGTTCGCCTTATCACCAAGCACGCCTACAAGGCCGGTGCAGGCCTCGTGACGACTCTCTATTCGGACGAGGACACGACGCTTTCGCGTTATGCCTATGCACCGGACGAGAGCTTCGACCGGGCAAGCGACTGGCTGTTCAAGGGCATGGCCGAAGCTTTCGCCGGTGGTGCAGCGCGGCTTGCGATCTCCGGCGACAACCCGATGATGCTTTCGGCGCAGGATCCGGCCAAGGTGGCGCGGGCCAACAAGGCAAATTCCATTGCCTATAAGCCGGCGCTCGAAAAGATCTCGAACTTCGACATCAACTGGAACATCGTTTCCTACCCGAACCCGTCCTGGGCGAAGCTCGTCTTCCCGAACGACCCGGAAGAGGTTGCCGTCGAGAAGCTCGCCAACGCCATCTTCGCCGCCTCGCGCGTCGATGTCGCCGATCCGGTGGCCGCCTGGAAGGAGCACAACGCCAACCTCGCCCGGCGCTCGGCCTGGCTGAACGGCGAGCGCTTTGCCGCGTTGCACTTTACCGGCCCGGGCACCGATCTGACCGTCGGGCTTGCCGATGGCCATCTCTGGTGCGGCGGCGCATCGGAGGCCAAGAACGGCGTCACCTGCAACCCGAACATCCCGACCGAGGAAGTGTTCACGACGCCGCATGCGCTGCGCGTCGAAGGCCATGTCTCCTCGACCAAGCCGCTGTCGCACCAGGGCACGCTGATCGACAACATCCAGGTGCGTTTCGAGGGCGGCCGGATCGTCGAAGCCAAGGCATCGCGCGGCGAGGAAGTACTGAACAAGGTGCTCGACACCGACGAGGGCGCGCGCCGGCTCGGCGAAGTGGCTCTGGTGCCGCATTCCTCGCCGATCTCGGCAAGCGGCATCCTGTTCTACAACACGCTGTTTGACGAAAACGCCTCGTGCCACATCGCGCTCGGCCAGTGCTATTCCGGCTGCTTCGTCGACGACACCAAGCTGACGCCGGAACAGATCCGCGCCCAGGGCGGCAATTCCAGCCTGATCCACATCGACTGGATGATCGGTTCGGGCCAGGTCGACATCGACGGCGTGCGCGCCGATGGTAGCCGCGTTCCGGTCATGCGAAAGGGTGAATGGGCCTGATCACGGCCCCTCCCCGGTCTCGTCCGACCTGAAAGGCTTGTGGCCGCCGCAACACATGCGGCGGCCTTTTCTATTGGGGAAATTGCCCCTTCAGCCGTTGGCAGCCCGCTTCAGACGCGGCATCTCCGCCGATTGGTAGAGGGACAGCACGTGGCCATCGGGATCGGCGAATTCTGCCGACCAGCCGCCGGGCGCATGGCTCACCGGCGTGACGATGGTGGTTCCCTTTTCAGCGAGGCCCGCGACCACATCGTCGATGCCGCCCTCGGCGAGATCGAACACAACGATCGGTGTGTTGCCCGGCTTGCTCTCCACGACGAAGAAGATCAACTCGACCTCGTCTTCTATCTTCGCCATCAGCCAGGAGCCGGCTTCGTCGTCCTCCATGCGCTGGACGTTGAGACCCAGAACATCACGGTAGAAGGCTTCGGTGCGGGTGAGATCCGAGACGAAGTAGCAGATGGCCCCGATACGTGGTTTCGACAACATTGGTTGCTTCCCTTGTGTTTGTTACGCCGGCTTGTTGCCGCCGGTTGCCGTTTCGTGAGACACGCGCGGCGAAAAATTGATCGCGAAGAGATGGCCGTCCGGATCGTGGCTGGCAAAGGCGGCGCGGCCGCCGCGGGTGACCGGCAGCAGGGCCTGACGAATACGGCCGCTTTCGAGCGGATAGCGAAGTCCGGTCAACTCCAGATTGGTCTCGACATGGCCGGCATCGCGCCAGGCCCGGCGCAGCATCAGGATGCGCTGGCGCAGCGCTTCATCGGAAATGCCGAGGAGATGACGGATTTCGAGGCGATTGTGGCCGCCGATCGCCAGCAGCATCACGATCCTGAGGCTCGGGGAAAGCGTGACGGCGAAGGCCAGCGGATCGCCAGAGCGCCGCTCTTCCGCTTCGGAAACGTCCGCTTGCAGCTCCCGGCGCAAACGGCGAGCAGCGGTGCGCGCCTGCATCGCTGCGAGCTTGCGGAGAACACCGCAGAACCAGGCGCGATCGCCGCCGGTTGGAAAACGCCCTGCCTTGAGCGCGACGATCAGCGCCTCATGCAGCAAATCCTCCGCTTCGGCCGCACGGCGGCTTTGCCGCCTCGCGAAACGGAGGAGATCGGAATAGAGCGCTGGCGTCAGATGCTCGGTCATCAGGGCGTGCGCTTCTTTGAGGATTGACGTTGCCGGCAATGTGAAGCGCATGCGCTGTGGTTGCAAGCCCTGCTTTCAGGCCCGCGCCGGTCGCACCTTGGGGGCGAGTTGCGCGCGCTGGCTGAGCCAGACGCTGACGAAGACGACAAGGATGCCGAGCGCCTGCACCGGCGTCAGTTGCTCGCCGAGCACGCCCCAGCCGAGCAGGATGGCAACGACCGGGCTCAGGAAACCGAGCGGCGAGACGGCAGAAGGTTCGAGGCGCGACAGGCCGCGGAACCAGAGCAGATAGGTGAAGGCGGCGCCGACCAGGCCGAGATAGGCGAGACCGAGGACGTTGGCGGTGGTCAGCGGCGGCAGCGACGGCTCGAAGAACAGCGCCGCCGGCACGAGCATGAGGCCACCGGCGGCCAATTGCCAGGCAGTGAAGGTGAGCGGCGGAACCGGCGGCGCCCAGTGGCGGCTCAGCACCGTGCCGAAGGCCATGGAGACGGCTCCGGCGAGACCAGCGAGCACCCCGAGCGGATCGAGCGCGGCGCCCGGCGTCAACACCAGCAGGGCGACGCCGGCAATGCCCGCAAGGCCGGCAACCACGCTGAGCAGGCGGATCGGCGAGCCCAGGAAGACGCGCGACAACAGGATGACGATCAGCGGCTGAACGGCACCGACGGTTGCGGCGACGCCGCCTGGCAGCCTGTAAGCGGAAACGAACAGCATGGCCCAGAAGAAGGAGAAGTTGAGCGCGCCGAGCACGAAGGTCCGCGGCCACCAGATACCGTCCGGCAGGCGCCGCACAATCAAGAGCAGGAGCAACCCCGCCGGCAGCGCCCGCAGCATGGCGACCGTCAACGGATAGCCAGACGGCAGGTACTCTGTGGTGACAAGATAGGTGCTGCCCCAGATGGCCGGTGCCAGCGCGGTCAAGGCAAGGTCGACGGTGCGGCTCGAACTCATATCTTTACCTCAAGAATCTCTATATCAAGATAAAATGAGGATAACGCGGTTTATCTCTAAGTCAAGATACTCTATGCTGAGATAAATGCATGGAGGGTTTGATGGATCGCGTCGACAGGATTTTGGCCCAATGGCACCGGGAGCGGCCGGACCTCGATGTTTCGGCCATGGGCCTGCTTGGCCGGCTCTCACGGGTTTCGACACATATCGCCCGGGAAATCGAGAAGTCGTTTTCCGAGCGCGGATTGAATGCGTCGAGCTTCGACGTGCTCGCGACGCTTCGTCGGTCCGGACCGCCCTATCGGCTTTCGCCCGGAGACCTTTTGGATACGACCATGGTCAGCTCCGGCACCATGACCAACCGCATCGACCAGCTTGAAAAGGCCGGGCTCGTCGAACGGATCGCCAATCCCGAGGACAGGCGGGGGGTGATCATCGCCTTGACGGACGAGGGCTTGCGCCGTGTCGACGAGGCCGCGACCGCGCATGTGGCCAACCAGCATCGCGTCGTTTCCGCGCTGTCGCCCGAGGAACGCGTGGTGCTCAACGCACTGCTGCGCAAATATCTCGCGACCTTCGAGTAGCCGCGATCACAAACTGGAGGCAAGCCGACGGACACGCTGCAGATGCGCCTTGCGCTTGGCGTCGGTCGCCCGGTCCATGTCGTGCAGCGCGAGCATGCGGAAGTTCAGTCCCTTGGCGCAGAAGGCGGCGATGCCGCGCTTCAAGAGCCGCTTCACCGGATTGCCCATGTAGAGATGCACCACCCACCAGGGCGAGCCGGTCGTCGTCAGCGCCCAGAAGAGCTTGATATTGTGGAGCCGCGGGATGATGCGGCCGCCGGCCGGGTCGTTGTCGAAGGCGATGCCCGGCGCAAAGACGCGATCGAAGAAGCCCTTCAGGATCGCCGGAAAATTGAACCACCATTGCGGGAAGACGAGCACCAGCCCATCGGCCGCCTGCAGCCGGCCGATCCAGTCTGCCGCGCCTGACCGATCATAGGTGTCGGAGAAGTAACTGCCGCGCTCGGCGACGCTGAGGCGCGGATCGAAATCCTCGCGATAGAGATCGAGCAAGTCGACCGAATGTCCGCTCGCCTCCAAGGCGGCGCGCGCCTCACGCGCCACGTTCGCGGCAAAACTGTCTTCGAGCGGGTGGGCAAGCACGAGCAGGATGCGCATGCGGTGTTCCTAACATATCGATCTGGAATCAAGATCCGTCGCCGGGAAAATGAGCTTAAAAATCAACCGAATACAATGCCGTTTTTCGCGACCGTCAGGCCGCGCCGAGGAGGCAGTCATGCGAGCGGACACGCTCGCTCCCTAGACCGCCAGCAGCCGCCTTCTTCAGAACGGGGATTTGCCCGATCCTGGCCGGGCTTCCAGCGCCAGTGTGTCAAAGACGGAGGGCGAGCGGCGCACCGACCATGCGGAAATCAACTGCGCGGCGGCGTCATCGGCGGCCTGTCCCGAACCAAGCTCCAGATCGTAACACTGTCCGACGTGAATGCGGTGAAAATCATCTGCGGCGCTGCCGATCGGCCGGTCGGCGCGAAGCCGTTCGCGCCGGACCAGTTCGTCGAGTTCACAGTGAAGCGCGACAAAAAACACATCGAACGGCTGAAGCATCACCGCGAGCTCAGACGCCCAGCCGGGCTCTTCGAGAATGTGCTCCAGCAGGAGATTGTTGCCGGCTGACGCATAGGCGACCAGCGAGCGGTGAAAACCGTCGAAGAAGCGCGCCCGGTGTTCCTTCCAACGAAAATCGCCGCGGCGGAACCGTTCCATTGGCACCATCCCCGAATCGCGAAGATGGTCGATCGAAACATGCCAGAACGGCGCGCCGATCTGCGCCTGGACCGCCCGCGCCAGCGTCGATTTCCCGCTGCTGGAAGCGCCGTGGATGAAGATAATCTTGGCTCGCTCGACCATGCCGGGCTCCGTCACTCTCTTGCGAACGCTGGCGCTACGTCGTCGGCATGACAGCGGGATGACGCGCTAGAACAGGTTACCCTGTTTCGGCGGCTCTCCCGCCGGGTCTGCGGGCTTCGGCTGCTTCTTGCGGGGCGCCGTCGGCGGAGAACCTGGCTCGCCCTCCCCGTCGCCGGCAATCGCCGACACGCGACCGTCGGCAAATTCCAGGCTGAGCGTCATGCCGACCGAGACGGATGCAGCCTGGCGCACCGGCCCGCCTTCGGCATCGCGCACCAGCGCAAATCCGCGCTGCAGGACGTTGCGATAGGAAAGCGACTGCAGGATGCGATCCTGGGCGACGATGACGCTGCGCAGGCGTCGCACGTCTGCGCGCACGGCCGCATCGGACCGGGCAGCAAGCCCGGCGACGCGATCGGATGCCCGATGGATCTGGCCGATGAGGCGCGAGGGTAAGGCGCGCAGCGCAGCGTCGGCCGCAGAAACCCGCGCCTCGCCGCGATGGACTTGCCGCTCGACGATGCGGTCGGCCTTGTTCATGGCGTCGACCAGGCGCTGGCGACGCTCGGAAAGCTTGCCCTTGAGAAGGTCGGCACGCAGCTCGGCAGACACGCGTTCGAACTGACGGCGCTTGTTGGCCGTGTTCATCGTGAGCCCGCGCCCGAGCCCGAGTGCAGCCTCGTCGAAACGGCGGCGCGGCAGCGCCAGCAACTGGTCGAGCGACGGCAGCGCCCGCGCCAGAGACCGCACCGCCTGGCGGCGATTGTCCATCTGGCGTCCGACAGCCGACTTGAGGCGTGCCGACAGGCCGGAGAGACCGGCTTCGAGATCGGCCCTGACCGGCACCGCCATTTCCGCTGCACCCGTCGGCGTCGGCGCGCGCTGGTCGGCGGCATAGTCGATCAGCGTCCAGTCGGTCTCGTGACCGACGGCCGAAATCAGCGGGATCCCGGAGGCGGCGGCGGCGCGCACGACGGCCTCGTCGTTGAAGCCCCAGAGGTCTTCGAGGCTGCCGCCGCCACGCGCGACGATCAGGACATCCGGCCGCGCAATCGGCCCGCCGGGCTCGATCGCGTTGAAGCCGCGGATCGCCGCTGCAACCTCGTCACCCGAGCCATCGCCCTGCACGCGAACCGGCCAGACGACGACATGGACGGGAAAGCGGTCGGCGATGCGGTGCAGGATGTCGCGGATGACGGCACCGGTCGGCGACGTCACGACACCGATCACCTTGGGCATATAGGGCAGCTGCCGCTTGCGATTGGCGTCGAACAGCCCTTCGGCGGCGAGCTTGCGCTTGCGCTCTTCGAGCAGCGCCATCAGCGCGCCGGCGCCGGCCGGTTCCATCATCTCGATGACGATCTGATACTTCGACGAGCCCGGGAAGGTCGTGACCTTGCCGGTCGCGATCACCTCCATGCCCTCTTCCGGACGGAAGCGCAGGCGCGAGAAGGTACCCTTCCAGATGACTGCATCGATGCGCGCCCGATCGTCCTTGAGCGCGAAATAGGCGTGGCCCGACGAATGAGGGCCGCGATAGCCGGAGATTTCGCCGCGCACGCGCACCTGGTCGAAGGCCTGTTCGACCGTTCGCTTGATCGAGCCCGAAAGCTCGGACACCGAGTATTCGGTGAGGTTGCTCGGAGAATCGCTGTCGAAGAAAGAGGCCATCGCCTCTTTTACCGCACCCTTCGCCGAAGGCCAGCACATCCCTCACGCTTTCCACGCGCCAGGGGCGTGGCGCTCAAGGCGCAAGCATATAGAGCCGGATGGGCGAGCCTTCCGAAACCGGCAGGGGCGACAGGAATGCCGGCACGCGCCCGGCGGCGAGATCCGCATAGAGACCACGCGGAGCGCGGGCAGCTATGACCTGCGTTTGAGCGTCAACGGCGCAGAAGGCGAGCACTGGCTGCCCGAGCTGGCGCAACAGAACGGCGGCGGCTCCAGGCTCGGCCAGGCCGATCTTCAGCTCGCGGAGCATGCCGGCGGCATTGCGATGATAGGGCGCGCTGAGCACGCGGTGTTCGGTGCGGCGAAGCAGCGTCGCGCCGATATCCGACGGTCCGACGACCAGCGACGGCGCCAGCCGCCCAATATCGGCAAGGGCGGCGTCGGTCAGGCACGCCTCGCCGTTCGTGACCGCTGCTTCCGCGGCAGCAAACCCGCTGATCCCCTTTTCCGCAAGCGTTCCGGCAACGGCCCACATCGCCGGAACGGAAACGAGCAGTGCTCCGACATAGAGAAGGGAGGCGCGGGCGCCAGCCGTTCCGCCGCTCGACCGCGCACGCAGGTCGGTAAGCAGCAGGGCCATCGGCACGATGGCGAGCAGGTTGGAAAATGCCATGCCGCGGACCTGGACGAGGGCGATCGCCAGGCTCGAAAGCACCAAGGCAAGGAGCACCAGATGGAGATCGATCCGGTCGCGACGCAAGATGCGCCAGAGGCAGATGGCCGAGGCAAAGGCGCCGGTGAAATAGTAGGCGCCGGTATTGGTCGGCTCCTGCACAGCGATCAGCGTGACGGAACGGGCTTCGGAGATATGGTCGAGCCAGAGCTCGATGAGCAGCGGATCGAGACCGGCCAGTGGATTGCCGAGGCATTGCGGCGCCACAGACAGGGCGACCGCGGCGACGACGAGACCGCAGAGAGCGAGCGCGCCGAAGCGCAGCGCTGGCGCGCGGTGGCTGACAGTGGCGGCGGCGAGCGCGAGGAGGACGCCTCCCGTCAGCGCCAGCGAATAGAAGGCGATCGAGAGATTGTCGCAGGTCGCGACGAAATAGAGGCGCGGCGGCACGGTCGAAAAGAAGATGACGCTGAGGCCGGCTGTCAGCGACAGGCCGAAGGCGACGGTCGAACGCGCGGCCGTCTGGCCGGCCCAGAGCCACTGGCAGGCAACGATTGCGCAGACGACCGCCACGAGTGGCGTGGTTTCGGCACCTACGGCGATCGCGAGTGCGGCCGCCGCTCCCGCAAGCGCATAATTTAGGGCACGATACCGTCGATCGACGAGCATCGCCGCCATGACCGCGGCCAGCACCAGTTGCACATTGTGGTGATCGATGGCGCCCCCGAGGAAACGGTTCGAGGTGGCGATGAAGATCGCGGTCAGCCCCAGGCAGAAATGCATGGCGACCGTGCCGCCGGCACGGCGTCCGGCGAGCCCCATCGCCGCAAGCAGCCCGACCGCGAGCGCCATCGGCCAGATCGCAAGCGCCAGGACTTCCGCCTGCTCCACGCCGACAAAAGGCCGAAAAATCGACATGAGCCCGGCGATCGGCAGATCGATCAGGCGCGACCAGTGCATCAGCGTTCCGCCCTCGAGCCCCAGGCGGGGCTGGGTGAGGTCGAACCAGCTCTGTCCGGCGAGGAGGTCGCGCACCTCGACCAGGCGCATGGCATCGTCATTGTCGCGGCCGAGATAATCCGGCGCCCGCATGAACTGGGTGACGAGGAAAAGAACCGTGGGCACGCCATAGGCGAGCACCATCCCAAGCAGGCTCGACGAGAGCCGCCGCTGCCTGGGCGTAGTCGCCATTTCCGGTAGTGCCGCCATTCCGCTCGACATAGGTTCCCGCCCACTAGATCGCGTGGATCTTACGTCCCTGCGATCAAGAAAGCGTAAAGCGCGCGGCGGCGAGGCCGGTCGCTTCGACCGGCCCGCGCGGCGCACCTTGGCGTCTTGTTAACACCCTGATCCTATGATGGCGCGATCCAACAGCAACCGAGCCACCTTGATGTTCGACCGCTTCAACATCGCCGTTCTCCTGCCTTGCTACAACGAAGCATCGACCATCGGACAGGTGGTCGAGGGTTTCCAGACGGCACTGCCGACGGCGCGAATTTACGTCTACGACAACAACTCGACCGACGGCACGGCGTTGAAGGCGATGCTTGCCGGCGCGACCGTCGTACGTGAACGCCGGCAGGGCAAGGGGCACGTGGTGCGCCGCATGCTCGCCGATATCGACGCCGACATCTATGTCATGGCCGACGGCGACAGCACCTATTGCCCGACCGATGCGGAAGACCTGATCCGCACCTTGATCACCGAGCGCGCCGACATGGTCGTCGGCACGCGGCGCGGCGTTCACGACGATGCCGGCAGGCAGGGTCACGCCTTCGGCAACAGGCTTTTCAACATTCTGTACCGGGAAATTTTCGGTACCGATTTCAACGACATCTTCTCCGGTTACCGCGTGCTCTCGCGCCGCTTCGCCAAGAGCTTCCCGGCGATTTCCAACGGCTTTGAAATCGAAACGGAGATGTCCGTCCATGCCTCGCGTCTCAAACTGCCGGTCGCGGAGCTTGAACTGGACTATGGCCGGCGCCCGGAAGGTTCCCATTCCAAGCTGTCGACGTACAAGGATGGCGCCAAGATCCTCTGGACCTTCGCCATGCTCATGAAAGAAACGCGGCCCTTCACGTTCTTCGGCGTGATCGCCATGGCGTTCTTTGCGACGAGCATCGGCTTCATGATGCCTGTCTTGCTCGAATATTTCGCCACAGGCCTCGTGCCGCGCATGCCGACCTGGGTCCTCGCGCTGGCCATGCTGATGATGTCGATCATCATGTTCACCGCAGGCCTGATCCTCGATTCGGTCTCGCGCGCCCGCACCGAGCAGCTCCGGCTGCACTACATCGCGACACCGGTACGGGCTGCGCCGCTGGAGAAGGTCGATAGCGGCGTCGCTCTGCCCCGGGGCGAGGACCAGGAAGCCGGCTTGCAGTCGGCACCACGCATTGTGCGGGAGCGCCGCGGATGAACCGGGAAACGACCAACCGCATACGCTTCCTGATCGAAGACGTCATGCCGCCGATCCTCAGGGATTCGCGCCTGTTCAAGGGTATGGCGAGCCTCGCCTGGGGCAAGCACATCGCCCATCTCGCCGACTTTCGCGCACGGGCGCCGTTCCTGTCGGCGAACGAGTACGAGGACCTCTACCGGCAGCACCCAAGAGTGCACGAGGGAACGGACAATTCCGAAGCCTGCGTGCGCAAGATCGCGGCAAGCGTCGTCGGCGACAGCGTCTGCGACGTCGGTTGCGGCACCGGCGTTCTGTTGAAGCGTATCCGGGAAGCCAAGCCCGACCTTAAACGCCTCGCCGGTGTCGACTTCGCCATCGACGATGCGGCCCGGATCGAAGGCATCGAATATCACGCCGCGATGATCGAGGACGTGCCCTTTGCGGACGGCGAATTCGACACGGTCGTTTGCACGCATGTGATCGAGCACATTCTCGACTACCGCAAGGCGATCGCCGAGCTTCGCCGGGTCACTCGCCGGCGCCTGATCATCGTCGTGCCGCGCGAGCGCGAGTACCGCTACACCTTCAATCCGCACTTCAATTTCTTTCCCTATACCCACTCCTTCCTGCGGGCGATGCATCCCGTTCCGGCCGAGCACACATGCGTCGATATCGGCCGCGATATCTTCTATTGCGAAGACAGAACTGCCGCGGCGGAGTGAGGCATGGCGATGAACCTCAATCTCACGCCCACCGTCTGGTTCGGGCTGTTCTTCACGCCGGTGCTGATCTCGGCCGGGCAGATCCTCTTCAAGCTGACAAGCGCGAAGACCGGGAATGCCAGTGCCCAGGGGCTCCTGGCTCTGGCCCTCAGCCCCACCCTGCTGATTGCGCTCGCCGTCTATGGCATCGGCACGATCATCTGGATCTTCACGATCAAGTCGGTGCCACTGACGATCGCCTATTCCTTCATGGCGCTTACCTTCTGCATCGTGCCGCTGCTTGCCGCCGTCTTTCTCGGCGAGGCGGTGACGCTGCGCTACGCCTTCGGCGCCGCGCTGATCATCAGCGGCATGATCATCATCAACTCCTAAGGGGATAAGCGGGCCTCATGATCGTCACCGCATCCTTCGTCCTCGGCATTGCCGTATGCGGCCTCAAATCCGCCCGCGCCTGCCTGTTCGCCGGCACGGGGCTGCTGGCGCTTGCCGGCGCAAACGGCGACTGGATCCAGGCGGCGGCAGCGATCGGCGCTTACAACATGGGCGTCGCGCTGATGATTTGCGGCGCGATTGCCATCGGCCTGGAGCGCGACCGATAGCCGATCATCCCTTGCGTTCGAAAAACGCCCTGGTCTCCTCGTCGGCCGGAAAGAAGGATTCGATCAGCACCCCCTCGACCAGCGCATCCTGGGTCGAGCCGAAGGTCTGAAGCGTGGTGATGAAGCTTAAGCGCAAGCCGCCGATGTCGAGCTCGATCGGCAGCACCGGCAACCGGTCAGTGTCCGGATGGTTTTCGGTCGCACGCGCCACGGCCGGATTGGACGCCGCTTTTTCCAGGCGCTTGCCGAGGCGGCTGCGGGGACCCTGCAGCCAGGCTTCGGTTCTGACCCGCTGCACCAGATCGGCGGCCGCGGCCTCCCAGTTGACGACCAGCTTGCGCACATTGTCGTCACCGAGAAACGTGTCGAGAAAGTTCTCGCCGGGCTGGAACGGAATGTCGGCGGCAACCGCCAAGCTCGCCAGCGCCGGATTAACGACCAGCAGCGTATACTCGTGATCGAGCACCAGCCCCGGATAGGGATCGTGGCGCGCCAGGATCAGCCTGATGGCATTGGCAACGACCGGCGGCATGGCGTCCAGCCCGGCGGCGGGCCGCGTCGCCATGCGCGGTCGATAGCCGGCTGCCGAAAACAGCGTGCCCTGGTCGCGAGCGGGGACTTCCAGCACGGAGGCCAGCCGCAGGATCATGCCCTCCGACGGTTTCGAGCGGCCGGTTTCGAGAAAGGACAGGTGGCGCGCCGAGATGCCGGCGGCAACCGCAAGATCAAGCTGGCTCATGCGGCGATGCCCGCGCCATTCCTTCAGATGTTCACCAAACTGCATGGATCGTGATTCTCCGTTCTGCCGGAGAGTGGCGCGCGCCGGTCGTAAAATCCATTACCTCAGAGGTAATTGGTTTGATGACACCGAACCGGCAATCTCCGGTCATCGACAAACCGATGGAGCCGACGATGAACCTCTCGAACCGCAGCCTGCTCAACAAGACCTTCCTTGCCGACGGCGTCTACTCTCTTGCCGTCGGCGCCGTGCTGATCCTTTTTGCCGCCCCGCTTGCTTCGCTCTTCAGCCCCGCCGCGACAGCGCCGATGATGAAGATCCTCGGCGTCGGGTTGGTATTTTGGGGGATCTTCCACCTTGCCGCGGCGCGCAACGGCGGGCCGGTCGCAGCAGCGGCACGCGTCAGCATCGCTGGCGACATCCTTTGGCAGGTGGCAAGCGTAGCACTGCTGGTCGCGGCTTACCCGTTCCTCACTGTCGCGGGTATCGGCTTCATCGTCATCGGCCTGATCACGGTCGCCGACTTTCTGATCTTCAAGCTGCGCGGCCTTGCGCGGGAACAGGCAGCGATTGCCTGACGGGATGATCGCTGGAGATGAAGAGGAAGGGGCCTGCCGGCAAAACCAGCGGGCCCTTTCCGTTGATCAGATGGTCTCCCAACCGTCCTTGGCGCTGGCGCGGTAGATCGCGTCGATGAATTTCTGATTGAGGCGGGAGTTTTCCAGCGTCACCACTTCCTCGTCCTCGCCCTTGGCCGCGCGGGCGAAAGCCTCCGCCTGGAGCTTGTACTGGCGCGCGTCCTGGAAGCGGAAAAGCTGGGATTGGGCGTGGTTCTGGTTCGTCAACTCCACTTCCTCGCGGCCATAGCGGTCAGCGTTGAAGGGCGACTTCACCTCGATGAAGCCCTTGTCGCCATGGAAGACCATGACCTGGCGGGCCGCCAACTGGGTGGAGATGTAGAAGCTCAGCTCGAAGTCGCCGAAATCGGCGCGCACGCTCGAATAGATATCCGTGCCGAATTCCGGATCGCGATCGGTGTTTGCCTGAACGCGCACCGGCTCCTTGGCCGTGACGAAGCGGGTGGTGATCGTCGGGTATACGCCGATATCCGGCAGGCCGCCGCCACCGAGCGCCGGGATGTTGCGCATGTTGTTGGGGTCGCGGTTGAAATAGGTGAAAGCGCCCTGGACGTGGCGCAGCCGGCCGATCGCGCCTTCGGCGATTAGGGAGCGGACCTTTCGCCAGACCGGGCTATAGGTGACCATGAAGGCTTCGGCGATTACGACGCCGTTGCGGTCACGTGCGGCGATGAGCTGGTCGATCTCAGAGGCGCGCAGGGCAATCGGCTTTTCGCAAAGCACATGCTTGCCGGCATTGGCGGCCTTGACCGACCATTCCACATGTTGCGCCGTCGGCAGCGGAATGTAGACCGCATCGATGACATCGGAAGCGAGCATCTCTTCGTAGGAACCGAAGGCGTGCGGCGCGGAGAAGCGATCGGCCATTGCCCGGGCCTTGGCGAAGTCGCGGCTGGCGACAGCCGAGACGACGGCGTTTTCCGCATCCTGAATGGCCGGCACGACGAGGTCGCGGCCGATCCTGGCCGTGGACAGAATTCCGAAACGTAACATGACAAGGCTCCCTGATTTGGTGGCAGAGACTAGCGCCGAGGTACGTACCTAGCAAGCGGCAGTGAGCGGTTTGGCGAAGAAGTACGACGTGCAGAAAATTGCCGAAAGGCGGGTGACAATGTCAGCTTTTCTGCCCTATCTTTCCTTCGCAATCCTCCCGATCGCAACATGCCCTCATCCAGTCCAATGGAGCGAAACCATGGAAAAACTGAGACTTGGCCGCACCGACCTGACAATCGCGCCCCTCGTCTTCGGCGGCAATGTCTTCGGCTGGACCGCCGACGAGAAGACCTCTTTCGCGCTGCTCGACACCTTTTTCGATGCCGGCTTCAATGCCATCGACACCGCCGATGTCTATTCCTCCTGGGCGCCCGGCAATCAGGGCGGCGAGTCCGAAACGATCATCGGCAAGTGGCTGAAACAGTCGGGCCGGTCGCGCGACAAGGCCGTCATCGTCACCAAGGTCGGCTCGGAGCTCGGCCCCGACCGCAAGGGGCTTTCGCGCCGCTGGATCCTGCAGGCGGTCGAAGATTCGCTGAAGCGGCTACAGACCGACCATATCGATCTTTATCTCTCGCACTGGCCAGACCCCGACACGCCTTACGAGGAGACGCTTGCGGCCTACGACCAGCTGCTGTCCGAAGGCAAGGTGCGGGCGATCGGCGCCTCCAACCTGAACTCGCTGCAACTGCGCGAGGCGCTCGACGTGTCCGCCAACCAGGGCCTGCCCCGCTATCAGGTGCTGCAGCCGGAATACAATCTCTACGACCGCGACGCATTCGAAGGACCGCTGCGCGACCTCTGCATCGCCGAGGAGATCGGCGTCATCAGCTATTTCGGGCTGGCGCGGGGCTTCCTTTCGGGGAAATACCGCACCCACAAGGACCTCGAAGGCTCCGTGCGCGGCAGCGGAGTCGAGAAATATCTCGACGGACGCGGCATGCGCATCCTTGGCGTTCTCGACGACATCGCGGCCGACACGGGCGCGACCCAGGCGGAAATCGCGCTCGCCTGGATCCGGACACGCAAGGGCGTCACAGCGCCGATCGCCAGCGCCACCAGCCTTGAGCAATTGCAAAGCCTCATTCGCTCCGCGGAACTCAAGTTGTCGGACGAGGCGGTGCAAAAACTCAACGACGTCGGTGAGTGACGGGAGCAAAAACCACACAATGGCATTGACGATACGCGCCGCGACTGGCGGCGACGAGGCGGACTGGCGCCGCCTCTGGGCTGGCTATGTCGCCTTTTCCGGCACCGATCTCGCCGAAGACATCATCGACCTCACCTGGAAGAGGCTTATGGATCCCGCCGCACCGCTCTTTGCGCGGCTGGCGATGCTCGACGGGCAGGTGGTCGGCTTTGCGATCTGCCAGGAGCAGCTCGCCACCTTCTTTCGCCGGTCGATATGCTACATCGAGGATCTCTATGTCGATCCTGCAGCGCGCGGCCAGGGCGTGGCGCGGGCGATGATCGACGGTCTCATTGCGCATTGCGAGGAGAAGGGCTGGGACCGGCTCTACTGGTACACCGAGGCCGACAATGCGACGGCGCGGCGGCTCTATGACCGCTACTCCGGCACCGACGAGCACGTGCGCTACAAGGTGAATATCGGCGCGGCCCTCAAATCCGGAAACCCGGCATAGGCCTCGGCGTGGCGGCCGGCCTGGTTCTCCATGCCGGCCTTGGTCAGGACACCGCGCGGCTCGACGAAGCTCATGATCCGGCGCGCCGGCCGCTCGTGCCACTGGATGTTGAAAGCCCATAGCTTTGGGAAAAAGCAGAGCGAGGCGTAGGGCAGATGGTCGTGGATCCACCAGGCGATCGACTGCCAGCCGCCGATCTCGCCGCGTCGATCCCAGACCCAGGGAATGACGATGCAGGCGGTGGCGCCGATGCACCCGTCGGCATCGCGCATGTCCCAGATGTGGTCGGCGGCAGAGGCCGCATTGGTCGAGCAGTTGAGCCCATTGGCATTGCCGAAGCCGTTGACGGCGCGGTTGCGGTAGCCCGAGCGGATGACGAGGCGGCCGAAGGTCGCTTCCAGCGGTTCCAGCAGTTCCTCGCAGAGACGCCGCCCGGCCTCGATCGCCAGATCCGGATCATCGGGAATGTTCGGGATACGGTAGAAGTCGGCGATTTCCGAATGCAGGAAATCGCGAAAGAAGAAGTTTCGAGAAAGCCGCACCCGGCCGAGATCTTCAAGACCCTTCATCGAACCGGGCTTTTTCATAGGCCTTCCTCTCATCAAGACACGAAACCAATGGCATTCCAGATCCGGTCCCGTCCCGCCACCCGATTTTGCGCCGGCTGCTATCCGCTGTGCCGGAAGAAGTCGATGAAAGCGCGCAGTGCCGGCCGCATCTGCCGGCGGCTCGGATAGTAGAGATAGGGGCCGGCATAGGGCGCGCACCAGTCCTCCATGACGCGCACCAGCTTCCCTTCGGCAATCGCGGTCTCGACCCGTGAGAGGAAGAGATAGGCGAGACCGGCGCCGCCCATTGTCGCCTTGATGATCGGCCGGTCCTCGCCAAGGATCAGCGGTCCCTCGACCGATACCGTCAATTCCTCGCCATGCTTCTCGAATTCCCAGCGATAGAGCGTGCCGTTGGAGAAGCGCCGGCGGATGCAGCGATGCTGCGCGAGGTCGCGCGGGTGCTGCGGCCGGCCATAGCGTTGGAAATATTCGGGAGACGCGACGACGGCGCTTTCCAGCTCCGGGCCGACCTTCACCGCGATCATGTCGGCCTCCAGGCTCTCGCCGAGCCGGATGCCGGCGTCGAAACCTTCTTCGACGATATCGGTGAAGCCGTCCTCGTTGGCGATTTCGAGCACGATCTCGGGATACCGATCCAGGAAGGCGCCCAGGCGCGGCGCCAGGATCAGATCGGCAGCGAACCGCGGTGCGGTGATGCGCAGATTGCCGGCCGGGCGCTCGCGGGCGTCGGCGGCTGCCTCCAGTGCATGGGCGATCTCGTCGAGCGCCGGCGCCAACCGTTCGAGCAGCCGGCGCCCCTCCTCCGTCGGGGCGACGCTGCGGGTGGTGCGGGCAAGCAGACGAATGCCGAGGCTCGCCTCGAGGCTGCCGACGGCGTGGCTGACGGCCGAAGGTGCGACGCCCAGTTCGCGCGCGGCACCACGAAAGCTGCCGTGGGCGGCGACGGCGGCCAATACCGCGAGTTGGGAGAGCTGTGTTCTGTTCATTGATCGAAATAATAGAACAGCCCGTGAGAATTGACAGTGATTTTCAGCCGCCCCATCGAGCCCTATTCTTCACATGTCGCCAGCGTCAGGACGAAGCGAGGAGCTCGTCTGGCGATGAGGCAGAGGAACCCGTCGCGCCGCCACAAAAGGGCGTGGGCGGCGGTGCCACCCACCATTTCATGCCTCGGACGATAGACGTGCGCTCCCAACGCGCTAGCTCCGACGCATGGCAGCCATAAAGGACACGACATGAAGACCCGCAAACTCGGAAGTGAGCTTACCGTCTCCACCATCGGCCTTGGATGCATGGGCATGAGTTTCGCCTATGGCGCTGCGGACGAAGCGGAATCGATCCGCACGCTGCAGCGCGCCGTCGATCTCGGCGTCACCTTCTTCGACACGGCCGAAGTCTATGGTCCCTTCGAGAACGAAAAGCTCGTCGGCAAGGCGCTCGGCCCGGTGCGTGACAAGGTGGTCATCGCCACCAAGTTCGGCTTCCGCATCGAGACCGGCGTGCCGAGCGTCCAGGCGATCAGGGGCGTCGACGGCCGGCCGGAGCATGCGAAGGCGGTAGCGGAAGCCTCGCTCAAGCGGCTCGGCACAGATGTCATCGATCTCTACTACCAGCACCGCGTCGACCCTGACGTACCGATCGAGGACACCGTCGGCGCCATGGCCGAGCTGGTGCGCGAGGGCAAGGTGCGCGCGCTCGGTCTCTCGGAAGCGAGTGCCGCCACCATCCGCCGCGCCCACAAGGTTCATCCGATCGCCGCGGTGCAGAGCGAGTATTCGCTGTGGACGCGCGATCCGGAAGAAGACGTGCTTGCCACTTGCCGCGAACTCGGCATCGGTTTCGTGCCATACAGCCCGCTTGGACGCGGCATGCTGACCGGCGCGATCCGCAAAGCCGAGGATCTGGAAGCCGACGATTTTCGCCGCTCGCTGCCGCGGTTCCAGGCGGAGAACTTCGACGCCAACGTCCGACTGGTCGAGACGCTGCAGGCGCTGGCCGAGGAGAAGGGCGTGACCGCCGCCCAGCTGGCGCTCGCCTGGGTCATCAACCAAGGCGATTTCATCGTGCCGATCCCGGGTGCCCGCAAGCTCGACCATCTGGAGCAGAACGCCGCCGCTGCGGAAATCCGGCTCACGGTCGAAGAAACCACCCGGCTGTCCGACGCACTCTCGCCGACCCTGGTCGCAGGAAAACGCTACACCGACGCCTCGCTGGCACTCACCAATCGTTGAGCCAAAATTTCTCTCCGCTCCCGCAGCGGAGAGAATGCCCATCGAAATTCCCGCTGAACGCACTACCTCTGAGCAACAAGCAACTGGGGAGGAGCGGGATGTCCGACGAGCAGGCGATCAGTGCAGTGGTGCACCTCTATGTGGACGGCATGGCATTTGCCAACGAAGGGGCGCTGCGCAAGGCGTTCCATCCCGATGCGGCGATCATCGGCAACTACCAGGGCGCGCTCGAATGGATGACGCGTGACGGCTTCATCAAGGCGATCCTCGATACCGGTGCGGCACCACCCGGAACACAGCCGGAAATGGACGTGCAGATGATCGACATCACCGGCGACGCCGCCACGGTGAAGGTCATCGACAGCTTCGCCGGAGAGCGCTTCTCCGATTACCTGTCGCTGGTGAAGATCGACGGCCGTTGGCTGATCGTCAACAAGATCTATCACCTGCACGCGCAGTGACGGACGGCGGACCCGAGTCCACATCGACCGGCCGGCTGCTTGCCATCGACCATGTGCAGCTTGCGATACCGGAAGGCGGCGAAGACTTGGCGCGCGGCTTCTATGGCGGGTTGCTCGGGCTGACGGAGGTCGCCAAGCCCGCCAATCTGCTTGGCCGTGGCGGCTGCTGGTTCGAGCGGGGCAGCATCCGCCTGCACCTCGGCATCGACCAGGATTTCGTGCCGGCGCGCAAGGCCCATCCGGCCTTTTTGGTCGACGATCTCGAGCGGATGATCCTCAGGCTCGAAGCCGGCGGCGTGACGATCGCCGAGGACGAGCCGCTTGCCGGCTACCGCAGATGTTATGTCAACGACCCGTTCGGCAACCGCATCGAGTTGATGCAGCGCGCGCAATAGGCCGCAACGAAAAGGGCCGCTGCGGTGGCAGCGGCCCTTTCGGTATCCGTTTTGTCGATCGGATCAGGCGCGCAGTACGCCGCCGGTCGTCTTCGTCACATTGGCGACGATCTTGGCGGTGAGCGCCTCGAAATCCTCGTCGGTGAGCGTACGCTCGACCGGCTGGATGGTCACCTCGATGGCGATCGACTTCTTGCCTTCGCCGAGCGACGAACCCTCGAAGACGTCGAAGACGCTGACGCCGGTCACCAGCTTGCGGTCGGCACCCGAAGCGGCGCGCAGGATTGCGCCGGCTTCCACCGCCTTGTCGACAACGAAGGCGAAGTCGCGCTTGACCGCCTGGAACGGCGAGAGATCGAGCGCCGGCTTGGTGCGGGTCGCCTTCTTCTTCGGCTCCGGCATGGCATCGACATAGATCTCGAAGCCGCAGAGTGCGCCGGAGACGTCGAGCGCTTCCAGCGTCTTCGGATGGAACTCGCCGAAGGTGCCGAGAATGATCTTCGGGCCGAGCTTGATCGTGCCGGAGCGGCCCGGATGATACCAAGCGGGACCGCCCGGCTCGAACTGGACGTTGCCCATCGGCACGCCGCAGGCTTCGAGCACGGCAATCGCGTCGGCCTTGGCGTCGAACACGTCGACCGGCTTGCCGCCGCCCTTGGCGGCGTTCGACCAGAGACGACCTGCACCGTTCAAGGAAGCCGTGCCGCGACGAATGCCGCCGGCTACGCGGCGCTGCGCGTCCGCCGTATCGCCTTCATAGGTGCCGGAGACTTCGAAGATCGCGACGTCGCCGAAACCCTTGTCGGCATTGCGCTGGGCAGCCGTCAAAAGGCCCGGCAGCAGCGACGGGCGCATGTCCGACATGTCGGAGGCAATCGGGTTCGCAAGCTTCAGTGCCGGTGCGCCGCCGCCAAAGAGCTTTGCCTGCTCTTCGGAGATGAACGACCAGGTAACGGCTTCGAGCATGCCGCGGCTGGCAAGCGCGCGCTTGGCAAGGCGCGTGCGGATCTGCAGCGTCGTCAGGATCTTGCCGTTGACGGTACCATGGCTCGGCAGCGGGGCAGCAACGATGTTGTCGACGCCGTGGATGCGCATGACCTCTTCGACGAGATCGGCCTTGCCGTCGACATCGGGACGCCAGGAAGGAACCGACACCTTGAAGCGGTCGCCAGAACCTTCCACGCCGAAGCCGAGCTTTTTCAGGATCGAGACGCTTTCCTCGGAGGAAACCTCAAGGCCCGTCAGGCGCTTCACTTCGGAAACCGGGAAGTCGACGATCTTCGGCTCATGGCCGGCATAACCGACCACTTCCGCCTTGGCGGCGGTGCCACCGCAAAGCTCGAGCACCAGTTCGGTGGTGCGCTCGAGACCGGGCACCATATATTCCGGGTCGACGCCACGCTCGAAGCGGTAGCGCGCATCGGTGATGATGCCGAGCGTGCGGCCGGTCTTGGCGATGTTCATCGGGTCCCAGAGAGCCGATTCGATCAGGACGTCGGTGGTGTTCTCGTCGCAGCCGGAATGTTCGCCGCCCATGACGCCGCCGATCGACTCGATCGCCTTTTCGTCGGCGATGACCACGTTGTTGGGACCGAGCTTATATTCGCGCTGGTCAAGCGCCAGCACCGTCTCGCCGTCCTTGGCGCGGCGGACCGTCAGGTTGCCCTCGACCTTGGCGGCGTCGAAGACGTGCATCGGCCGGCCCTGGTCGAAGGTCATGTAGTTGGTGATGTCGACCAGCGCATTGATCGGGCGGAGGCCAATTGCCAGCAGGCGCTGCTGCATCCACTTCGGCGACGGGCCGTTCTTGACGCCGCGCACCAGGCGCAGCGAGAAGCCCGGGCAGAGATGCCTGTCTTCGCCGAGATCGAGCGTCAGCTTGGTAGGCGTGTCGCCTTCCACCTTGAAGGCCGGCGCCTTGCGCGCCTTCAAGGTGCCGAGGCCGGAAGCGGCGAGGTCACGGGCAATGCCGTAGACGCTGGTGCAATCCGGCCGGTTCGGCGTCAGGTTGATCTCAATCATCGGATCGTCGAGGCCGGCATAGGCCGCATAGCTGGTGCCAACGGGTGCGTCGGCCGGAAGGTCGATGATGCCGTTGTGGTCCTCGGAGATCTGCAGTTCCTTTTCCGAGCACATCATGCCGCGGCTTTCGACGCCACGGATGGTGCCGACGGCGAGCGTCACGTCGATGCCGGGAACATAGGTACCGGGGGCTGCAAAGGCGCCGATAAGGCCGGCGCGCGCATTCGGTGCGCCGCAGACGACCTGGATCGGAGCGCCGGCGCCGGTGTCGACCATCAGTACCCGCAGCTTGTCGGCGTTCGGATGCTGCTCGGCCGAAACGACCTTGGCGATGACGAAGGGCTTGAAGGCGGCCTTGTCGTCGACGTCTTCCACTTCGAGCCCGATCATCGTCAGGCGCGCGCAGATGTCTTCCAGCGAAGCGTCGGTTTCAAGGTGGTCCTTGAGCCAGGAAAGCGTGAATTTCATGATTTCACCTGTGTCCTAAATATCTACGCGCGATCAGGCCGAGAGACCGCCGAACAGCGTCGGCATGTCCAGCGGGCGGAAGCCGTAATGGGTCATCCAGCGAACGTCGGCGTTGAAGAAGTCGCGCAGGTCCGGCATGCCGTATTTCAGCATGGCGATGCGATCGAGGCCCATGCCCCAGGCGAAGCCCTGGTACTCGTCCGGATCGAGCCCGCCCGAGCGCAGCACGTTCGGGTGCACCATGCCGCAGCCGAGGATCTCCATCCAGTCGGTGCCTTCGCCGAACTTCACGATCGGGCCGGAGCGGTCGCACTGGATGTCGACCTCGAAGGACGGCTCGGTGAAGGGGAAGAAGGACGGGCGGAAGCGCATCGTCACCTGGTCCACCTCGAAGAAGGCCTTGCAGAATTCTTCCAGCACCCAGCGCATATTGGCGACGTTGGCCGCCTTGTCGATGACCAGGCCTTCGACCTGATGGAACATCGGCGAGTGGGTCGCGTCCGAATCCTGGCGGTAGGTCTTGCCGGGGATGATGATGCGGATCGGCGGCTTCTGCGCTTCCATCGTGCGGATCTGCACCGGCGAGGTGTGCGTGCGCAGCACCTTGCGATCGCCGTTCTCATCCGGGTTGAAGAAGAACGTATCGTGCATCTCGCGGGCCGGATGACCTTCGGGGAAGTTCAGCGCCGTGAAGTTGTAGTAATCGGTCTCGATGTCCGGACCTTCGGCGATCGAGAAGCTCATGTCGCCGAAGATCGCGGTGATCTCGTCGACGATCTGGCTGATCGGGTGGATGCGGCCGCGCTCGGCCGGCGAGGAGCGGACCGGCAGGCTGATATCGACAGTCTCGCGCGCCAGGCGCTCGGCGATCGCCTGGTCCTTCAGCGCCGACTTGCGGGCGGCGATCGCTTCGGCGACCGTGTTCTTCAGCGCGTTGATCTGCGCGCCGCGGGTCTGGCGCTCTTCCGGCGTCATGGTGCCGAGCGTCTTCAGGAGCTCGGAGATCGAGCCCTTCTTGCCGAGCGCGTTGACGCGCACCGCCTCGATCGATCCTTCGTCGCCGGCGGCGTCGATGTCCGCCAGGAGTGTCCGTTCCAGTGTTTCCAGTTCGCTCATTCTGTCCTGCCTCGATGCGGGAATGGGTTCGGTTCTATATCGGTTCTTGTCTTCAGGAATGTGATCGCGTTGCACCCGCCAGATAGTCCGTCGCAGCGATGAAACGGATGATATCGTTGCCCTTGCGGAAGCGCAGGACGAAGCGCGCCAGCGGCAGGAAGCGGATGAAGAGCGGCATGATTTCGGTGAGCGCCCGGCTGGCTTCCGCCGGCGCTGCGCGCCTCCAGGCGGCAAAGGCCGCGGCCGGGGTTTCCGGCTGCACGGCCCGGCTCGCCACCTGCAGGAACAGGAGCCAGAGGTCGCGCGCCTGGGCGGTCGCCAGCGGCATGACGCTCGCAGGCACCTCCTCGAAATCAAGGAAGCCGAATTCGCCGTTGTCGATGATGAAATCGCGCGGATGCGGACGTCCGTGGCAGAGACCTGCGCGGTGCAGGCGCCCGAGTTCCGCAGCGCAGCGCACCAGCAGCTGATCGTGCGCGGCGGCGTCGCTGTTGCGCAGCGGCCCCATATGCTTGCTGACCGGCAGACCAAGATGGGAGAGAACCAGCACCTTCGGCCCACGGTAGACGACCTCGGGCGTCATGAAACCGGCCGCGGAGAAGGTCGCGATCTGGCGAACTTCGCGCTCGATCATGCCCTCGATGTCGAGAAGCGGGGACGGCAACAGCACCGGAAGGCCACAAATCCGCGCGACAAAGGCTTGCGTGCGCAGCCAAAGACGAGGGCCCTGACGACGATAGCGCTTGATCCAGACCATACGATCCTTGAGCTCGCAGCGCTCAACGCGCTCCCGGCCGGCTGCAAGCGCTGCCAGCAGAGACGTCATATCGTCGTCATCAAGCTCCGGGACCGCGCATGGTCCCCTTCGATCGTGGTACACTTTCGTCCCGTAAAACAAGAAAAACCCGCGCCAGCCCTGCCAGCGCGGGTTTCCCAACTAATTTCAAAAACGATTTTGGGAAAACGCTGGCTTAACGAACAGCGCTTTCAAACTCGTTTGCCGTGCCGGCTTCCTTGAGATAGGCGAGCGCCTTCTTGGAAGCTTCGACGAGGGCGCCGAATGCTGCCGGCTCATGGATAGCCATGTCGGACAGAACCTTGCGGTCAACTTCGATGCCAGCCTTGTTCAGGCCGTCGATGAAGCGGCCGTAGGTCAGGCCGAATTCGCGGACGGCAGCGTTGATACGCTGGATCCAGAGAGCGCGGAAGTTGCGCTTGTTGACCTTGCGGTCGCGGTAAGCGAACTGCTTCGAACGGTCAACCGCTGCCTTGGCGGCGCGGATGGTGTTCTTGCGACGGCCATAGAAGCCCTTGGCTGCCTTGAGCGTCTTCTTGTGCTTGGCGTGAGCGGTTACGCCGCGTTTTACACGTGCCATGTCATGATCTCCTTAACGTGTCCAATATGCCTGAAAGTCTTAGAGACCGTTGGGCAGGTAGTTCTTGATGACCTTCTTGCCATCAGGCTCCGCGAGAACCATGGTTCCACGTGCGTCGCGGATGAACTTGTTGGAACGCTTGATCATGCCGTGGCGCTTGCCAGCAGCTGCTGCACGAACCTTGCCGGTCGCGGTGATCTTGAACCGCTTCTTGGCAGACGATTTCGTCTTCATCTTGGGCATTTTGCTACTCCATTGTTCTTAAGAATCGAAACGGACAGACGAGGTCCATTTCCAGCGTTAAGAACGGCCACGGCATGCCCTGCCGGACCGTTCGGACGGGGGCTTATAACCGCACATCCCGAAAAGCGCAACTGGGGAATCGAAAGAGCGGGCTGCAAGCGGCGATCCAGTGCCCTCGCCGCCTGCGCATGCCGCTTTTTTTTGCGACGACGCATTGCGCCTCAGGTCGGATCGCGCGGGCGCCGGCTGCCGCCGCCGACGTCGAAGATCAGTGCGACCTCGAGACCGCCCAGGGCCGACTGCCCGAGCGACATGGTCGCGCCATAGGCCTCCGCTATATCGGCGCTGATCGCAAGCCCCAGGCCATTGCCGGAGGCGTGGCCCGGCGCTGCATTGGCACTATGCCCCCCGCGGCGCATCGCCTGCTCGCGGTCGCCCTCGGCAACCCCCGGCCCATCGTCACCGACCGTGATCCGCACGCGCCCGTCGACCACCTCGGCCGATAGGCGGATCCGTGCCCGCGCCCATTTGGCGGCATTGTCGAGCAGATTGCCGAGACATTCGGCAAGGTCGGCCGGGTCGACGTCGAGTGAAATCGACGGATCGATGTCGACCTCCCAGACGACGTCGCGCTCCGCGGTCACGGGACGCAGGACGCTGACCAGCTTGTTGCCGAGATCGGCGAGCAAGGTCGTTGCCATGCGCTCGACGCCCATGCGGGCCGCCTGAAGCTGGCGGTCGGCTCGCTGGCGTACGAGGTCGACCTGTTCGAGCGCGATGTCGCGCTGGTGTTTCGGCAGGCCTTCGGCGAGTTGCGCCAGCACCGTCAGCGGCGTCTTCAGCCCGTGGGCGAGGTCGCTGGCGCGCGCCCGGGCTTGCGCCAGCGCGGTCGCGCGCTCCGCAAGCAGTAGATTGATTTCGCTGACGAGCGGCTGCACCTCGCGCGGCCCGGCCAGGCCAAAATCCTTCTCCTCGCCCGACCGGACGCGGGCGGCTCGTTCCCGCAGCCGCACCAGTGGCAGAAGGCCGAGGGCACCCTGCAGGAATGCGGCGCCGGCAAGCACGACGGCCGTCGCCAGCAGCATCAGCCGGATACGGCCGTGAAAGGCGGAAAGAGCGTCATCGAGTTCGCTGCGCGCAAAGCCGGCAGTAACCGCGAACTGCCTGGCATCCGCGCCTTCGCCAAGCGTCAGGGCCTGGCGGTAGACAAGGATCGGCGCGCCGTCCGGCCCCTCCGCTTCGAGGAAGCCCAGGTGGTGCGGCGCCGACGGTCGATCGGCATCGATCACCGTGTCCCACAGGGAGCGCGAACGCAAAGGAGTGCCGCCGTCGCGGTTGAGTTGCCAGTAGCGGCCGCCGGCCGGCAGGCTCAGGCGCGGATCGGCCGGCGCGCGCGGCAGCACCAATTCACCGTTGCGCACCCGCACCTGGGCGGCAACCGTATCGACGAGCGTTGCCATTTCGGCGCGGTAGCGCCCGGCAACGTAGTCGGTAAAAAGCCGGCTCAAGGAGAGCCAGACCACCAGCAGAACCAGGCAGATGGCGACCGATGCGCCGATTGCCAGCCTCAGCCGCAACGAGCGGATCATGCGCCACCGTCCGGCAGGACATAGCCAAATCCACGCCGCGTTTCGATCGCACCGCTCTCCGTCTTCTTGCGCAGACGGGCAATCATCGCTTCCACTGCGTTCTTGGCGGCATCATCGTCGCGGCCCTGAACGTGGCTTGCCAGCTCGAGCGGCGTGACAACCTGCCCCTTGCGCTCCACGAACAGTGCAAGCATGCGGTATTCGAGCGGGCTGAGGTCGAGCGGCAGCCCGTCGAAGGTCACCCGGCGCCCCGCCTCGTCGAGGGTGAAGCGTCCGGCAGCACGCACCGACGCAACACGCGGACCGGCGCGCCGCAGAAGGGCGCGCAGCCGCGCCAGAAGCTCCTCGGCCCGAAAGGGTTTCGGCAGATAGTCGTCCGCCCCGGCATCGAAACCGTCGACGCGCTCCATCCAAGAGCCGCGCGCCGTCAGAACCAGAACCGGCGTCTCCAGCCCCGCCTGCCGCCAACGCTTCAGGATCGACAGCCCGTCCATGCCCGGCAGGCCGAGATCGAGGATGACCAGGGCGTAGTTACCGCTCTCCCCTTGCTCCCAGACATCCGGGCCATGGGTGAGCGTATCGACGCCGTAGCCTTCCGCCTCCAGCCGGCTTGCCACATGGGCCGCGATGTTGGGATCGTCCTCCGCCAGAAGAATCCGCATGTCGTTCCTCTAGAACCCGAAAATGTTCACGAACTTGCCGGTTCGAGCATTGATGCGCAGGTTGCGGATCGTGCCCTGCTCGTCGCGGGTGCGGAGCCGGTAAATCTCGCTGCCACCCGATCGCTTGAGATCGACCGCAATGACCTGGCCGTATCTGTCTTCGTCGACCAGCCGGAGAACCTCCTTCAGCGGCAGGATGTCGCCCTTTTCGACGCCGTCGCGCGCCCGCTCCTGATCGCTTCGACGGATACCGCCGGCATCATCCGGCCCTAGGTCTTCGTCGTCATCATCATCATCATCGTCTTCGTCATCATCGTCGTCATCGTCGTTGCCGTGCCCGCCACCGCCATGCGAGCCACCGTCATCATCGTCGTCGTCATCCTTGGCGAGAGCCGCCATGCCGCCGGGCTGCGGCGCGAGCGAAAGCAGGAGCGAGCAGCAGAAGAGCGCGATCAGGTCTCGTCGTGTCATCGCCATGGCTTCATCCTGTCGCAACTGCTCCTCAGCGTCGGGTCCTTCCAAATGCGCTTGCGCAAGCATCCGCCAGGTGCTTCGTCTGCGGCGACGCCGCGGGCATCGTTCGGGGCGAGCCTATGCCAGCCTTGACGAGAACGCCAGCGACGCGCATGCCCCCGGCGC
Source organism: Ensifer adhaerens (assembly GCF_000697965.2). Classification (NCBI taxonomy): domain Bacteria; kingdom Pseudomonadati; phylum Pseudomonadota; class Alphaproteobacteria; order Hyphomicrobiales; family Rhizobiaceae; genus Ensifer; species Ensifer adhaerens. The sequence continues at coordinate 3,943,436 of NZ_CP015880.1, read as the reverse complement.
CGTTTCGGGCACAGGGGGCATGCGCTTGCCGGGTCGGGCCGCCGGGCGGGCTGGTGACGGCCGACCATCGCTCCGGCGCATGGTGTGGGGCGAATGCGCCGGGCAAATTGTGACCTGATCAGAATGCCGGCCGGATGGAGACGCTGCCGACCGGTCCCGGATTGCGGCGGATATCGCTGTCGTGCGGCTCGACCGTCACGACGCGAACGCCATGTTCGTATTCCACCTCGACCTCGAGCACCCGGCCGAGATTGTCGACGGCAACCAGCGAACCATTGCGCAGGCCCCGGAGATTTTCGTCGGTCACCCGCAGTTCAATCTCATGATCATCTCGGGCATCGTCGAAGTCGTCGTCGATGTCGTCGAAGCGGTCATCATCATCGTCGTCGCGATGACCGGGGCCACGATCATCGTCATCGTCTCGATCGTTGTGACGACCGTCGTCCCGATCGTCGTCGCGGTCGTCATTGCCGCCACCACGACCGCCGTTATCGTCACCGTCATCGTCATCGTCGGCGAGCGCCATGGTCGAGAAGGGATGCGACGCTCCGGTGGCAACGAGGGAAGCGCCAATCGGCGCCGAAACGAGGCCGCAGACGGCGACCGTAGAAACGAGCAAGGCCTTGCGCAGTACTGAAGTCATGATCTCGGCTCCTTCTCCCGATGCGATGCGGAGAGAATGGCACGGGACGCCTGACAGCTCGCTGAGGGCGATTGTCAGCATTCTGTCAGCAAAGCCCGAAGGATCCCGCAAACGAAAAAAGCCGCCCGGAGGCGGCTTTCGTAATCTCGACGGATGGGCGGCACGCGCTTAGCGCGGCGCGAGAACCATCATCATCTGGCGGCCTTCGAGCTTCGGCTCGGCTTCCACCTTGGCAATCGCCTGGGTGTCGTCCTTGACCTGCAGCAGAAGCTTCATGCCGAGTTCCTGGTGGGCCATTTCGCGACCGCGGAACTTCAGCGTGACCTTGACCTTGTCGCCGTCCTCGAAGAACCGGTTCATCGCCCGCATCTTCACGTCATAATCGTGCGTGTCGATGTTGGGACGCATCTTGATTTCTTTGATTTCGACGATCTTCTGTTTCTTGCGCGCTTCGGCCGCCTTCTTCTGGTTGGCGAACTTCAGCTTGCCAAGATCGAGGATCTTGCACACCGGCGGTTCGGAGTTCGGCGCGATTTCCACCAGATCAAGACCGGCTTCCTCCGCCATACGGAGCGCCTGGTCGATCGGGACGGCGCCGATGTTCTGGCCTTCGGCGTCGATAAGCTGAACCCGGGGCACCCGGATTTCCTTGTTTGAGCGCGGCCCCTCCTTGACGGGGGCGTCCGCTTTGAACGGTCTGCGAATGGTCGTACTCTCCTCGAGCTATTTCGAAAAATGTTGTTTAATTCGTTCGCCGGCGCGATCCCAAACGAAGCGCCTGAATCTGTCACCGACGGCAATGTGTGAATTGCGACGGGAGAGTCAATAGCACGGCTTGCAAGGAAAATCACCACCTGTCGATAGCAAGACGAATCTGTTTTAGAAAGAAAATCGCCAGCGAAACGGGCCCTTGGAGAGAATTTGCATGCAGAATACGCCAGCAGAGACGGAAATCAGCTTCATCGAGGTCGGCGCAGCGGAGGCCGCGCGCAAGATCGCGATGCGCGTGCGGCACGCCGACAAGCCGACGGATGGACAGCCGACGCTGGTCTGGCTCGGCGGCTACCGCTCGGACATGACCGGCACCAAGGCGGTCGAAGTCGAGCGCTATGCCATGGAACGGGGGGCTAGCTGCGTGCGCTTCGATTATTCCGGCCATGGCTCCTCCGGCGGCGCCTTCACCGACGGCACGATCTCGCGCTGGCTGGAAGAAAGCCTCGCCGTCATCGATCAGGCGGCACCGGGGCGCGTGGTGCTGATCGGTTCGTCGATGGGCGGCTGGATTGCCTTGCGGGTCATCCAGGAGCTCAGGCGCCGGGGCGACGGAAACCGGCTCGCCGGTCTCGTCCTGATCGCGCCGGCACCCGACTTTACCGCCGAACTGATCGAGCCCAACCTGACGGAGGCCGAGCGGGCCTCGCTTTTAGAACGCGGCTATTTCGAGGAGCCTTCCGAATACAGCCCCGAGCCGAACATCTTTACCCGCGCGCTCATCGAGGACGGCCGGGCCAACCGGGTGCTCGACGGCACGATCTCCACCGGCTGCCCGGTGCACATCCTGCAGGGCATGCGCGACCCCGATGTCCCCTACTCCCACGCCCTGCGGCTGATGGAGCACCTACCCGCCGACGACGTCGTCATGACGCTCATTCGCGACGGCGACCATCGCCTCTCGCGTGAAGAAGACATTGCTAAAATGAAACAGGCGATCGGCACGATGCTCGCCTGAGCCCATGCCGGAATAGCCCTCCCTTTTCGACCGAATCCCAAGGACAAAACCCGTCCCGTGCCGCAGATCCCCTGCGGCGCAACCGTTCGCGTGCGCCCGGTTCCGGTTTTAACCATAAAGTCCGATGCCCCGATTCCGGAGATTGACTCCGCAGCCCCGACGTTATTAACTCTTTATTAACGATTAGAGCAGCGCCGGGGACGAACCTAAACAAGCTGCCTTCAACTCAGGATTGCGCGAATGCGTCCGGACAAAGAGCGTCCGGCATACCGCGCCGCAGGGGACTTGTATGGCGTCTTGGACTGGGGTTAAGGGAAGTATCGCGGCGTTCTGCGCACTTTTCATTTCAGCAAACACGGCAATCCCCGCGCAGGCGGGATCGCCTCCCTGGATGCAGACCGGCTCCGCGACCTCGCAGCCGATCGGCCACTACGAATTCTGCCAGAAGTACAAGAGCGAGTGCAACGTACGCTCCAAGGGAACCGTCGCTGCGCGCGTGACCGAACGAGGCTGGGCAACGATCCGGCAGGTGAACGCGGCGGTCAACCGCGAGATCACGCCGATGACCGACCTGGAACTGCACGGCCGGGACGAAGTCTGGTCCTATCCGGACGGCGCCGGCGACTGCGAAGACTTCGTGCTCGAAAAGCGCAAGCGCCTGATGAGCAGGGGCTTCTCGGCAAGCGACCTGTTGATCACCGTGGTGCGCAAGCCTGACGGCGAAGGCCATGCGGTTCTGACCGTTCGCACCTCGCAGGGCGACTTCATCCTCGATAACCTCGAAAACGGCGTCAAGCTCTGGACCAACACGCCCTACCGCTACCTGAAGCGCCAGGCGTCGAACCACAGCGGCCGCTGGGTCACCATCCAGAACGGCGCGGAAGTCCTCGTCGGCTCGGTCGGCAACTGACCTCAAGGCGACAGAAGAGTTTCAAAAAAGGGCCGGTCGAACCGGCCCTTTTTCGTATCTCCCGCTCGCCCGTCAGGCGTTGCCGATCAGGATGCCGGCCGCGAGCACCAGACCGCCGCCGAGCACCACCTGGAATGCGGCCCTGAGGAACGGCGTTTCCATGTAGCGGTTCTGGATGAAGGCGATCGCCCAAAGCTCGACGAAGACGATTACCGCTGCAGTCGCGGTCGCCGTCCAGAAATGCGGGATCAGATAGGGCAGCGCATGGCCGAGACCGCCGAGCGCGGTCATGATGCCGGAGGCAAGGCCGCGCTTGATCGGTGAGCCGCGACCGGAAAGCTTGCCGTCATCATGGGCGGCTTCGGTGAAGCCCATGGAGATGCCAGCGCCGACGGAGGCCGAGAGACCGACAAGGAAGGTCTGCCAGGTATCCTGGGTGGCGAAGGCAGCGGCGAAGATCGGGGCCAGCGTCGAGACCGAGCCGTCCATCAGGCCGGCGAGACCGGGCTGAACGTAAGTGAGGATGAACTGGCGGCGCGCGGTCTGGTCCTCCTCGGCGCGCACGTCCTCAGGCGTATGCTCTTCGCCAAGCCGACGGGCGAGCGATTCATGCGACTTTTCGGCGATCGCGAGATCGCCGAGCAGTTTGCGGGTGGCGGCATCCTGGGTTCTGGTGGCGGCCTCGACATAGAAGCGGTGCGCCGCCTCCTCCATCGCTTCGGCCTCCTCGCGCGCCTTTTCGATCGGCATTTCGGCAATCAGCCAGTCAGGCTTGCGCTCGGGGAAGTCGCGCACATGTTCGCGCCGGATCAGCGGAATGCGGTTGCCGAAGCGCTGGACGTGCAGATCGATCAACCATTGCCTGTGGTGGCTTTCCTCCTCCGCCATCTCCTCGAACACTTTTGCCGAGTGGGGATACTGTGCCCGAAGCGCATCGGCATAGGCGAGATAGATGCGCCCGTCGTCCTCCTCGGAGGAGATGGCGAGCGCCAGGATTTCCTGTTCGCTGAGAGACAAAAACGGGCGTTTGGAACGGGAGAAGAGACGGGAAAACATTGGGAGGAAACCTTCTTTAGAATAATTCTAAAATAGAAATGCAGGATCGCACCGTCAAGCCCAAAGCTATGCAATCATGTAACAATCACTCGACAGAGTGTCGCGGCTCGGCCACCATGCCCGCCAGTTTCGAATCCCCATCCCCTCCCCGGAGCGATCGCCTCGATGAGGACCATCTATCCACTTTCCGAAAGCAAGGACACGCTGCTCGATCGTCTCGGCGCCAGGCTCGCCGCACGCCTGCAGGCGCAGACGTCGGGCTACGAGCCCTACACGCCATCCGATCAGGAAACGCTGGCGCGCACGCTGCGCCCGGGCGACATTCTCCTGATCGAAGGCAACCAGAAGGTTTCGGCAGCGATCAAGTATCTGACGCAATCGACCTGGTCGCATGCCGCCTTCTTTGCCGGTGACCAGATGCCGCTGACGCTCGATCAGGCGACACTACCCGTCATCGAGCGGCCGCAACTGATCGAGGTAAACATCGGCGAGGGCTGCGTTGCCGTGCCGTTGAAGAAATACGCCTCGTTCAACACCCGCATCTGCCGGCCTATCGCGCTGACGCCGGATGATCGCACAGCACTCGTCGGCTTCATGATCTCGAGGCTCGGGATGAAATACGACCTGAAGAACATTTTGGACATGCTGCGCTATTTCATGCCGACGCCGCCGGTTCCGGTGCGCTGGCGGCGGCGCCTGCTTGCCTTCGGTTCCGGCGACCCGACGCGCGCGATCTGCTCGACGCTGATTGCGGCCGCCTTCGAGCAGATCCGCTATCCGATCCTGCCCGAGGTTACCCGCGCGCCCGGACGGGCGTCCGCGACCTCGACCTATTCACGCGAGGAGATCCTGCATATCCGCCATCATTCGCTCTACACGCCCAGGGATTTCGACCTCTCGCCGTTCTTCGCGATCGTCAAGCCGACGCTGGAGTTCGGCTTCGACTACAAGCGATTACTCTGGCAAGGTGACGGAGAACACCCGTTCAAAGGTTGAGAGCGAGCGCCTGTTCGCGGGCCATGTAATCGCGCTGGCGGTCGGTGATGTAATCGCGAACGATCGGCGCCGCATCACGCGAGCGCGACAGCTGCATGTGGAAGACAAGCTGGCTGCCGGTGCGGAACATCATCTCGGCACTGATCAGATAGAACTCCCACATGCGGGCAAAGCGCTCGTCGTATAGCGCGATCACCTTGTCGCGGTTCGCGTCGAAGCGCGCGCCCCAATGGGCAAGCGTCGTCGCGTAGTGCACCCGCAGGAATTCGAGATCGCTGACCCAGAGGCTGTTGCGCTCGACGACCTCGAAGACCTCCGACAGTGCCGGCGAATAGGCGCCCGGGAAGATGTACTTGCGAAGCCACGAGCTCGCCATGCCGGGCGGGCTCATGTGGCCGATCGAATGCAGCACCGCCAGGCCGTCGTCCGGCATCAGCGCGTTCAGCTTCTTGAAGAACTCGTCATAGTGATGGACGCCGACATGTTCGAACATCCCGACCGAGACGATGCGGTCGAACGGCCCCTGCACATCGCGATAGTCCTTGAGCTCGAAACGCACCCGGTCCGACAGGCCCGCCTTGCGCGCCCGTTCGGTGGCAAGCGCCTGCTGCTCCTTGGAAAGCGTGACGCCGAGCACCTGAACATCCGCCAGCTGCGCCAAGTACATCGCGAGATCGCCCCAGCCGCAGCCAATATCCAGCACCTTCATGCCGGGCTCCAGGCAAAGCTTGGAGGCAAGCAACCTCAGCTTGTTGCGCTGCGCCGTCTCGAGCGTCTCGTTGGGCTCGCGGAAGTAGGCGCAGGAGTAGAGCATGTTCTCGTCGAGGAACAGCTTGTAGAACTCGTTGCCGAGATCGTAGTGATGCGCGACGTTCTGCTGGGCCTTGCCCTTGGGGTTGGCCTGCTGACGCTTGCGGAAACGCATTTTTACCGCGCGCAGCAACTTCTGGATCGGGTAGGAGCCGAGCGACAGGCGGTTGATCGAAAACAGCGTCAGGAAATCGCGGAGGGTGGAGCCCTCCTCGAAGCGCATGGTGCCGTCCATATAGGCTTCGCCGGCGGCCAGTTCGGCATTGAAGACGAGGCTGCGATAAAGCTTCTTGTCGGTGAGACGCATCGTCACTTCCGGTCCTGGCGTCCCGGAATAAACGTGCCTCTTGCCATCGGCATCGATCACCGTCAGGCGACCCTTGCGAATGAACGACTTCATCATATGCGACAATGGGAACATGCAGGCCCTCTCGTGACACGTCGTATCGGCGCCGCATCCTAGCACCCGTTTTTCGAAATGCGCCCCTTAAATTTCTGGTTGCTCATGCGGTCTGCCCGAAACGAAAACGGGGACGGCAACCTTCGCTGCCGTCCCCGTCCAAACTGACCTGGTCGATGCCTCAGTCCTTGGCGCGCTCGACGTAGGAGCCGTCTTCCGTCGCGATGATGACGCGGGTGCCGGCCTGGATATGCGGCGGAACCAGCGTGCGGACGCCGTTCGACAGAATGGCCGGCTTGTAGGACGACGAAGCCGTCTGGCCCTTGACGACCGGCTCGGTCTCGGTGATTTCGAGCGTCACGTGGCGCGGCAGGTCGATGGCGATCGCCAGGCCTTCGTGGATCGAAAGAATGACGGCCATGCCTTCCTGCAGGTAGGCCTTGAGATCGCCGATGTCCTCGGTGGTCATGACCAGCTGGTCATAGCTTTCCGGGTTCATGAAGTGGAAGCCTTCGGCATCTTCATAGAGGAAGGTGTGCTCGCGGTCTTCGACGAAGGCGCGCTCGACCTGTTCGGTCGTGCGGTAGCGTTCGGAGACCTTCACGCCGTCGGAAATGCGGCGCATGTCGACCTGGGTGACCGGCGTGCCCTTGCCCGGGTGGAAGTTCTGGGCGGTAAGCACGACATAGAGCTTGCCGTCGACGTCGAGAACGTTGCCCTTACGGACAGATGAAGCGATGACCTTGACCATTAGTCTTCCTTGTAACAGAGGTATGCGCGACACCGCGGGCCGGAAACACGGGCCCTGAAGGACGCGGAAAGAAGGATTTCGCGCCGCCACTACCCTAATTTCGCGCAAATAGCCAGCCTGAGCCGGTATCTGCACGAAGAAAGCCTGGACTGAACCGATCATGTCGCATGCCTCACCCTGGTGGACACCCGATGTCCATGCCGACCGGCGCCCGTTTCTTCTCGGCCGCAACCGGATCCAATCGGTATTGCGCCGGTTCTTCGAGACACGCGACTTCATCGAGGTCGACACCGCGACCCTGCAGGTCTCGCCCGGCAACGAGGCGCACCTGCATGCCTTCGCGACCGAGGCGCTCAACCACGACGGAACCGACCATCCGCTCTATCTGCACACCTCGCCGGAATTTGCCTGCAAGAAGCTGCTGGCCGGCGGCGAAGAGCGCATCGCCTGCTTTGCCCATGTCTACCGCAATCGCGAGCGCGGGCCGCTTCATCACCCCGAGTTCACCATGCTCGAATGGTACCGCGCCGGCGAAAGCTACGAGGCGTTGATGCGCGACTGCGCCGAGATCCTGGCGCTTGCGGCGGAAACCACCGGCACCAAGCAGTTTATTTTCCAGGGGCAGGCCTGCGATCCCTTCGCCGCTCCGGAGCGCCTCAGCGTGGCGGACGCCTTCGAGCGCTTTGCCGGCATCGACCTGCTGGCCTCGATCGCCGCCAATGGCGAGACCGACCGCGACCATCTGGCTGCCACGATGGCGGCAGCCGGCCTTCGGGTCGCCCATGACGACACCTGGGCCGATCTTTTCAGCCGGGTGCTTGTCGAAAAGGTCGAGCCGCACCTCGGCTTCGGCCGCGCAACGATCCTCGACGAATATCCAACCGCCGAGGCGGCACTGGCGCGTCCTGCCGCACGCGACCCTCGCGTTGCCGAACGTTTCGAGCTCTATGCCTGCGGCGTTGAGCTTGCCAATGCCTTCGGCGAGCTGACGGATGCGCCGGAACAACGGCGTCGATTCGAAATGGAGATGGCGGAGAAGGCCCGCGTTTACGGCGAGACCTATCCGCTCGACGAGGATTTTCTTGCAGCGCTCGCGATCATGCCCGAGGCAAGCGGCATCGCGCTCGGCTTCGACCGGCTGGTGATGCTCGCAACCGGAGCCTCACGCATCGACCAGGTGCTCTGGGCGCCAGTGGCGGAGACACGAGCGTGAACGCGCACCGCCCGATCAAGACCGCACGCGAACTGGTCGAAACAGGCCTCATCGACAGCGCCAAGGAGGCGGCGGTTGCCGCCGTTGCCGAGCGTTATGCCGTTGCGATCAGCCCCGTCATCGCCGGTCTCATCGATCCCAACGACCCCAATGACCCGATTGCACGGCAGTTCGTGCCGGATGCCGCCGAGTTGACCCTGCTACCCGAAGAGCGCGAGGACCCGATCGGCGACAAGCCGCACAGTCCCGTGACCGGCATCGTCCACCGTTATCCCGACCGGGTGCTCCTGAAGGCCGTGCATGTCTGCCCGGTCTATTGCCGCTTCTGCTTCCGCCGCGAAATGGTCGGGCCCCAAGGGCTCGGCACGCTGACGCCAGCCGAACTCGATGCCGCGATCGCCTATATCGCAAGCCACGAGGAAATCTGGGAGGTGATCCTCACCGGCGGCGATCCGCTGGTACTGTCCCCGCGGCGGCTCGCCGAACTCATGGAACGGCTGAAGCCGATCCCGCATGTAAAGGTCGTCCGCTTCCACACCCGCGTGCCCGTGGTCGAGCCGGCACGCATCGACGCCGACCTGATCGCTGCACTCAAAGCCAGCGGCAAGGCGACCTATGTGGCGCTGCATGCCAACCACCCGCGCGAGCTGACGGACGAGGCGCGTGCCGCCTCTGCCCGCCTGATCGATGCCGGCATCGTCATGATCAGCCAATCGGTGCTCTTGAGGGGCGTCAACGACGATGCCGAGGTGCTTGCCAGCCTGATGCGCGCCTTCGTCGAAACGCGGATCAAGCCCTACTACCTGCACCACCCGGATCTCGCCCCCGGCACCAGCCATTTTCGCCTGACGATCGAGGAAGGCCAGGCGCTGGTTGCCGCCCTGCGCGGCCGCGTCTCCGGCCTCTGCCAGCCGACCTATATCCTCGACATTCCCGGCGGGCACGGCAAGGCGGTGATCAGCGCTGCCTCGATCGCGGACGAGGGCGGCGGCTGCTACACCGTCACGGATTTTCGCGGCGGCGAGCACAGCTATCCACCGAAAGCCTGATGCACGGCGAGAAATCGCGACTCTCCAAATTATTGAAACTTCTTCAAAATAATCAGCTCATGCATTTTTCTTCGCATCCTGCGAGAAAAATCATCGTGCCCGCGTCACAGCTGTCCGGCGTCGATCGTCAATTGGTCATAAGCAACACGACAACGATGGAGTTGAGACCATGACCGATACCAAGGCCGTCCGCTACGAACAGGAAATCTCCGACGTGCTCGGCGCGCTCGCCGACGTGCACAAGACCATGGACCTGCACGGGCTCGACCGCACGATCCACAATCTCGTGCAGCTGCGCGCCTCACAGATCAACCGCTGCGGCTTCTGCGTGAAGATGCACACCAAGGAATCCCGCACCGAGGGCGAGAGCAACGAGCGGCTCGACCGCATCATCGTCTGGGACCAGGTCAATGATTTCACGCCGCGCGAGAAGGCAGCGCTTGCCTGGACCGAAGCTCTGACCGAACTCGAGCCGCGCACCGACTTTGCGCCGCTTCGCGCCGAGCTGCGCCAGCATTTCAGCGAAAAGGAGATCAGCGTCATCACCGCGACGGTGGCGATGATCAACCTTTGGAACCGCATCCAGATCTCGAGGCACTGACATGAACGACCGGCAGCACATGCAGATCTTCGAGGAGGCGCGCCCGCGCCTTCTCGGCCTTGCCTACCGCATCCTCGGCTCGCGTGCCGATGCGGAAGATGCGGTGCAGGATACGTTCCTGAAATGGCAGGAGGTCGACCGGACAACGATCGAAACGCCGGCGGCGTGGCTGACGACCGCCTGCACGCGGCGCTGCCTCGACCTCCTGAAGGCGGCGCACCGCAAGCGCATCGATTATGTCGGCGCATGGCTACCGGAGCCGATCCATACGGCGAGCGATGACAATGCCGAGGAGAAGCTTGCGCTGACATCCTCACTGACGACGGCCTTCCTGCTGATGCTCGAACGGCTCACACCGAAGGAGCGCGCCGCCTATCTGCTGCACGAGATCTTCGGCCAGCCCTATGAGGAAGTGGCCGAAACGCTCGACATGCAGGAAACCGCCGCCCGCAAGCTGGTGTCGCGCGCCAAGACCAATATCGGGCTCGAAAAAGCCCGGCACCAGACGCCGCGTGAGCGACAGGACGAACTGCTTTCGGCCTTCCACCAGGCAATCCACGGCGGCAATGTCGCTAGCCTCTCGGCCCTGCTTTCGGCCGATGTGAAGCTGACAGCCGACGGCGGCGGCAAGGTGGCGACCGTGCTCGGAGTGCTCTCGGGCAAGGAGACGGTGCTCGCCTTCATCATCGATCGGCTTACCGAATACTGGTCGCATTACGTCTGGGAAATCGGCGACATCAATGGCGGCCGCGGCATCGTGCTTCGGGACGAAGCGAAAAACGAGATCGCGGCAACCGTCGCCTTCGGCTATGACGGCGACGGAAACGTCAACGACATCTTCATCATGCGCAACCCGGACAAGCTCACGCATTTCGGCGAGGCTGCGCTCCACTGATACTGGCGGCATCGCCCTTGCAAACGTGATCCTCCCCACCGGCCAGGCCGGTCGCACGTTTTCGGCAATACCGCTGCATGAGGTACTGACATGCTCGAAAAAACATCCGCAGCCCACCAGGAAACCGGCTGGCGCGCGCTTTTGACCGGCGGGAACGCCGTGCATTCGCTGGTGCTCAGCGGCGGCGTCGCGCTGCACGCGCTCAACATCTACGTCGTGACGACGATCATGCCGTCGATCGTGCGCGAGATCGGCGGGCTCGAATATTACGCCTGGAGCACGACCGTCTTCGTCGCCGCCTCGATCCTCGGCGCGGCCCTGTCGGCCCGGCTGCTTGGTGCCGTCGGCGCCGGCGGCGCTTATGCGATCGGTGCGCTGGTCTTCGGGCTGGGCACACTCCTCTGCGCTGCGGCCCCCTCGATGGCGATGCTGCTCGCCGGCCGCGCGATCCAGGGTTTCGGCGGCGGGCTGCTCTATGCGCTTGCCTATGGCGTGATCCGTGAGGTCTTCCGGCCAGAGCTCTGGACCCGCGCCATCGGCCTGATTTCGGCCACCTGGGGTACGGCGACGCTGGTCGGTCCGGCGATCGGCGGTATGTTCGCGGAGTTTTCCACCTGGCGAGTCGCCTTCTGGTCGCTCTTGCCGCTGACGGCGCTGCTGGCGACCCTCGCCTTCTCGACTTTGCCGCGCAAGGCTGCCGGCGAAGGCGCACGCACGCCGCTTCCCTTGGTGCAACTGACGCTGCTCGTCGCCATCGTGCTTGCGCTTTCCATCGCCAGCACGCTGACCACGGCGGCGGCGCAGGTAGGCTGCGTCGGCGCGGCGATATTCATGTTCCTGGCGCTGCTCGTCGTCGAGAAGCGGGCAACCGGCAAGCTGCTCCCCTCCGGCAGTTTCACCCCGACCTCCCCGCTGGCAGCCCTTTATGCTACGATCACCCTGCTGATGGTCGGCCTGCAGCCGGAAATCTATGTGCCGTACCTCCTGCAGGAGCTGCACGGATTGTCGCCGCTGGTAGCCGGCTACATTGCGGCGCTGATGTCGATCGGCTGGACCGCCGGGTCGATGACAAGCGCCCACTGGCATGGGGAAAGGGCAAAGCAGACGATCTTTGCCGGCCCGGCCTTCGGCTTTGTCGGCCTGGCACTGATTGCGCTGTTCATGCCGATGGCAGGATCGGAATTCATGGTGATCGCCGCGCCGCTCAGCCTCGGCATCATGGCGGTCGGCTTCGGCATGGGCTTTGCCTGGCCGCACATCGTGACGGCCGTCTATGAATTTGCGCCGGAAGGCGAAGCGGAGAAGGCGTCGAGCTCGATTACCACGGTCCAGCTCTTCGCCGCAGCACTCGGCGCGGCGCTGGCCGGGCTTACCGCCAATCTCGCCGGCATCGAAACGCCGTCGACGGAAGGCGTGGCGATGGCGACACGCTGGCTCTTCTGGCTGTTTGCGCTGATGCCGGCGCTGGCCGTTCTGACAGCCGGACGTGTCTGGCGGGCGCGCCGAACGGCGAAATAGGCGCCTTTGCGGGCCTTCCCCGGGGTGGAGGGCCTGCAAAATGCAAGCTGTGCGGCGGGGTGCATCACGCCCTTGGGAGGAGAGGATGGAAGCCGAGGAGATCGGCCTTCACGGCGTACGGGAGACCTTGCTGGTCACGCTCCAGGCCAAAGCCGCAGAGAGCGCGTTCCCGGATTCCCTGCTCAACGATCACTTTGCCGCCGATCTCATGCGGCGGCTCGCCGGCAGGCCGAAACCGCCCGATGCCGGCCACGACATGACCATCGGCATTGCCGTGCGCGCCCATATGCTCGACCGCTGGGCGCGCGCCTTTATCGGGCGCCACCCGGACGCAATCGTGCTCAACCTCGGCTGCGGTCTCGACACACGTATATTGCGGCTCGATCCGCCCGCGTCCGTCGGCTGGTTCGATGTCGACTTTCCCGATGTGATCGCCTTGCGGCGACAGCTTTTCCCGGCGCGCGCCGGCTGCACGACGATCGCCTCCTCGATAACGGAGCGCGAGTGGATCGACCTCGTTCCGGCGGACCGCCCGGCGATCGTCGTCGCCGAGGGCGTGTTTCCCTATCTCTCAGAACACGAGGTCCGCGACGTCTTGCGACGGCTGACCTCCTGCCTTGCCGGCGGGGAAATCGTCTTTGACGCCTACAGCCATCTCGGTATCGAGCTTTTGCGGCTGAGCCCATCGCTGCGGGCAACGGGGGCGGAGCTTCGCTGGGGGCTGGAAAACGCGCAAACGCTGGAACGCGACGTGCCCGGGCTGACGTTGCTCGACGAGATCAGCGAGTATGATTCAGGCCAGGTCGCACGCCTGTCGCCGATGGCGCGGATAGCGGCGCATGTCGTCAGCGCCCTGCCGATGCTGCGCCGGATGGGCCGCCTGTTGCGCTACCGTTTCTAGCCCGGCAAGGCATGAAAAGGGCCGCGCCTTGCGGCGCAGCCCCTTCGATTGCAAGCGGTCGCTTTCGGCCGATCAGGCCTTGATCGGCGCGATCGAGATTTCGACGCGGCGGTTCTGCGCGCGGCCGGCTTCGCTTCCGTTGGAGGCGATCGGACGCTCCTTGCCGTAGCCCATGGCCGACATGCGGCGCTGGTCGACGCCCTGGCCCGCCAGGTAGTTGGCGACCGAAGCGGCGCGGCGCTCGGAGAGGCCCTGGTTGTAGGAGGCGCTGCCGGTCGCGTCGGTGTGGCCATCGACGTCGATCATCGTCTTGTTGAACTTGCGCAGCACGATCGCCACCGAGTTCAGCGTGTCGTAGAAAGCCGGGATCACCTGGTCGCGGTCGGTCGCGAACGTGATGTTGGACGGCATGTTGAGGATGATGCGGTCGCCGGCGCGGGTGACCGATACGCCGGTGCCCTGCAACTGGGCGCGCAGTTCGGCTTCCTGGTTGTCCATGTAGTTGCCGATCAGGCCGCCGCCGAGACCGCCAATCGCGGCGCCGACGAGTGCGGAGTCACGCCGTCCTGCGGCACTGCCGCCAACCAGCAGACCGGTCGCCGCGCCGAGGCCTGCGCCGATCAGCGCGCCACCGGCCGTGTTCGACATCTTCTGCTCGCCCGTATAGGGATCGGTGGTGGTGCATCCCGAAAGATAGATGGCCGCGACAGCCAGAATGGCGCATTTCTTGATCATGGAATCAGTTGTCCCCATTGGTGCTCGAAGTTGCTTCATACTAGCGATTGCGGCAGGAAGATGAAGAGGCGTCCCATTCACGCCAAGGTTTACCGGCAAATCCAGCTTCGCCAGCGGCTGGCGTGGCCATCAGGGCACACATAAACCGATCCTTCACACGCTCTTGATAGGACGGGCACCAAAGAAAAGAGAGGCAAGCTCCAATGGCAATCGAGTTCGGCGACACGCAACGCAGTCTCAGCGACACGCTCAACGGCATGATTGCCTCGATCCGCGGCGAGACGATCACGCTACGCGAGCTGATGACGGAAATCGGCGAACAGGGCTTCCTGCTGCTGTGCGCCCTGCTGACGCTGCCGTTTCTGCTGCCGGTGTCGATCCCGGGCGTCAGCACCGTCTTCGGCGCAGCGATCATCCTGATTTCCGTATCGGTCACGCTCAATCGCCTGCCGTGGATGCCGCAGCGCATTCTCGATCGCCGGATCGAAACCGAGAAGCTGGTGCCGACGCTGCAGAAAGGCGCGAATCTCGTTTCCAAGCTGGATCGTTACGTCCGTCCGCGTCTCGGCTTCCTGACGAAGGGCGCGCTGATGAACCGATTCAACGGCCTGATGATCATGGCCGGCGGCATTCTCCTGATGTTCCCGCTCGGCCTGATCCCGCTGTCGAACACGCTGCCGGGGATCGCGATCCTCTTACTCTCGCTCGGTATCATTCAGCGCGACGGACTGATGGTGGCCGGGGGCTATCTCTTCCTGATCGCGACCACGGTCTACTTCACCGTGCTTGCCTATATGGCCTTTGCCGCCGGTCAGGGCCTGTCGTCGTTCTTCGTCTCCTGACACCTCATCAGGCGTGTGGATCGGCCCGGCCAACTGCCGGGCCTTTTCGTTCTGACCATCTGTGGCACGCAATTCCGGACCGAAACCGCTGTACACGTTTCCTGGAATTGCTCTAGGCAGCCAGACCGCCGAAAGCCCGGTAGCTGGCAAAGTCGGTGCGGATGCCGAGTGTCTTCATCAGCGCCTCGCGGTTAAGGCCGAGCTGGCGGTCGAACTCGACGAGGGCGGCCGCGACCTTCGGCGCGACGTCGGCGCTCGCAAACTCGATCAGGGTGATGAAGTCGAACTGGCCGGGGCCGGCGTGCTGCTCCAGAAACAGGTCCTTCACATAGCCGTCCTGCTTGCGGATGACTGCGAGCGTCTTGTCGACGAGTTCGACGAACTGCTGGCGTGCTTCCAGCGGCACGGTGTACTTATTGATACGGTAAAGCGGCGCCACGACGGCCGGCTTCGATTGGCTGCTCATTGCTCTTTCCTCTTCGTCTCTTTTGAACAGGAGCAGTCGTACGACCTCAAGTAAAGTTGAGGTCAATAGCGGTGATCGCGCTTTTACTCGCGCCGGCGCCGTCAGCCGGAAAGTCCCTTCAGCACATTGGCGACATTGAGCCCTATCTCCGGCACGCCGTAACCGCCCTCCATGCAGACGACCACCGGCAAGCCCGTGCGCTTCAACGCCGCGCCCATGCGGATGTAATCGTCGGATGTCAGCCGGAAGAACGAGATCGGATCGCGCTCGAAGGTGTCGACGCCGAGCGACACGACCATGGCCTCCGCGCCGAAGGCCGCAATACGGGCAAGCGCGTCGGCCATGGCGGCCGACCACACGTCGTAACCGGTGCGGCGCGGCAGCGGGTAGTTTTTCGTCGTGCCCAGCCCCTCGCCGGCCCCCTCCTCGTCGGCAAAGCCGAGGAAATAGGGGAAGGCGTCAACGGGATCGCCATGCAGCGATGCGAAATAGACGTCGTTGCGCTCGTAGAAGATGTCCTGGGTGCCGTTGCCGTGATGGAAGTCGACGTCGAGCACCGCCACCTTGGCGGCACCCTGATCCCTCAGGCGCTGGGCGGCGCAGGCGGCATTGTTGATGAAGGAATAGCCGCCATAAAGGTCGATAGCCGCATGATGGCCGGGCGGACGGCAGAGTGCGAACGCCGCACGGTTTCCGGCATGGATATGGTCGGCGGCAGAAAGTGCGCAGTCCATCGCCGCCCGCGCCGCGGCATAGGTACCCTCGGTGATCGCCGTTTCCGCCGCAAAAGAATAGTAGCCGAGCGCGCCATCGATATCGCGGGGCGGATGCTGGCGCATGCGCCTCGCCGGAAAGCAGGTGGCGATCGCTTCGCCGCGATAGCCGTCGGCGACCCAGCGCGACCAGGCGGTTTCGAGAAAGTCGAGATAGTCAGGCGAATGCAGTTTGAGGGCGACGTCGAGGCCATGGTGGTCGGGGGCAACGACATCGCGAAACCCCGCTTCCTTCACCGCCGCAAGGATCCACTCGGCCCGGAACGGCGCCTCGAAGGGCGCAACGAGCTCGCCACCGAACAGCTCGGTCTTGGCGTCACGGAGCTTGTGGTCCTCGGAGTAGAAGATGTGCATGAACGTATCCTGAAGAGGCAACGGAAGGGTGCTGGTACCCTACCCGCGGTTTCAGGCTTGGCAACCTGCCCCTCATCCGCCCGGTGAGGGCTCGCCCCTCATCCGGCCTGCCGGCCACCTTCTCCCCGCAAGCGGGGCGAAGGAGACGCGCGGCACCCGCTCCCCATACGTCGCACGCTCGCGGTCTCTCCAATCAGGCGTACGTGAAGTGGTCAGCCGACGCATCGTACACGTCTCCGGCCTGCCGGGAGAGGGTGAGTCCTCGGGTTAAACCCGATGGGGGGGGCAATTGGGGTAAGGGAGACGACTGAGGCAGCCGGCCACCGTGCTGCGGTCACCCCTAAGCAGCGATCCGTTTGTAAAAGAACGTGGTGGCGCACAGGCCGCCTTCCGGCCACATGGCATAGTCGGGGATGACGCCGACGCGTTCCCAGCCGAGACGGGGATAGATCGCCTCGGCCTCGCTGCCGGTGGCGGTGTCGAGCACCAGCAGGGTCTTGCCGCGGGCGGCCGCTTCGCGCTCGACCGCTTCCATCAGCCGCCGGGCAACGCCCTTGCCGCGGGCGTCGCGGTGCACAAGCAGCTTCTTCAGGTCGCCGCGGTGCGGCTGGTTCGGCATCTGCGCGACGCCCACCTGCACCGTGCCGAGGATGCGGCCCGCCTCCTCCGCCACCATCAGCAGCGTGTCGCCGACCGCGACCGCTCCGGCAACTCCCTGCCAGTAGCCACGCGCACTTTCCGGCGGGTATGGCTGCATGAAACCGACCGACGCGCCACCTTCCACGCAATCGGACAGCACATCCGAAAGCGCCGGGATGGCGGTCACAGCTCCATTTTCATCAAGCAGGCGGATACGAAGATCGGACATGGTCAAGCCTTGGTGCGGCAGAGGACGACGGCGTAGCGTGCCGGCTCATCGTGCGGATTGTGAAAGATGTGGCCCGCCTCCAGGCCCATGAACAGACAGTCGCCGGCTTCGAGCGAATGGGAGCCGGATTCGGTCGTGAGTTCCAGTCGCCCGGAAAACAGCCAGAGATGCTGGGTGATGCCCCGGTCGGACGGTTGC
The DNA here is from genome assembly GCF_000697965.2 of Ensifer adhaerens. Classification (NCBI taxonomy): domain Bacteria; kingdom Pseudomonadati; phylum Pseudomonadota; class Alphaproteobacteria; order Hyphomicrobiales; family Rhizobiaceae; genus Ensifer; species Ensifer adhaerens. Next base: position 3,925,728 of record NZ_CP015880.1, on the reverse strand, counting down.
CGCTCGAAGACGACGCGCGCACCCGGCGGAAACTCGACCTCGACGATATCGACGGGGGAGCCAAGACCATCCGGCGAGACGGAGCGGCGCAGATAGCCGGATTCCGGATCGCGCCAGAGGCGCTGGTCGGCACGCCTTGCAACCGGCGACGCCACCCTCGCCTCGAAGGCAAAAAGCGCCGAAAGCGTGGTCGAGAGCGCGCTGCACAGCCTCGCCAGAAGCTGCGCCGTCGGGCTCGCCTCGCCGCGCTCGATGCGCGAGATCATCGCCCGACTGACGCCGGAGCTTAAGGCAAGTTCATCGAGTGTCAGCGCCTGCTTGAGGCGTAACGCCCGGACGCGCTCGCCGATCGCGTGTTCAAGAGGGTCGGTTGGGTTTTCCATTATTTGAGATTGCATTTCTCATATAATGGAGTCAAGTCTGCTGGAACTGAAAATATGGGCATGCGATGCCGCTTTGGCGACAGCGCGACACCAGTCTTTCGGCTATGGTGTCGGCCGAACCGACGAAATCGAGAAATGCTTACGCTTCAATACTTTAGATAGTTCTCACGCGCTTTGCCCTGCGCGGATCCCATTCACAGGTTGCACATGACCAAACAGCCCTCCTCGCTGACCTCGATCGCCAGCATTGTTGCCTCGATGACGGCCGTGGCGATCGGCAACGGCATGATGCTCGCCTATGTGCCCTTCGCGCTGACGCGTTCCGACGCGCCGGACTGGGTGCCGGGGGCAGCGGTGACGATGATCGCCTTCGGCGGCTTGGTCGGCTGCGTCATCGCCGGGCCGATGATCCGCCGCGTCGGCCATGCGCGCGCCTTCTCCTGCTCGATGGCGCTCGTCATCCTCTCGGCCCTGGCAATCGCGCTCGGCATGCATCCACTTGTCTGGGTGCTGGCCCGTGGTCTCTACGGTGCATCCGGCAACACCAATTTCATTATCGCCCAGAGCTGGCTCAACCACGCAAGCGCGAACCACTGGCGCGGCAAGGCGATGGCACTGTTCTACATGGCCTATGTCATCGGCCTTGGCACCGGCGCCTGGCTGTTCGGGCAGATCCCCGCCGATGGCAACCTGCCGCCACTCGTGACCATCTTCTTCACCGCCCTTGCGCTCCTGCCGATCGGGCTGACGCGGCTGCCGACGCCGCCCGCGCCCGCCAAGGTCAGCATCGATATCCCGATGGTCTGGCGCAATTCGCCGGTCGCCTTCATCGGCGTGCTTGCCGCCGGCGGCCTCTCCATGGTGGTGCAGGGCTTCACGCCGATCTACGCCGCCGCCAACAATGTCAGCCAAGGCGATGTCGCCAACCTGATGTTCGTCATGCAGTTCGGGCTGATCGCCATCCAGTATCCGATGGGAACGCTGTCGGACCGGATCGACCGCCGGCTCGTGCTGATCGGCACCTGCCTGTTGATCCTCGTCGCCGGCTTCCTCGCGCTCTCGGCCACGTTCAGCAACCTGATCCTGTTGATGCTGGTTTTCGCGCTCTTTGCCGGCGCGGTCGAGACCGTCTATTCGATTGCCAATGCGCATGCCAACGACCGGACGGATCCGGCCGATTTCGTGCCGCTTGCGAGCACCATGCTGGTCGCCTGGTCGGCCGCCGCCACGGTGGTGCCGCTGATGGTGACGGTGCTGATGCCGGTCTTCGGGCCGCGCACCTTCATCTATGCGGCGATGGCGGTTGCCGCGCTCTATGCGCTCTTCGTGCTGGCAAGGCTCAGGAAGCGGGACGAGGTGCCGGCGGCCGAGCGCGAGAGCTTCGAACTCAAGAGCGCGCAGATGCCGAATGCAGGCGCGCTGGTCGAGGCCGAGGCAAGGGCCGAATAGGCCGATTTATAGTGAACGAAGCCTTCATTTCCCGCTTTGCGGCGATTGAAGGCACTGCTATATGCGGCCCATGAGCACAACATCTTCGAAAACGCCCCTTTCGCATATCCGCAACTTCTCGATCGTGGCCCACATCGACCACGGCAAGTCGACGCTTGCCGACCGGCTGATCCAGTCCACCGGCGGCCTCGCCGAACGCGAGATGTCCGAGCAGGTGCTCGACAGCATGGATATCGAACGCGAGCGCGGCATCACCATCAAGGCCCAGACGGTGCGTCTGCACTACAAGGCCAATGACGGCGAAACCTATGTGCTGAACCTCATCGACACGCCCGGCCACGTCGACTTCGCCTACGAAGTCTCGCGCTCGCTGTCGGCCTGCGAAGGCTCGCTGCTGGTCGTCGACGCATCCCAGGGCGTCGAAGCCCAGACGCTCGCCAACGTCTACCAGGCGATCGACAACAACCACGAGCTCGTCACCGTGCTCAACAAGATCGACCTGCCGGCGGCAGAACCCGACCGCATCAAGGAACAGATCGAGGAAGTCATCGGCATCGACGCATCCGACGCGGTGCTGATTTCGGCAAAGACCGGCCTCGGCATTCCCGATGTGCTCGAAGCGATCGTCACCAGGCTTCCGGCGCCGAAGAGCGACGGCGGCGATACGGCGCCGTTGAAGGCCCTGCTCGTCGACAGCTGGTACGACACCTATCTCGGCGTCATGGTTCTCGTGCGCATCATCGACGGCACGCTCAAGAAGGGCATGACCATCCGCATGATGGGCACCGACGCCAAGTACACGATCGAGCGCGTCGGCGTGCTGACCCCGAAGATGGTGGCGATGGATGCGCTCGGCCCGGGCGAGATCGGTTTCATCACCGCCTCGATCAAGGAAGTGGCCGACACCCGCGTCGGCGATACCATCACCGAGGACAAGCGCCCGACCGACAAGGCGCTGCCGGGCTTCAAACCGGCGCAGCCGGTGGTCTTCTGCGGTCTCTTCCCGGTAGACGCCGCCGACTTCGAGGACCTGCGCTCGGCGATGGGCAAGCTGCGCCTCAACGACGCCTCGTTCTCGTTCGAAATGGAATCCTCGGCAGCACTCGGCTTCGGCTTCCGCTGCGGCTTCCTTGGGCTTCTGCATCTTGAAATCATCCAGGAGCGGCTCGAACGCGAGTTCGACCTCGACCTGATCGCGACGGCCCCTTCGGTCGTCTACAAGCTGTTCATGACCGACGGCTCGGAGCGCGAACTGCACAACCCGGCCGACATGCCCGACGTCGTCAAGATCGCCGAAATCCACGAGCCGTGGATCCGCGCGACGATCCTGACCCCCGACGACTATCTCGGCGGCATCCTCAAGCTCTGCCAGGACCGCCGCGGCATCCAGATCGAGCTGACCTATGTCGGCACCCGCGCGATGTTGACCTACGACCTGCCGCTCAACGAAGTCGTGTTCGATTTCTACGACCGCCTGAAGTCGATCTCCAAGGGTTATGCCTCGTTCGACTACCAGATCACCGAGCACAAGGAAGGCAACCTTGTGAAGATGTCGATCCTCGTCAATGGCGAGCCGGTCGACGCCTTGTCGATGATGGTGCACCGGATGGCGGCCGAAAAGCGCGGCCGCGAAATGTGCGAGAAGCTCAAGGAGCTGATCCCGAAGCACATGTTCAAGATCCCGATCCAGGCGGCGATCGGCGGCAACGTCATTGCCCGCGAAACCATCTCGGCTCTGCGCAAGGACGTGACGGCCAAGTGCTATGGCGGCGACGCCACCCGCAAGCGCAAGCTGCTCGAAAAGCAGAAGGCCGGCAAGAAGCGCATGCGCCAGTTCGGCAAGGTGGAGATCCCGCAGGAAGCCTTCATCGCCGCCCTCAAGATGGGCGACGAATAAGCGGCAGCGCTGCATGTTTCAACGTTTGAAAGGGCGGCCCTCGGGTCGCCCTTTTTGGTTTGTGAAGGTGAGGCGATGCTGGAGCAGCAGGATTGGTCGCACGCAGGCGTGGTTTCCCGGACTAGCTACTCCGTTATTCTGGGCCACGGCGTCTCACAGTGACCTCTCACGACGGTTACTCCGGCAGCTTCTTCGGCAGCCAGAGCCAGGCGATGATGCCCAATGCGAGCAGCGACAGGGCGCCGACGCCGGTCGCGATGTGAAGACCGGTGAGGAAGGCTTCCTTGGCCTGCAGCACCGTTTCAGAAGCAAGGCCCGGATGATCGAGGGTTTCGTTCAGCGTGCCGGCCACGCCGGGGCCGAGCAGCCGGAAGCTGAGTGCCGCCAGTGAACCCAAAAGTGTGATACCGAGCGCATTTCCGAGTTCGTTGCTGGTCTCGGCGATCGAGCCCGCGGCACCGGCGCGTTCCGCAGGCACCGCCGACACGGCGATCTCGGCGACGAGGCTGAAGGAGAGGCCGTAGCCGATGCCCGCAACCACAGTCGAGGCGATGAGCGCTGCCACGCCCGCCTCGGTGCTCGTGAGGAGCAGTAGAAAGAGGCCGGCTGCGATCAGGAAATGCGTCGCAACAAGCGCCGTCTTGCGGCCGACCACATCGACGATGCGCGCTGTCCCGACACAAGTCGCCATCAGCACGACGGCGCCGGGCAAGGTCAAAAGTGCTGCGGTAAAAACATCGAAGCCGAGGACCGATTGCAGATAGATGCCCGAGAGGTAACCGACGGCGGACCAGACGACCAGCGGCAGGAGGCCGGTGAGAATGGCGATGGAAAAGATGCGGTCCCGGAACAGGCCGAGGTCGAGCAGCGGATAGGCGATCCGCGTTTGCCTGCGAATAAACAACGCGATGGCGAGGACGCCGACGATCCCGGCAAGCGTCTGCAGCGGCGTGAAGCCGTAGGCGGCCGCGGTCTTCAGCGAATAGGTGGTGAGCAGGATACCGGCAAAGGACAGGACAAGGCTTGGCAGGTCAATGCGGCCATAGGTCGTGGAGCGCACCTCGCGAAGCAGAATGGGTGCGGCGACCAGGAAGCCGAGCACGACGGGAACGTTAATCAGGAACACCACGCCCCACTCGAGCCGCTGCAACAGGATGCCGCCGATAACCGGACCGATGGCGAAGCCGGCTGCAAAGGTGGCGGCGAAGATGCCGATCGCCTGCGCCCGCAGTCGCGGATCCGGAAACAGCGCGCTGACGATTGCCAGCCCCGAGGGCAGCAATGTCGCGCCGCCGAGCCCCATCAGCGCCCGGGAAGCAATCAACGCCATGGGCGACTGCGCATAGGCCGCACCGAGCGATCCTGCACCGAAGATCACCGCGCCGATCATGATCAGCTTCAACCGCCCGTAGCGATCGCCGATATTGCCGAAGGCAATCAGCAGCGAACCGACGACGAAACCGTAGATATCGAGGATCCAGAGCGCCTGGTCGGCGGTGGGCAAGAGAGCCGAAGTCACGCGCGGCATGGCGAGATAGAGGATGGAGCCATCCATGGCCACGATGAGGACCAGTGGCAGCACGGCGATGAGGCCGAGCCATGCGCTTCGGCCTTGGGAGTGAGGGAGTGAGACGTCAGTCATTGGGCACGAATCCTTTGCAAACGGCACGCGTCGGCATGCCGCTTCGGCCGCCGCCCGTGAGGAGGCGGATGGTTGCGGTTGGGAGATATCTTCTATATACTTAAGGTAAGTTACTTTTGGTATATAGTGATGTCAAGCACCATGGAAAGAGACACGGTCACCGCCAAACGCGTTCGCCTCACCCGCGAGCAGCGGCTACGCCAGCTGCTGGACGTCGCCTGGAGGCTCGTTCGCGAGGAAGGGACCGATGTGCTGACGCTGCCGCGCCTGGCCGAGGAAGCGGCCGTCGCCAAGCCGGTCGTCTATGATCATTTCGGAACACGCAACGGACTGCTCGCCGCGCTCTACCAGGATTTTGATGTGCGCCAGACGGTGGTGATGGACGCTGCCATTGCCGCGAGCGACCCAACGCTGGAAGCGACAGTCAGGACGATTGCCGCCTCCTATGTCGACTGCGTGCTCACGCAGGGTCGCGAGATGCCCGGCGTGCTGGCGGCCCTCGCCGGCTCGCCCGAGCTTGCGGCCGTTAAACGGGACTATCAGCTGGTCTATATCGAAAAGTGCCGAAAGGTGCTGGGCCCGTTCATCGGGCAGAGGGGCATCGCACAGGCCGGTTTCTGGGCAATGCTCGGCGCAGCCGATGGCTTGTCCCACGCTGCAGCGACGAGCGAAATCACCGCCGACGAGGCTCAGGACGAGCTTTACGAGACGATCATTGCCATGGTGAACAGAAGCTGCCGTTAGAGCGGCACGCTTTCAAGAGATGCCCTTGGCGAGCGTCGACGCTCTTTTATCGCCGACGCCTCTCGCCAAGGCGTGGGGCCGATCTCCTCAAGACGGATCCATCCTATGATGTCGGCTGCCTCCCCGGACTGAACTTCAGGCCCGGGGATGAAGACCGGGAGGGTGGCGCTGCCAGAGCGGCAGTGCTCGCCTCATCCGTCCTCAAGCACGTACCGCTTCGAAATGCGATCCACCAACTGCCCGTCCTTCAGCGGCACCGCCTTGTCGACCTTGTAGTCGACGAAACCCATCTTGCCGTAATAGCTGAGCCCGCTGACATTGTCCGCACGGATGGTGGCGTTGAGGGCTTTCAGGCCGATCGAGCGGGCGAAGTCGCAGGTGGCCTTAAAGAGCGCCGTGCCGGCGCCGGGCACCTTGTTGTCGGGGCGCGAGAACGTGCCGATGTCGGCCCAATCCTGCGGTATGCCGTCCCAGCGGTCGAGCGCCTGGAAGGCGCAAGGCTCACCCGCCTCGTCCTCGGCGACGAAACAACTGACGAAGCCCGGGCCGGCGAGATAGTGCGCCACGAAGCTCTCAGGCGTGAACGGCGTCTGATGGGCCGTGGTGCCACCGATCGCGATGATCTCGTTGAGGAAAGCGCACAACGCAGGTGCATCTTCTGGCCGCGCCGGGCGCACGTGGATCGTCTTCATCTCAATCGTCATCAAAAATCATTCCTCCTGAAATCGCCTTACGTAGACACGCGGCGGAGCGGCCGCGCCGGGTTGCCGGCGACCACGGCGCCGGCCGCCACGTCCTTCGTCACCACCGAGCCCGCACCGACGATCGCGCCATCCCCGATCGTGACACCGCCGAGAATGATCGCGCCGCCGCCGATCCAGACATCGGCACCGATCGTCACCGGCTTGGCGACTTCGAGGCCTTGGCCGCGAAGCACGGCATCCCTGTGGTGCTCGGCGCAATAGATCTGCACGTTCGGCCCCAGCATCGTCCCCGCCCCGATCGCCACGCGGCCGCTGTCGAGGATCGTGCAGCCGGCATTGAGATAGACGCGGGCGCCAAGGTGGATGTTGATGCCGTAGGAGCAATGGAATGGCGCCTCGATGAAGACGTCGTCAGCGACCGCACCGAACAGCACCCGCAGCGCCGACGCCATGTTTCCACGCTCGATCGGCGCCATGGCGTTGTGCTGATGGACAGCATTGCGTGCCGTCATCCGAAGCGCCTCGAGTTCGTCGACGAGGCAGGAGTACCATTCTCCGGCTGCCATCTTGTCGCGTTCGCTGGCTGTCACGCTTTTGCTTTCGCTTCCGCGGCTTCGCGCCGTGCCAGGCTTTCCGGCGGCCACATCGTCTTCATGTCGTAATAAATCTCGAAAGCCGGTGCGCCGCCCTCGAGCGACAGCCAAGCAACCTTGGAGCGGGTGAAGATATGCGCATCCGGCGGGAAGTCCGACGGGCGGTCAAGGCTTGCGATCCGGACGAAGGAAAGCCAGCCGCGCCGGCCGTAGTCGCTCCAGAGGGCCGTCTGGCATTCGGCACAGCGGTAGACATCATGCGGACGGCCGCTGTCCGTCGGAAGCGTCACGACGACCGGCTCGCCCTCAATGAGTTCGATATTGTCGCGCTCGATCACGCCGTTGACGACGAAGGCGCTACCGACCTGGCGCTGGCAATCGCTGCAATGGCAGCAGTTGACGAACATCGGCGCCGCCTTCAGCCGATAGCGGATCCTGCCGCAGAAGCAGCCGCCGTTTAGTGCCTCGTTCATCCGGTAACCTCCTCCAACGCCGGTTCCTCATTCACCGCGCCGCCCTGATGGCGAACGATCGTCGCGACCCAGGCGCGGGCAAGAGACAGGCCCGCGGCATCCGCCTGCCGGCCGTGGCGCGCGGCGTGTTCGCGATAGCGCGCAAGCCAGGTCGGATCGAGCCGCTTGATGGTGTCCGGGAAAGCGCGGTTCCAGTCTTCGACGAGGTGTGTGTCGGCCTCGAAGTGGAATTGGGTGCCGTAGGCGGCGCGGCCGACGCGGAAGGCCTGATGTCGGGTGACGGCGTTTTCGGCGAGATGGACAGCCCCCTCGGGCAGCGTGAAAGTATCTCCGTGCCACTGGAAGATCGGGAAGCTCTCACCGACGCTGGAAAGGACCGGGTCCTCGGCGCCTTCGCCGCGCACCTCCACCTCGCACCAACCGAACTCCTTGGCCTCGCCCAGCAGGTTCCGGCCCCCATAGGCGCGGGCGAGAAGCTGGCTGCCGAGGCAGATGCCGAGCACGGAACGGCCGCTGTCACCGAAGCGGCGCATCAGCGCGGCAAGATCAGGCAGATAGGGATAGGCGGCATCGTCGAGCGCGCTCTGCTCGCCGCCAAGCACCACCAGTGCGTCGTATCCTTCCGGTGTTTCAGGAACGGCCTCGCCGAGATAGGCGCGGCGGATCTCGATCTCGGCCTTTGCCTCGCGAAGCGCCGTGCCGACCTGGCCGAGCTCGGTCTTCGCCATGTTTTCAACCACCAGCACCCGCATCATCGCATTCCCTTCGCATCGACCGTGGAGATTGACCACGAGCGCGGCCACTGTTCAAGAGGTCACATAGCGATGCGATGATGCGGACGGGTTCATGCGGGCCTTGACTTCGTGAGCGAACTTTCCGACCCTTGGGACATGATGATGCCGACGATTTCTTCTCATTGCTGCTTCCGGGTGTGCCCGATCGCAGGAACCTGACCCCAGCCCGGACGCTTGCGCTCTCCGGGTCAGGGGAGCCTTTCGCGTCGGCAGAAGAAATTTCCGAGCGCGGCTGAACGAGCGCCTAATCTCCAGAAAACCTATTCGATTGCGCCCTGTCGTGCGCTTCGATTGAACGTGTCAGGTCCCATCATGGCGGCAACCCGCAAGAAACTTCCCCCGATCATCATCAATGCCGAAGACCACAAGCGGCTGACGGCGCTCGCCTCCTCCGCGCTCGAGCGCGTGCCTGATGTGGCCGAGGCACTGCTCTTTGAACTCGACCGCGCCCGGGTCGGCGCGCCCGACGCGCTGCCCGCCGACAGCGTGCAGATGGGCTCCACCGTCGCCTTCGAGGCGGACAATGGTTTTGCCAAGCAGGTAACGCTCGTCTATCCCGGCGAGGCCGATATCGAGGCCGGCCGCATCTCTGTGCTGACCCCTGTCGGCGCGGCGCTGATCGGGCTCTCCGTCGGCCAGTCGATCGACTGGCAGGACCGGTCGGGCAAGGTCCACCGGATGACCATTCGCAGCGTGACGGCGAAGGAAAGCGCCTGAGAGGTCGCGACGGCGAAAGCCTCACCAGCTGCAAGACGAAAACGGGGAGGCCGGTTTTCACCGCCTCCCCGTTTTTCTAAGCGTCGTTCGTTCGATCAGAACTGCTTGCCGAGCTTGGCGTCGACAGACTGGCTGTTGGCGCCGCGGATGGCGAAGAAGAACAGGATCGCTGCCCAGAGGATCGACTTCTCTGCGCCGAAGAGGCCCTCACCCTGCACGATGCCATGGAAGTAGACGGTGACGAGCAGAACGATCATGCCGGCAAAGGCGGCCGGGCGCGTCAACAAACCGATCGCGATCAAAATGCCGCCGAAGAATTCGGTCGCGGCGAGCAGCGGCGACCAGAAGACGCCGGGATAGAAGCCGAGGCCCTCGACCATGCCAATCGCGCCGAAGGGATTGGTGATCTTGCCAAAACCGTGAACCGCAAGCAGAGCGCCGGCGAGCACACGCAACAGCGTTTCGGCGGATGTATTGAGCGGCAGATAGATCTTTTCCAGCGCCGGCAGGATGGCGCGCGGGCGGGAACTGGAAACGGTGACGTCGGTCATTAAGGGGCCTCTCCGGCGGTTGGGTGCGACAATTTGTGCAATGCCGCATTGTCTCGCCGCGACGACCGCGCAAAGCAAGCTATCCGCCGATAAAAACATGACTAAATTGGTTGACAATCGTGTGAGCGCAGCGTGAGCATGAGCCCCGGAACGCAGTTGTTTCCAACTGAGGCGACCGCTATGGTCGCCGCCCGAAGCACATCCGAGACACCCGATGGACCAGAAGCCGCGCATCACCATCCTTTACTGCACCCAGTGCAACTGGCTGCTTCGCGCCGGCTGGATGGCGCAGGAACTGCTGCAGACGTTCGGGCAGTCGCTCGGCGAAGTGGCGCTCATTCCCGGCACCGGCGGCAATTTCGAGATCCGCGTCGATGACGCGCTCATCTGGGAGCGCAAGCGGGACGGCGGTTTCCCCGGGCCGAAGGAACTGAAGCAGCGCATCCGCGACATCATCGAGCCGGAGCGCGATCTCGGTCATACGGACAGGAGCTGATCCTGGATTTCGGAATTCTTGCCGGCGTCTTTTCCGCGGCCTTCCTGTCGGCGACGTTGCTTTTCGGCATGTCGGAAGCTGCGATCGTGGCCGCCGCCCTGCACGGCGAAACGAGCCGCCCTGCCCTCTTCATCGCCGCGACATCAGGCAACGTGCTCGGCGCCGTCGTCAATTTTGCGCTCGGGCGTTTTCTGATCCGCTTCGAGGGGCGCCGGTGGTTTCCAGTTTCGCCGACCAATCGGCAAAAGGCAGAGGCGCTCTTTGCCCGCTACGGCCAGCCGGTGCTGCTTCTTTCCTGGCTGCCGGTCATCGGCGACCCACTGACGCTGGTCGCCGGATTGCTGCGCATGAAGCTGCCGCTGTTCCTGCTGTTCGTCACCATCGGCAAGGCCGCACGTTATGCGGTCGTCCTTTACCTGACGCCATAACAGCCCCGCACAACTCAGCTGTGCGCGAAGATATCCGTCTCGTCCCAGCCAAGCAGGTCAAGCTTGGAGCGCGTCGGCAGGAAGGCGAAGCAGGCTTCGGCATGCTCGATGCGACCATCGCGGATGAGGCGCGCCGTCAGCTTGTCGCGCAGCGCATGCAGGTGCAGCACGTCGGAGGCGGCATATTCGAGCTGCGCCTGCGACAGGGTCTCTGCTGCCCAGTCGGACGACTGCTGCTGCTTGGAAATGTCGACGTCGAGCATTTCCTTGAGGTTGTCCTTGAGGCCGTGGCGATCGGTGTAAGTGCGGGTCAGCCGCGAGGCGATCTTGGTGCAGAAGACCGGCGTCGTCGTCACCCCGAAGGTATGGAAGAGGACGGCGATATCGAAGCGGCCGAAATGGAAGATCTTCTGGCGGGCCGGATCGGCAAGCATGGCGACGAGGTTCGGCGCTTGCTTCTGGCCGGCTGCGATGCGGATCACGTCGGCCGTACCGTCGCCCGGAGACAGCTGCACCACGCAAAGGCGATCACGGCGGGGGATGAGGCCGAGCGTTTCCGTGTCGATCGCGATTGCGCCTCGATAACGGTCGGCGTCGGCTGCGGAGATATCGCCTTCATGGAACCGTATTGCATTCGCCATCGAAAATCCCCAGATCAAACGAAGTGGTGTGGCCTATAGCGCAAGTTTGGCGTCGGCGATACCGTTGTCACGTTCCGCCCGCCGGCTGCCCTTTGAAAGTCCTGACGATGACGTCTTTTCAACCCGCCCTCGCTCTCTCCACGCTCGCGCTGGCGATCGGGCTGACGGCCATGCCGGCACCGGCGCAGACCTATCGGGACCTGCCGGGCGTGCGCCAGATGGATCCGTTGAATGGTGGTGGCGACCAAACCGTATGCGAGCAGACCTTTGTCGACCGAAACTATCCGTTCGAATCGTCGGCCCGCGGCGGCCCCATCTACGACACGATCTACAACTGCCGCCGTGGCGACGGGCCGGTCTTCCAGGGCAGCGACCTGCCGCCTTCGCTCTATCGGCAGAAGCGTGGTCTCGGCTACTAAGCAAAAACACGACAAGCAATCCTCGTGCGAAGACAGCATCGGGACCGCCACGCCGCTTGGCAAGCGGTGGAGCTGTTCCTAGCCTCACGGCCAGAGCATGGGCGTCCTCCGTCTCAGCGCCGCGCAAAGGTCACGGTAGCGCTTTGAGGTGCTGCATGTTTTTATCCTTCGATCGACCCGATCAAAGGAAACCTGCAGTGGGAGGAACCATGCCCGACAACCGGCCGCTTGCCATCAGTGCACCCGCACCACGCACGCTCGATCTCATCTTCACACCGGAAACCCTCAAGGACCTGCATCGCCGCTACCGCATCGTCGAAGCGGACCCGGAGGATATCGCCGGCCTTGGCGACGACGTGCTCGGCAACGCCCACTACATCATCGGCCAGCCCCCGCTCGACCACGCCACCCTCAGGCGCATGAGCCAGCTGAAGGCGATCCTCAACGTCGAAAGCAACCTGATCAACAACATGCCCTATGAGGTGCTGTTCGAGCGCGGCATCCATGTGGTGACCACCGGGCAGGTCTTTGCCGAGCCGGTGGCGGAACTCGGCCTCGCCATGGCGCTCAACATCGCCCGCGGCGTCGTCGACGCCGACCTTTCCTTCCGTGAAGGCCGCGAACTCTGGGGTGGCGATGGCAACCGTTCGGCGCGCCTGCTTTCCGGCTCCGAGATCGGCATCATCGGCTTCGGCGATCTCGGCAAGGCCCTGAACCGCGTGCTCTCCGGCTTCCGGGCGAAAATCCGCGTCTTCGACCCCTGGATGCCGGCCTCGATCCTGCGGGACAATGGCGTTGAACCGGCATCGCTCGAGACCGTGTTGGGCGAAAGCGACTTCGTCTTCGTCGTTGCTTCCGTTACCAGCGAGAACGAAGGCTTCCTTGGCGAGAAGGCGTTTGCCCGCATGCGTCCGGGTGCTGCCTTCATTCTCCTCAGTCGCGCCGGCGTCGTCGATTTCGAGGCGCTGATGGCCGCGGTCGCAAGCGGCCATATCGTGGCGGCGAGCGACGTCTTTCCGGAGGAGCCCCTGCCGCTCGACCATCCCGTTCGCCGCCTGCCGGGCTTCCTGCGTTCGGCGCACCGCGCCGGCGCGCTCGACAGCGCCTTCAAGAAAATGGGCGACATGGTGCTCGAAGACATGGACCTGATGGATCGCGGCCTGCCACCGATGCGCTGCAAGCGTGCCGAGCGCGAAACCGTCGCGCGCATGCGCTCGAAGCCGGTAACGATGAACTGAGACATTTTTCGCTGCGGATCTCGGCGGGATCGTGCATCCCGCCGATTAACGTGTTTTATGGGATTCGCATTTAACTTTTCTTGCACATGCGATCAACCTTGCACGTTAAGGTCGTCGCCGAGGCATCGTTACGGGATCAGAGAAACGCGATGGTAGACACGGCGCCCGGCGCTCGACAAGGCAAAGCACGCGATGGCTGGAACAGTTCGCTGCGATCGCTGTTCAGCCTCGTCATGGTCGCCATGCTGATCGTCGTTTCCGCGACGCTTGTCGGGCTTGACTACCATCGCTCGCGCAACGCCGCGATCGCTGATGCCGAGGCCAACATGCGCGGCTTCATGAACCGCCTTGTCGACCGGCTGGGCGTGCTCTCGGGCGACACTTCCGCCCTCGTCAATCTCGTCTCCTCCGTCGCCAATTCCTTCCTCGTGCCCCCGCCTGAACGCATGAACGACAAGGTGGCGGTGCTTCGTGAAGGCATCACCCGCTCGCCGCACATCGATGGGGTGTATGTCGGCTATCCCAACGGCGCCTTCTTTCAGGTCGTCGACCTCAAGCAGGTTGCCTGGCGCATGGCGCTCGACGCGCCCCGTGGCGCCGCCATTGCGGTGCGCTCGATGGAAAGGGACTCAAACGGCAAGCCGCTCCAGCGCGTTCTCTTCGTCGACAAGGACGGCACGCAATTCTCCGAACGGCGGCTACCGCCATCGAGCTTCGACCCGCGCACGCGGCCCTGGTATCGCGCGGCCGTTAACGGCAAGGCCGCGGTCTCGACCGGCCCTTATGAAAGCGCCACCACCGAAACACTGGGCATGACCATCTCGCAGGCGCATCGCGGCAATCCGCAGATCGTCATCGGCGCCGATGTCGTGCTCGATACGATCACCGACTTCCTCGCCCGCGAACGGCTGACTGCTGGTTCGGTGTCCTTCATCCTCGATGCCGTCGGCCGGCCGATCATCCATTCCGACCGGGTGATGATGCGACGCATCATGGCTGCCAAGGACAAGGACGCCCCGATCGTGCAGGCCGACAGCGAACCGCTGATCCAGAGCATCCGCCAACATCCACCAGCGCCCGACAAGGCCGACTTCGTCCAGGTCGGGGACCGCACCTACCTCGTCATGGTAACGCCGCTCGAATCCGCGCTGCTTCTCTCCGGCAACCGCGCCGTGGTGGCCGCACCGCTCGACGAATTGATGGCGGACGCCAACAAGACGCTCGTTCAGGGGCTGGCGATTTCCGGGGCCGTGGTAGCCTTGGCGGTACTCGCCTCGCTGGTGCTGGCGCATCTGATTACCAAGGGGCTCAACCAGCTGACCGCCAGCGCCAACCGGCTGCAGGACCTCGACTTCACCACCCCGATCGATGTTTCCTCGCATGTCAGCGAAATCTCGACCCTCGGCGGCGCCATGAACCGGGCCCGCGATGCAATCTTCACCTTTGCGCTCTATGTGCCGAAGGAACTGGTGCGCAAGGGCATCGAATCCGGCCATTTCAGCGGCCGCTCCGCCTGGCGTCAGGAAGTCACCGCGCTCTTCACCGACATCTACGATTTCACTACGCTCAGCGAACGGCATTCGCCCGAGGAGGTGGTGGCGATGCTGTCGGAGTATTTCGATATCTTCAGCGAGACGGTCGGCGAGCACGACGGCACGATCATCCAGTTCCTCGGCGATTCGGTCTTTGCGATGTGGAACGCCCCGGCACCGGACGACAAACACGCCGAGAATGCCTGTCGGTGCGCGCTCGCGGTCCAGCAGCGCCTCAGCATCTTCAACGAAGCACAGCGCAAGAAAGGACTGCCGGAGTTCCGCACACGCTTCGGCATTCACACCGGCACCGCCGTCGTCGGCAATGTCGGCGCCAAGGAGCGGCTGCAATACACCGCCATGGGCGACACGGTGAACGTCGCCTCGCGCCTCGAGGGCATGAACAAGAACTACGGCACGATGATCATGGCGAGCGGCGCGGTCGTTGCCCATACGGGTGGCACGATCCACTTCCGGCCGCTCGGCACAGCGCAGGCCAAGGGCCGAGCCTCGGCCCTGGAGATTTACGAAGTGCTGGGCGCGGAGCCGAAAGAGCCGGAAGCCCTCGATGACGGCCCGAAGACACACGACAACTTGTCGGCCGGCTCCGAAAGCCGCGAATAGACGTCAGGAGCCGAGGCGGCGGTTCTGCCG
Organism: Ensifer adhaerens; assembly: GCF_000697965.2. Taxonomy (NCBI): domain Bacteria; kingdom Pseudomonadati; phylum Pseudomonadota; class Alphaproteobacteria; order Hyphomicrobiales; family Rhizobiaceae; genus Ensifer; species Ensifer adhaerens. Next base: position 3,910,373 of record NZ_CP015880.1, on the reverse strand, counting down.
GGTGACCCAGCGAATGCCGCCGACCACGGCGAAGGCGAGCAGTGGCCAGACGGCCCAGAAGACGCCGCGCCAGGTCAAGAGATTGATGGTGAGAAGCACCAATCCCGAGAGCACCAGTATGCCGATGCTGCGGTCCACCCACGGGTTGGTCTTGATCCAGGCAAGGCCGGCAAGGATGGCGAGGCCAAGCAGCGGCCAGACGGACCAGAAGGTTCCGTTCCAGGTCAACAGGTTGAGAGCGACCAAGCCAGCGGCAACGATGTAGAGAACCGGGAGCGATCCGCTCCTGATTGCCGCAATCACGCCCACCGGCTCCGGACGCGGCTTGGCCGCCTCGGCAGCGGCTGCTTCAGCACGGCGGCCGAAGGTCTCTGCGGCAAAGGTCGGACGGGGATCGTCCGCGCCGATGCGCACGGCATAGCTCGGCACACCGCCATCGATGTTCTTGACCTCAAGAGGCCCCAGAAAATCGAAACCGACGGCGACCTTGTTGCGCACCTGGTCGTACACGGTATTGGAGATGACGATGCCGCCAGCCGGCGCGGACGCCTGCAGCCTGGCTGCAACATTGACGCCGTCGCCGTAGAGATCGTCGCCCTCGGCGATCACGTCGCCGAGATTGATGCCGATGCGAAACAGCATCTGCTCGTCGGCCGCGCATTTCTCGTTGCAGCCGGCGAGTTCGTTCTGCACGTCGATCGCGGTGCGCAGCGCTTCCACGACGCTCGGAAACTCGGCGATCAGTCCATCACCCCAGGTGTTGACGACACGGCCCTCATGCGCCTCGATGAGCCTTCCCATGGCATCGCGATGGCGCTTCAACGTGGCGAGCGTGCCCTCCTCGTCGGCGCGCATCAGCCGCGTGTAGTCCTGGACGTCCGCGGAGAATATGGTCGTCAGCTTGCGACGTGTCTCAGACATCGCTTCGTCCTTCTCAAAGCCGCCGCCCCGGCGGACGATAACATGGGACTGCCCTCACGCGGAAAGCCTGCCCTTCATAGGCGATAGAATATCAATGCTGCCGGCCCAAGCTTCAAGGCGCACCACGCGAAAATATCCTGGGCATGCAACCATCCTGGTCGAAGAGCGAGGCTCGGAAGGCAGGAAATCGCCACGGAATCCGGCCAAACGCCAGAAACGAAAAAACCCCGGCGAACCGGGGTTTTTCAGAACCAAATCAAAGATTTGGTTTGGGAATTTGGTGCCCAGAAGAGGACTCGAACCTCCACACCCTTTCGAGTACCAGCACCTGAAGCTGGCGCGTCTACCAATTCCGCCATCTGGGCGACGAGCGGGTGTGTAAAAGGCTCGAGTCGAAGTGTCAACAGGCTTTTTGAAGTTTTCGTGTCGGAGGACAAAAAACTCAGTTCGAGGCGGTTTTTGCCCAATGCCGGATTGTGGATAGACCGCTCGACAGCAGTCCCTCGGCCGCCTCGGCCGTGTCCGCCTCGACATAGCAACGCATCTCCGGTGCATTTCCGGAGGGGCGGAAGTGAATGATGCGACCGTCGTCAAGCGTCACCCGCAGCCCGTCGATGTCGCTGACGGCGACCGGCCGGCCGATCGGCGCCAGGAATGCCGCGAGATTTTCGTCGCCGCCGCGCAAATGGGCCATCAGCCGGGCGCTGGTTTCGACCGGGAAGTTTTCGAGCCGGTCGCTGAGCGCCACGGGAAGCCGATAGGAGGCGGCCAGCACCGACAGCGAGAGTTTGGCCTCTGCCGCCGCAGCCAATGCGGCGACGATCGGCAGGACGCAGTCGCGGGTGGGCAGCGGCTGGAGGGTTGCGCCGTTGACGACGAAGGGGCTGGCCGTCAGCGTGCCGCCATTGGCCTCGAAGCCGGCGACCTTGGTCGACCCCTCGTCCAGGGCCTCCTGCATTCCGGCGATCACGAAGGGCGACCCGACACGGGTGCGCAGCACGGAGAGCCCTTCCCTGCGCTCCAGGCCCGAATTCGAGGTGACCGGCGTGACGGCAAGCGTAGCACCGAGGAAGCCGCAGGCAATCAGCCCGAGGAGATCGCCGCGCAGCGGCAAGCCGTTCTCGTCCGCGACCAGCGGCCGGTCGCCGTCGCCGTCCGCCGATACAATCGCATCGAGCCGGTGTTCGCGGGCCCATTCCTGAAGGCGTTCGATCGTGTCGGTGGACACCGCTTCGGTATCGACGGGGATAAAGTGTTCCGAACGTCCAAGGGCGACGACCTCGGCGCCAAAGAAGGCGATCAGATCGGCGAGAAGATCCCGCGCGACGGTGCTGTGCTGGTAGACGCCGACCTTGAGGCCGGCGAGCGCGCCGGCGGGCAACAACTGCCGGTTTCGCTGGATGAAGAGCATGGCTGCGCGGGACGCATGGTCCTCACCAATCCCCTGATTGGCGACCGGCTCGATCTGCCCGGCGATTTCATCGGCAATCCGGCTGATGGCGACCTCATCTTCCTTGTCGATCTCGCCGTCCGGCCGATAAAACTTGATGCCGTTTCGATCAGCCGGGATATGGGAGCCGGTGATCATCAGACCAGCGGCTCCGCATTCGCGGCCATAGAGCGCAAGCGCCGGCGTCGGCACCGTGCCACAATCGAAGACGCGCAGTCCTTCGCGCGCGAGTGCCGAGGCACAGACTGCCGCGATTTCCGGGCTCGAATCGCGAAAGTCGCGGGCGATCACGATCGGGTCACCCGGCTGGCTGCGCCCGGACGTCAGAAGATAGCGCGCAAACGCGGTCGCGTAGCGGGCCGAAGGCTCACCCTTCAGTTCCTCTGAAAGGCCACGCAGGCCGCTGGTACCAAACTTCAACTGCATCGCATTCTCCGCTGCCCAGTTTCGGGGAAAACAGGGCAAATATTACAGTGACGCGCGGCACGGACCGGCGCATTCTGGACATGACAACGCACGGACGGAAATCCGGTGGCTCTCCGCCACGCGCTCCTTGCCCGTTGCCATGAATAAACCAAGAAAAGAAAACGTAATACAGGCAGGGACACAACCGGAAGGCAGTGCTTTCCGAAAGCGAGGACAAAATGACGGGATTTCGCAATTTCGTTATCGGCTGCAGCTTGGCCGCCGCCTCCCTGATCACCCCCGTCGGACCTGTGCAGGCGATGCCGCTTCAGGCGCCCGACCTTCAGATCAAGGCACAAGGCGACGTCCAGAATGTGCAGTATTACCACCGCCGTTACGGCGGATATGGCGGATACGGCTGGCGAGGCGGTTGGGGAGGCCCCTATTACAGACGCGGATGGGGTAGCCCCTACTATGGCGGCTCCGGCCTGACCCTCTACTTCGGCTCGGGCGGATACTACGGCGGCGGTTACTATGGCGGCGGATACTACCCCCGCTACGGCTACTATCCCCGCTACGGCTACAATCGCGGCTATTATCCCCGCCGTTACTACGGCGGCAACTACTACTATCGCGATCGGTATGTCGGTGGCGGCAACGCCCATGTCAGCTGGTGCCTGTCGCGCTACCGTTCCTACAATCCGGCAACCAACCGGTTCTTGAGCTACGGCGGCGCTTACAAGGTCTGCTATTCGCCCTATCGCTAGAGCGCGGCGCGTCCGCATGAACGCACGAGAAACGCTCTAGCGCCCTAATTGGGGCGCGGCCTGGCCATACCGCCTGCGCACCTTCTCTCCGCCCCGCATTAGCGGGAGTTAGAAGTTTTGCGCGCCATCACCGGCGCTTGCGTGCCCCAACATCTCGGCAGCGCCAGTTAAACCGGCATTAACTGCAAGAGCCTACCGTTTCAAAACGATCCACTGTGCTGCCAGGATGAATCATGCTGCTTCCGACCCAGCAATCTGCCGCCACCGCGACGACCAATCTGGTCGGCTCGATCCTCAAGGACATCGAAAAGCGGCAGACGGAGGAAGAAGAAAAGGCCAAGAGCACAAAGGACGACCGGCTCCTGAGGGCGCAGGTCGAGCCCGATGGCGCTCAAAAGGCCGCCAACGAGAAGATCAACGGCTATTTCTTCGATCATGCTCGCAACGACGCCAACAACAACCGCGCCGTGCTCATCCGTGAGGTCGGAAAATTTTTCGACATCGAGCGTGAAACGTTCAAGTCCGATTCCGCCTTTGCAAGGGAAATCGAGAACCAGCTGAAGCAGCTGGAATCGCCCGCCATTGCGAAAATCGAGGAAGAACTGGGGCTCGACAAGCTCGGACTGTCGCTTACGGAGCTGGTCGAGGCGCTCAAAAACCCCGGCGGCCCGGAAAACGACGCACTGAAGGTTGCGCTCGGCGAGACGAGTGACAAGGGACCTCAAAGCGCTGCACAAGCCGCAAATGCCGTCGACCGCCTGAAGAGCGCGACGGAGCCTGCGTCGACCGAGGAAGCCCAGCTCAACAGCCTGCGCGGTGACCCGACGCGCAGAACCGACAAGCTGTCGCTCGACGAAGAGGAGCAGCATCTGCGGGCGCTCCACCTCAAGGACGAGATGGAAGATATTGCCGACCAACGCACGGCAGCCGACCCCTTTTTGCGCTTCGACGACAACGGCCTCTATAGGCTCGCTGCGCTAAGCCTCTGACGGCGTTCGGCGCACGATGCCGAGCCGCGCCATGACCTCCTTGGGTATGCCATAGCGGCGAACCACATCGCGGCTGTCACGCAGGCCGCAAATCTCCCGCTGAATGAGGAAGGCCCATACGGCATCGGCCGCCTCGTCGAGCACCCGCTCGCGTAGATCCCTCGCCACATCTCCCTTCAATGCCGCAAGCGCTGCAAGCGCCTTTTCGACCTTGAGGCCATGCCGGCCAAGCGCATCGGCGCGCTCGGACATCAATTCGCATTCGAGCACGTTGAAGGCGCCGGCCGTCGAGAAGTTCGGGCCTAGGGCTTTTGGGGGACGGACTGTCATCCGAAACTCCTGGCACAGACACCATTCGAGCCTGCAGAGCGGCTCCCTTAAAGATAGGCCTTGCAGACCCGTCCGCAAGCCGGGCTGCGACATGCCGGGCGCCGAAACATGGTTAAGAATTCATAAACCTCTTTGCCCTAACCTCAAACCATCATGCCGATTCTCCTATCCGCGGCCGAGCCGCGGCTGTCTGGCCATTCGCCACGACGCGCATGAGGCGCCAACCCGCAAGTGATGAACAGAAAGTCGCGCGCAAGCCGAAAAATCGGACCGCGCCCGAGCGCGTTTCGTCGTTCCACGACGAATGGTCAAACCGAGGTCAAGCGAGATGGAGACCAGAATGCTGATACCCATCCAGGCGGCTCGAACCGCGGCCGCCACGGAAGAGACGAGCGCAAGGACGCTGCAGCCTGCAGCACCATTGACCGCCAGCCAGCGTGGCGAAGCCATACAGAAGATCCTCGATGCGCTGACGCGGCATCTTTCCGGTCGTGAGATCCTTTCGAAGGACGCGCTGGTGCGCCTGATGGAGGATCTGGCACGCATCCTGAAGTTCCCGCCACTCCCGCAGGAGGGGGGGCGCGATTTCGTCCGGCGGTTGGTGGCCTTCCTCGAATCGATGCCGACGTCCGACCGGCTGCTTCTGGAGCGTCAGCTTGGCGGGCGCAATCTTTCAATCCGCGTCGGCCTGCTAGCGGACCTGCCGGCGATCCGCAACGGCACGAGCGCGCCGGGCGGCACCGCGACACCCATGCCGGCGCAGGCGCGCGACGTCATCCTGCGCAACCCCTCGCTCCAGCCGGCGCTGCCGTTCAGCCAGACCGCGGCACGAACGCCGCTCGGTGGTGAAGTCGCACTTCTACAGGCTGTGCTGCGGAAGACCTTTAGCGTCGGCAACGATGTGACCGAGCCGCAGGGCGAGGATCTGGACGCGGCCGGAACCGAAGCGCCATCAAAGAGCGGAAGCGAAAAGCCCACGGAGCGGGGTGAGGCGCGCGCGAACGCCGCGAAGAGCGCTTCATCGGGCGACACGCCGATCGGGAGCGCTGCCTCGCTGCTTGCGGGCGAAGGCGAGATCGCGGAAGCGGCATCGCTGTCTGGCCCCATCGCCGAGGCCGAGCAGGACCTGCAATCCGGCGAAGTCGGACACGGCGAGACGGAAGCGCCCGCCGGAGACAGTGCCGCAACACCGCTTGAAGCGCATGGCGCCGATGAAATGGAGGCTGCCGACACGATCGAAGGCGAGGATCCCGACGGCACCTACGGCCCGCTGCCCGATGCCGACGAAGAAGACGGCCATAGGACCACCGCCGCCGGTCGCAACGATCCGGAGGTGCGCTCGGCACGCGTGCTCTCCGAGGCCATCAAGACGCTCATCCGCGACAGCTTGGCCTTGCCTGCCGGCGCGGCCGATGGCGATCCGGGATCGGCGACGCAGCAGACGGACGAGCCGGCTACGCAGCCCCAGCCCGCCGCCAAGGAAGCTGGAATGCGCATCGCTGATGCCGCCGCCCGCCAGCGCGCCGTAATGGACGCCGGCACGACCTTGCCGTCGCTGCTCGACGATCGCTCCGAGGAGACCGCTGCACCACCGCGCGGACCCACGGACATTCGCCCGCAACGCGCCACGGACGAGCAGACGGTGCAGCAGATGATCGCCAGACTGGTGGAAAACGGCCTGCCGCGCGAGGCCATCCCCTTCGCTATGATCCCCTATCCAGTGGCCGCCGGCGAGGTGGAAGGCGAAGACCATTCGCGCGGCATGCCCGGAGGCTCGGGCGAAGATGCAGCGAGTGAGGAAGAAACGGCACAAGAGGGAGGCGACGGAAATCCGGAAGACGGAGAGCCGACCGGCGAAGCCATGCAGGAGGGCGAGGCACAGGAAACGCCCGACGCCTACGATCTTTACCGCAGGCTCGGCGGTCTCGGCTAAGACGCCGGTTCAGCCTTAAGCGCGGGCCTAGCCCCATCCAGGGCTGGGGGCCGATTTCACAATTCGGACTTGGTTGGAAAGAAAAACCCGCGGAGATCGCTCTCCGCGGGTTTTCCAATTCAAACGTCAGGCAACGATTACTCGTTGTTCTGGCGGTTCTTCAGAGCAGCGCCGAGGATGTCGCCGAGCGAAGCGCCCGAGTCGGACGAACCGAACTGAGCAACGGCTTCCTTCTCTTCAGCGATTTCCAGAGCCTTGATCGACAGCTGGATCTTGCGGTCCTTCTTGGAGAAGTTGGTGACGCGAGCGTCGACAACCTGACCAACCGAGAAACGCTCCGGACGCTGTTCGTCACGATCACGCGACAGGTCAGCGCGGCGGATGAACGAGGTGATGTCTTCGTGGTTGACGAGCTTCACTTCGATGCCGCCATCGTTGATCGCGATGATCTCGGCCGAAACAACGGCGTTCTTGCGCAGTTCACCCGAAGCAGCGGCGTCGCCGACTGCATCCTTGCCGAGCTGCTTGATGCCGAGCGAGATGCGCTCCTTCTCGACGTCGACGTCAAGAACAACAGCGCGAACGACGTCGCCCTTGTTGAACTCTTCGATGACCTGCTCGCCCGGACGGTTCCAGTCGAGGTCGGAAAGGTGAACCATGCCGTCAACGTCGCCGTCGAGGCCGATGAACAGGCCGAATTCGGTCTTGTTCTTGACTTCGCCTTCGACTTCGGTGCCAGCCGGATGGCTATGCGCGAATGCCTGCCACGGGTTCTCGAGCGTCTGCTTGAGGCCGAGCGAGATACGACGCTTGGTCGGATCGACTTCGAGAACGACAACGTCGACTTCCTGGCTCGTGGACAGGATCTTGCCGGGGTGTACGTTCTTCTTGGTCCAGGACATTTCGGAGATGTGGATCAGGCCTTCGATGCCCGGCTCCAGCTCGACGAACGCACCGTAGTCGGTGATGTTCGTGACGGTACCGGAGATCTTCTTGCCGACCGGGTACTTCGCACCGATGCCATCCCACGGATCCGACTCGAGCTGCTTCATGCCGAGCGAGATGCGGTGGGTTTCCTGGTTGATGCGGATGATCTGGACCTTGACCTGCTGGCCGATGTTCAGGATCTCCGACGGATGGTTCACGCGGCGCCATGCCATGTCGGTGACATGGAGCAGACCGTCGATGCCGCCGAGGTCGACGAACGCACCGTAGTCGGTGATGTTCTTGACGACGCCTTCGACAACCTGGCCTTCTTCAAGGTTCTGAACGATTTCAGAACGCTGCTCGGCGCGGGACTCTTCGAGAACCGTACGACGCGATACGACGATGTTGCCGCGGCGCTTGTCCATCTTGAGGATTTCGAAGGGCTGCGGGTTGTGCATCAGCGGGGTGACGTCGCGGATCGGACGGATGTCGACCTGCGAGCGCGGAAGGAAGGCAACGGCGCCGTCGAGATCGACGGTGAAGCCACCCTTGACCTGGTTGAAGATGATGCCTTCGACGCGTTCGCCGGCTTCGAACTTCACTTCCAGGCGCATCCAGCTTTCTTCGCGGCGAGCCTTTTCGCGCGACAGAACAGCTTCGCCGAGCGCGTTTTCGATGCGCTCAACGTAGACTTCGACTTCGTCGCCGACCTTGAGCGAGCCGTCCTTCGCCTTCGCGCCGAATTCCTTCAGAGCGATGCGGCCTTCGACCTTCAGACCGACGTCGACAACGGCGACGTCCTTTTCGATGGCCGTGACAATGCCCTTGGCAACATAGCCTTCGGCGAGATCGGTCTTCGCGAAGGATTCTTCGAGAAGCGCTGCGAAATCGTCACGGGTTGGGTTGGTAGCAGACATGGAATCTCCTGCATGCATCTCACGGGGGAGACGCATATGCGCCGGGGGCTGGTGTTGAACAGGCCTGAACCCAGTCCGCCCCATCGAAGGGACAATCCGGCGCGTGGACGGAATTTCAGGCTTATGCAAGAGGAGCGATCCTGACAGTGTCGGGGATGGGCTCTTCTTCAGATCTTCTTGATCAGGGCCGCATCGATCAAAGACTTCGCGGCCTGAAACGCCGCCTCTATACTCATTTCAGACGTATCAAGCAAGTGCGCGTCGTCGGCCGGGCGCAAAGGACTGTCGGCGCGGCCCATATCACGCTCGTCGCGCTTCTTCACATCTTCGAAAATCGTCTGGTAGTCGGCCGGCTGACCATTGCCGGTGATCTCGTCGTAGCGGCGCTGCGCCCGTACTTCCGGCGATGCTGTGACATAGAGCTTCACCGGCGCATCCGGGCAGACGACCGTGCCGATGTCGCGGCCGTCGAGCACCGTACCGGGCTCGCGCAGCGAAAAAGCCTGCTGCGCCTCGACCAGCGCCCGGCGCACGGCCGGCATGACCGCGATCTTCGAGGCGGCCTCGCCGATCGCGTGGGCGGAAAGCACCGAGCGATCGAGCCCGGCCAGTTCAACCTCGCGCGCCACCTTCTCGGCGACCGCCTCGTCGTCGAGCGGCAAGCCGCCATCGAGCAGCGCCTTGGCGGTGGCGCGGTAGGTGAGGCCGGTATCGAGATGATGGAAGCCGTATTCCTCGGCGATGCGGCGCGAGAGCGTGCCCTTGCCGGCTGCGGCCGGTCCGTCGATAGCGATGGTGAACGTCATTTTCCAACCTGCATATGTATGTGGTCGTCGTGCCTGGCGGCCCGGCAACCCTGAAACCGAATGGACTCCGCTTCGACGCCAAGTCTCTGCGCCAGATGCGGCTCCACGAAAATCTTCTCGATGCCGAAACCGCTCCCCTCGGCCGAGAGCCAGCGGAGCGCCTCTGCGGTCCGGCCTTCTTCCAGCGGCAAGGGCCGCCACAGCGATTGCAAGAAGTCCAAGTCCCAGCGCAAGGTCAAGAGGTCTTCGCGATCCCGGCATGGGAGAATGCTGTCCGGTCGCGGCTGCTCGAAGGCAAAATAGCCGATCGGCGAGCGGGTCGCCTTATCCTTATAGCTGCCCTCGGCATCCTGATAGAAGAACGCGACATCGAGCTTCCGACCGTCCGAATGGGACAAATGCGGGAAGAGCGGAAAACCGTCGAAGAACGGAAAGTTGGCGTCGAGCGCCAAGGTGGTCGTTCCGGGGAATACCTGATCCACATGGCGTGACAGGGCAGCGGCCGCTTCCTTCAGTTCCGGAACGACATATTGGCGGTTCAGGACACAGAAGAGCGGCGACTGCATTTTCAGCCGCGACGTGCCGTCGTCGAAACAGGGCAGAGGAACGCGGCCGAAGATCGGCGCAATGGCATAGCTGAGCGCGGTCCCTGCCGCATAGAGGCCGAGAAAGAGCGCCAGAAATACGGCAACGCCGGCTCTCCTTCGACGCAGGAGCCCAAGAGTGACGATCCAGACGGCGCCACCGATCTGCGTCAGCAACGTCAGAAGAACCACGACCGCGAGTGTCAGCAGCCATCTCATTGTTACCGCCGGAATCGTGGGTCTCACGCGATCCTCGCGCCGAGGCTGGTCATGAGGTGCATGAATTCAGGAAAGCTTGTCGCGACCATCGACACGTCGTCGACGGTGACCGGATGTTCGGATGCAAGCCCGAAAATAAGGAAGCTCATGGCGATGCGGTGATCGAGATGGGTGTTTACGGTCGCGCCGGCAGCGCTTCCGAGCCCCTTACCGTCGCGACGGCCGCGCACGACCAGCGACGAGGCGCCCTCCTCGCAATCGACGCCATTGCGCTTCAGGCCCGCGGCGATGGCGGCGAGGCGATCGGACTCCTTCACACGCAGTTCGTCGAGCCCGGCCATGACGGTATTCCCCTCGGCGAAGGCGGCGGCGATGGCGAGAGCCGGGTACTCGTCGATCATCGAGGCGGCGCGCTCTTCGGGAACGGTGACACCGCTGAGTTCCGAGTGCCGTACGCGCAGATCCGCCACGTCCTCCCCGCCAACCTGTCTGCTGCCGATCACCTCGATATCCCCTCCCATCTCCTTAAGCGTCAGGATCAGGCCCGTGCGCGTCGGGTTCATCAGCACGTTGGTGATCGTGATGTCCGAGCCTGGGACGATCAGGGCTGCGACCAGCGGGAAAGCCGCGGACGAGGGATCGCCGGGCACGTCGATCTCCTGGCCGGTAAGCTTGCCGCGACCGTCAAGGCGGATCGTACGGACGCCGCTGACGTCGGTCTCGACAGAGAGCGCGGCGCCAAATGCCTCCAGCATCCGTTCCGTATGATCGCGCGTCATGACCGGTTCGATGACAGTGGTGATGCCGGGCGCGTTGAGACCGGCAAGCAGCAACGCCGACTTCACCTGTGCCGAGGCGACGGGCACGCGATAGGTGATCGGGGCAGGCGTCTTCGGTCCGCGTAGGGTCACCGGCAGGCGATCGCCTGCGGCGGCCCTCACCTGCGTGCCCATTTCACGCAAGGGCTCGAGAACCCGCGCCATCGGCCGGCGGCCGAGCGAAGCATCGCCAAGGAATGTCGTTTCGAAGTCGTAGACGCCCGCCAACCCCATCGCCAGACGGCAGCCTGTGCCAGCATTGCCGAAATCGAGCGGCGCTTCCGGCGCAAGCAGTGCACCGTTGCCGACACCATCGACGATAAAGGTATCGGCCTCCTTACGAATGCGGGCCCCCATCGCCTGCATCGCGCGGCCGGTGGCCAGCACGTCCGCGCCTTGTAGCAGGCCGGTAATGCGCGTCTCGCCGCTAGCAAGCCCGCCCAGCATCAGCGCCCGGTGCGAGATCGACTTGTCGCCGGGGATGCGGATCGAGCCGCGCAGATCGGCGGACTTTCGGGCAGTGGCGGGTCTCGGGCCCGATCCATGAGACATGCGGCATCCTCTGGCCCGAAAGGGCGCTCTCACCGAAGGGCACAACCGCGCCCGCACCGCGGCACTCCTATCACACCCTCGCTGCGTGTTTCCATAAATTGCGGCCGCTCGAGGAGCGCCACAAGGGGCGGGCAAGAGCCGGAAAGCCAGCAACGCCGGGGCTTTGGCGATTTGTCTTTGACAGATGCGGCCAAGACGATTATGGGGACCGGCTAATCATCATAAGCTTGATACCCTTTCCACCCGCCGGCTTTCCGGCAAGCGCCGGCTCGGCCGGCCATTCAAGAGGCTTTGACTGTGGCAAAACCGGAACTTGGAACAAAGCGCATCGACCCGGAAACGGGGCGCAAATTCTACGATCTGAACAGTGATCCGATCGTTTCGCCTTACACCGGCAAGTCCTATCCGCTGTCCTTCTTCGAAGAAACCTCGGTCGCCAAGGTGCTCGAGAAGGAAGAAGAAGAAGAGGTAACGGAAGTCGACGCAGAGAACACCGAAGTCGAACTCGTTTCGCTCGAGGATGCCGATGATGAGGCAGCGGGCGGCGACGACCTGCCGGATCTCGGCGACGACGACGTCGAAATCGACGGCGACGACGATGACGACACCTTCCTGCAGACCGACGACGAAGACGATGACGACGACATGAGCGACCTCATTGGCGTGTCGGACGACGAAGAAGACGTCTAAGCGCTTCAAATGACAAAGAAATGCTCCCGTCCTCGGCCAAAGTGGCCCGGACGGGAGAAAAACGGCCCGGACAAAAAATAAATCCACGGGCCACGCATTTTTCGGCTTGCCATCCTCAAAAAGGGGAAGTAATAAGCCGCCACTCGCCGAGCACAACAGCTCGACGAACTTCCCGGACCGGCCTAGCCGGAACCCGATATGGGGCTATAGCTCAGCTGGGAGAGCGCTTGCATGGCATGCAAGAGGTCAGCGGTTCGATCCCGCTTAGCTCCACCAAAACCTTCCTTCGATTGATCAGTACCCAGTCCTCAGGGACCCTCGTTCGCGGCCATTTCGTCCAGCGAATCCAGGATCATCGTCAGCAACCGGATGATGTCGGCGGATTCGAGCAGAGCATTGCGGATTTCGCGCTCGGACCGTTTGGGTATGGAACCGGCAATGTCCAGCAGGATGTTGGTCACGTCCGGCGCTTCGGTGTTCGGTTCCATGCCCGTCTGCTCGCGCATGCAGCGGATCAGCGCCACTGCGCCTTCAAGCAAACGCTGTGCCTGCACCGGGGTGAGGTCATGGACCTCGTTGGCGGCACGAAACAGCTGCGATCGGAAGCCGGCTATCGTGGTCATCTCGCGGATGATACTCCTTTCGGCTTCAAATGAAAGTGGTGGCCGGGGCCGCCCACGCAACGTTCGGATGAACATGGTGCATGCGTTACCTTGCGCGAACGCGAACAGCCGTTTCGCGCGCAACATCCGGCCGCGCGCCATGCATTCATGATTTGTTAAGCAGCGGAACGCAGAAGCTGGTGCCATGTTTCTGATCTCGAAAATCTTCTGGCTCATTGTGCAGCCGCTGTCGTTCTCGCTGCTCGCCGTCATCGCCGGGCTGCTTGCGACGGCCATCGGCTGGCGACGCATCGGCGCCGTTCTCGGCAGCCTGGGCGCGCTGGTTCTTTTCGTCAGCCTGTTCACCACCGCTGGCCCCTATGCCCTGCAAGCGCTTGAGGATCGATTTGTGCGCCCGACGCCGCCGACAGCGCTTTCCTGCATCATTGTGCTCGGCGGCGCCTTCGAAAACGAAGTCATGGCAAGCCGCGGCGGCACGGAGCTCAACCAGGCAGCAGACCGCTTCATCGAGACAGCGAGCCTCGCCAAGCGCTATCCCGAAGCACGAATCCTCGTCTCCGGCGGCGATGGCTCGATCAGCGGCGCCTACGAGGGCGATGCGCTGGCCTCGAAGGCGTTCTTCGACATCTTCGGCATTGCGGCCGATCGGGTGATCCGCGAGGAAGATTCGCGCACCACCTTCGAGAACGCGCGCTACACCAAGGATCTTCTGGCGGCAAACGGGCTGACGCAATGTGCGCTCGTCACCTCGGCGTATCACATGCCGCGCTCCGTCGGGCTGTTCCGCGCCAACGACATCGACGTCCTGCCCTGGCCGACCGACTACCGCACCAGCGGCAAGGTGCGGCTTGGCTTCGATTTCACCCAGCCCTCACTGAACGCGCAGCTGACAACGACGGCCGCCAAGGAATGGACCGGGCTCGTCGCCTATTACCTGCTCGGCCGCACTCAGACGGTGCTGCCGCGCTAGACGACCATGACACGCCCCAGTGCAGCAAATGGCAGCGCGCCTCCTGACTTCATCCCGACGGTGCGCTAATGATCTGCGGGAGCCAATCGGGCTGAAACGGAGCGCCCATGCCGATCCTCGAAATCCTCGACTATGCCGGTGTGGCCGTGTTTGCCGCAACCGGGGCGCTGTCGGCCTCGCGCAAGCAACTCGACATCATCGGCTATCTGTTCCTGGCCTCGGTCACCGGCATCGGCGGCGGCACGATGCGTGACGTCGTGCTCGGCGCAACGCCCGTCTTCTGGGTCACCAATCCGACCTATCTTCTGGTCTGCGCGACGGTCGCCGTTCTCCTGTTCTTCACCGCCCATCTCTTCGATTCCCGCTACCGGGTCCTCGTCTGGCTCGATGCGATCGGGCTGTCGGCCTATTGCGTGATGGGTGCGGCGAAAGGCTATGCAGCGACGGGGTCGCCGAGCGTCGCGCTCGTTACCGGCATGCTGACGGCGACGTTCGGCGGCGTGCTTCGCGATCTGCTGGCCGGAGAACCCTCGGTGCTGCTGCGGCCGGAAGTCTATGTGACGGCAGCGCTGATCGGTGCCAGTGCCTACGTGCTGGCGACGATGGCGGGACTACCACTTGTGGCCGCCTCAACGCTCGGCGTGGCCTCGGCCTTTGCCGTGCGTGCCGGTGCGCTCAAGTTCGGATGGACGCTGCCGACCGGCAAGGCGCTGCCGGGCCGCGATCCGGACGACGTGATGTGAGCCTTTCGCACGTGCGTGCCTATGACAGGCGGCGGACAGCGCCGGTATCGTAGTTGATGCGGTGTCGGCCGCCACCCGGGCGGCTTCAGCGAAAGGGATACCGCATGCGTTTCTTCAGCAACAAGCTTGCCGCACTCGCCCTTCTTTGCATGGCCTCGCCGGCATTTGCCGCCACGACCGTCAAGGTCGTCGAAGGTGGTGAAGCGGGCGGCCCGATGACACTGACACTCGACCAGTCGACGATAAAGGCCGGAGAGACTGTCTTCCTGGTGCACAACGACGCCATGACGGAAGAGCACGAGATGGTGCTGGTGAAGCTGAAATCAGCCGACCAGAAGATCAATCTCATCGCGGCCAAGCATCGGGTCGACGAAAAGCAGCTCAAGAGCCTCGGCGAGGTTTCCGAGCTGAAGCCCGGAGCCGACGGCCAGCTGAAAGCCAAGCTCGCGCCGGGCAGCTACGTGCTCCTTTGCAACATCAAAGGACACTACGAGGCCGGCATGCGCGCCAATCTGACGGTGACGGAATAGCGGCGATCGATCGCCATCGCGGCCACCATGACGGTGGCCGCCGGATCAGCGGTCGTTTTTACGGCGCAGACGAATGACCACGTCGACATGGGCGATCTCCATGCCCTCGGGCGGTTCCGGCAGATTGTCGATGTGGATGTTGCTGACCGGAATATCGAGAACCTCGTTCTGGCCCTCGACGAAGAAGTGATGATGGTCCGACACGTTGGTGTCGAAATAGGTCTTGGCGCTTTCCACCGCCAGCACGCGGATCATGCCGGCTTCGGTAAACTGGTGCAGCGTGTTGTAGACGGTCGCCAGCGACACTGGCACGCCGGCCATGACGGCCTCTTCGTGCAGTTCTTCGACGGTCAGGTGGCGATCACCCTTGGCAAAGATCAGATCGGCGAGGGCAACGCGTTGACGGGTCGGACGCAGGCCTGAGTGGCGTAGCCTTTCTTCCGAACTCACTTCTGTTGCTTTCGTCATCAAGGGTCGTTCCATGTATCCCGGCGAAATTCACAATACTTCCTCCGCGATATAACTTTTACGTCCTCGCCTTTCAATAGATTCCAGCCCTGACAGGCGTTGCAAAGCCCGAAAAACCGGTCAAACTCGGGGAATGCTGGCAATTAACTCTGGTCGCGCCCACATTGATCCTGTAAGCGACGGCGGAGTGAAATCGCCATCAGAAGCGATGGAGACCGGACGGAAAACCGCAAGATCCGGGTCGCCACGCTTCATTTCAAGCCGAACTTGCTCTAAAGCAGGTCGGACAACACAATTTGTTACGCGGGGAAACATCTATTCATGACGACCAGACAATCCAGCTTCAGCTATGAGGAAATCCTGGCCTGCGGCCGTGGTGAGTTGTTTGGCCCCGGCAATGCCCAGCTGCCGCTGCCGCCGATGCTGATGGTCCACCGCATCACCGAAATCTCCGAGACCGGCGGCGCCTTCGACAAGGGTTACCTGCGCGCCGAGTACGACGTGCGGCCGGACGACTGGTATTTTCCCTGCCACTTCCAGGGCAACCCGATCATGCCCGGCTGCCTCGGCCTCGATGGCATGTGGCAGCTGACCGGTTTTTACCTCGGCTGGCTCGGCGAGCCCGGCCGCGGCATGGCGCTTTCCACCGGCGAAGTGAAGTTCAAGGGCATGGTGCGTCCCCATACCAAGCTTCTCGAGTACGGCATCGACTTCAAGCGCGTCATGCGCGGACGGCTCGTGCTCGGCACGGCCGACGGCTGGCTGAAAGCCGATGGCGAGACTATCTATCAGGCAACCGACCTCCGCGTCGGCCTGTCGAAGGATAAGGCCGAGTAAAATTCAGGCCTTTCCGCAGCCAACGAAATAAAGAAAAGGTCAGTACCATGAGACGGGTTGTTGTCACGGGCCTCGGCATCGTTTCCTCGATCGGGAACAATGCAGACGAAGTTACGGCGTCGTTGCGCGATGCCAAGTCGGGCATCACGTTTTCTCCCGATTTCGCCGAGAATGGCTTCAAGTGCCAGGTCTGGGGCGCGCCGTCGCTCGATCCGACCGAACTCGTCGATCGCCGTGCCATGCGCTTCCTGTCTCAGGGCGGCGCCTGGAACCACGTGGCGATGAAGCAGGCGATCGCCGACTCCGGTCTGGAAGAAGCCGTCATCGCCCGCAACGAGCGTACCGGTATCATTATGGGCTCGGGCGGACCGTCCACCCGCACCATCGTTGAAGCGGCCGACATCACCCGCAAGAACGTCAGCCCGAAGCGCATCGGCCCGTTCGCCGTTCCCAAGGCGATGTCTTCGACGGCGTCGGCGACGCTTGCCACCTGGTTCCAGATCCACGGCGTCAACTACTCGATCTCGTCGGCCTGCTCGACCTCGGCCCATTGCATCGGCAACGCCGCCGAGATGATCCAGTGGGGCAAACAGGACGTGATGTTTGCCGGGGGTCACGAAGACCTCGACTGGACCATGTCCAACCTGTTCGACGCCATGGGCGCCATGTCGTCGAAGTACAACGAAACGCCGGCGACGGCTTCGCGCGCCTATGACGCCAACCGCGACGGCTTCGTTATTGCCGGTGGCGCAGGCGTTCTCGTTCTCGAAGAACTGGAGCACGCCAAGGCCCGCGGCGCGAAGATCTACGCCGAAATCGTCGGCTACGGCGCCACCTCCGACGGCTACGACATGGTGGCTCCGTCGGGCGAAGGCGCAATCCGCTGCATGCGTCAGGCGCTCTCGACCGTGAAGGGCGAGGTCGACTACATCAACACCCACGGCACCTCCACCCCGGTTGGCGACAGCAAGGAAATCGGCGCGATCCGCGAAGTGTTCGGCAGCAAGATGCCGCACATCCAGTCGACCAAGTCGCTCACGGGTCACTCGCTCGGTGCGGCCGGCGTGCAGGAATCGATCTACGGCCTGTTGATGATGCAGGCGGGCTTCATCGGCGAAAGCGCGCATATCAGCGAGCTCGATCCGGAATTCGATGGCGTTCCGATCGTTCGCAAGCGCATCGACAATGCCAAGATCGATACGGTTCTTTCGAACTCCTTCGGCTTCGGCGGCACCAACGCAACGCTCGTCTTCCAGCGCTACAACGGATAACACCATGACGGGACTGATGACTGGAAAGCGTGGCCTCATCATGGGTGTGGCCAACAACCATTCTATTGCCTGGGGCATCTCCAAGGCGCTTGCAGCGCAAGGCGCGGAACTGGCCTTCACCTTTCAGGGCGAGGCGCTGGGTAAGCGCGTCAAGCCGCTGGCGGCCGAGCTCGGTTCCGACTTCCTGCTTCCTTGCGATGTCGAAGACATTGCGTCTGTCGATGCGGTCATCGATGCGATCAAGGAACGCTGGGGCAAGCTCGACTTCATCGTTCATGCCATCGGCTTTTCGGACAAGAACGAGCTGAAGGGCCTCTACGCCGACACCTCGCGCGACAACTTCAGCCGCACGATGGTGATCTCCTGCTTCTCCTTCACCGAGATCGCCAAGCGGGCTGCCGAACTGATGGATGAGGGCGGCTCGATGCTGACGCTCACCTATGGCGGCTCGATGCGCGTCATGCCGAACTACAACGTCATGGGTGTCGCCAAGGCAGCGCTCGAGGCGTCGGTGCGCTATCTCGCCGCCGACTATGGCGTTCGCGGCATTCGCGTCAACGCGATCTCGGCGGGCCCGATCCGCACGCTTGCCGGCGCCGGCATTTCCGACGCCCGGGCGATGCTGTCCTGGCAGCAGAAGAATTCGCCGCTGCGCCGCACCGTCACGATCGACGACGTCGGCAGCTCGGCCCTCTACCTTCTTTCGGACCTTTCGCGCGGCGTGACCGGCGAAATCCACTATGTCGATTCCGGCTACAACATTACGTCGATGCCGGCACTCGATGCGCTCAGGACCGCCGACGCAGAGTGACGGCAGCGGCAAAGCCGCTGACTGACGACCCAGCTTCTATAGAAAACCCCGGAGAGACACCTCGCCGGGGTTTCTTTTTTGAGGTCGACAGGGCCCGACGGCCCGAGAAAACATCAGTCCGGAAGGCCGGCCTTGTGGAATCCGTCCACGAAGTGCGCGAGCGTCGCTGCGTCACGAAACGGCTCGGTCGTCGCCCAGAAACCGGTCGTGAAATGCGGGTTGGCGACGAGGAACAGGTCGACCTCGGCGCGTGCCTCGTCGAACCGCCCCAATTGCGCGAGGCTCGCCGCCAGGAAGCGACGCGAGCTGGTGCGGTAGGTTTCGTCCTTGCGCAGCGTCTCGACCGCGGCTTCGTAGTCTCCGGCCGCATACTGCGCCTGGCCGAGTGTCAGATAGTACCAGCTTGCCGGATAGGGGTTCAGCCGGAACGCCTTGCGAATGTGCTCCAGCCCTTCCTCGACCCGGCCTGCCAGGATCGTGATGTCGGACAATGTCGCCCAGGTGTCGGCTTCGTTCGGGTCAAGCTCGATGGCCCTGGCAAATTCCGCGTCGGCCTCGGCGAAGTTGCGCTCATAGGCAAGCAGATTGGCCAGCACCCAGCGGCAACCGGCGTCGTTGGGATCGATCGCGACGGCTTTGCGCGCCAGATCCAGGGCGATGCCGCGGGTCGGTACGATCGGCTCGCCCCAGTGCACCCACCCCATCCAGTGGTTCATGGCGAGCCAGCGATAGGCCTCGGCATAATCAGGGTCGAGCGAAACGGCGCGAGTGAGCATCAGATGCGCTTCCCGGGCGGTCTGCGGCGAATCGTCGATCAGCTTGCGCGCCCGAACGCAGAGATCATAGGCCTCGAGGCTCCTGGGGCGATTGCGTGACGGCGGGGTGCGCAGCCGACCGAGCAACGCCTCGACGATCTTGGCCGTCACCTCGTCCTGAACGGCAAAGATGTCTTCCAGGTTGCGGTCGAAGCGTTCTGCCCAGAGGTGCTCTCCGCTCAGCGCATCGACCAGCTGGGCGTTGATGCGTACGCGTCCGGAGGCGCGCCTTGCGCTTCCTTCCAGGAGGTAGCGCACGCCGAGGTCTTCGGCGATCGCGCGTACATCCATCGCCCTGCCCTTGTAGGCAAAGGTGGAATTGCGGGCGATGACGAACAGACCACCGCTCCGGGAGAGATCGGTGATCAGATCCTCCGTCAGCCCGTCCGCGAAGGAATCCTGATCGGGATCGTTGCTGAGATTGACGAAGGGCAGCACCGCGATCGAAGGCCGGCCCGGCAACGGCAGCGGCTTTCGCCCGCCTGCCAGCCGCTCGATACTGCCCATGAAACGGTAGCCGATGCGCGGAACCGTTGAAATCCACTCGCCGCCGTCGGCAGCCCGGCCGAGCAGCTTCCTGAGCTGTGCGATCTGTACGGTGAGATTGCCTTCCTCGACGGCCGTACCAGGCCAGGCCGCGTCCATCAGCTCGGTCTTGGCGAGGATTTCGCCCGGCCTTTCCACGAGCGCCGCAAGCAGCTTCACGCCGCGATGCCCGACCGCAACCGGATCATCGTTCCGCAGGAGCGTTCCCGCACCCGGATCAAGCACGAACGGACCAAAGGCAAACCGTGTATCCTGCATGCGGCGATCTATAGCCCGTTTGGAAGTTTTTGAGAACTTTTTGGAAGGGCTTAAGTACGGCACCGATCCTATTCCGCAGAATCCAACCTCCTTCAGATCGAGGGTCCCCCCGACCCTCAAAGCCGATAGCGAGGTTGTCATGAACAACGCCCCCTTTTCTCCCATTGCATCGCCTCAGGCCGCGGCGCCTGAGGCGCCGAGGAGCCCGACGCTTTCGCATTCCCCTGTCGAGACGCTGAAACGGATGGTCGCCGCCTGGCGTGAACGGAACCAATTTCACCTAGAACTCGATCGAAAGCTCAAGGGCGATCCGCATCTGATCGACGATATCGGCCTGACGCGACGTCAAGTCGAGGAGGAGCTCGCCAGGCCCTTCTGGCAAGTGCTTTGAGGTGAGCCGCGCAATGACATCGGACCAGCGACCGCCACCGGCGCCGACCCTTGGCGAGGTGATCACGACGTTCCGCGAGGATCAAGCCCCCTGGGCGGCGATGGCGGGTATCATCGCCACCGTTACCGTCTTTGCGGTGGCGCAAGGGCTCACCTATCCGCTGCTCAGCTTCATCCTGGAGCGGCAGCGAACCGCACCCGCCCTGATCGGCCTGTCGGCGGCCATGACGCCGCTGGGGTTCATCCTGTCGGCGCCTCTGATCCCGATGCTTTCGCGGCGGCTGGGCGGTGCCCGGCACGCGATCCTCTGTTCGGTGCTGGCCGCCAGCACGCTTGCCGCCATTGCGTGGACTGACGACGTCTGGGCCTGGATGCCGCTTCGCTTTCTGCTGGGCGTCTTCGCCAATCCGCTTTCCGTGATCAGCGAGACCTGGCTGGTGGCCATTACGCCCGCGTCCCGCCGGGGCCGCATCATGGGTCTCTATTCCTCCGTCGTTTCAGCCGGTTTCGCCATAGGGCCGCTGTCGCTCGGGATGGTCGGAACGGCGGGCTGGTCGCCGTTCCTGATCGGCATCGTGGCCTTTGTCGCCTGCGGCCTGATCTTGCTTGCCCTGGTGTCGCGCCTGCCGGAGATGCCGCAGGATGGGGAAGCAACGTCCGTCGCCGGGTTTTTCGCGCTAGCGCCTTTGTTGCTGTTTGCAGTCGCAACGGCTGCGGCCTTCGAGCAGACCCTGCTTTCGCTGCTTGCGGTCTATGGCGCAGCGCTTGGCAGCAATGAGGAGCGCGTCGCGCCGCTCATCACCTGCTTCATTGCCGGCAACGCGTCGTTGCAGATCCTGCTCGGGCGCCTCTCCGAACGCAGGGGATCGAGGCAGACGATGCTGTTCTGCGTGCTTTCCTCCCTGGCCGGCTGCCTGCTGCTGCCATGGCTGTTCGAAAACTGGCTCATCTGGCCGCTTGTTTTCGTCTGGGGCGGGGTGACGTTCGGGATCTATACCCTGTCGCTGATCCAGCTCGGCGAGCGATTCAGCGGCCTGACCCTGATCGCCGGCAACGCCGCCTTTGCCTTCGCCTGGGGCCTCGGCGGCATGGTTGGCTCGCCAGCAACGGGCCTTGTCATGCAAGTGACGGGACACCACGGGTTGCCGTTGTCACTCGGCCTGCTCTGCGCCGTCCTTGCGGGGGTATTGGTCGTTGCGAGAAGGCGCGGTTGAGGCGCGCCGGTCCGCCTGCCTTTTGCCGGCAAGCTCAAATCAGGACGAACAGCACGAGCAGAGCCACGATGACCGCCAGCACGACGAAGCCCGTATGGGTCCGGCGTGCCGGGTCAAGCGGCGAGCGATAGAGGCTCTGCAAGAACGACATGGGCACCTCGGAGGTCGCGCCATGTCCCTCGCCCTGCTTGATGTCCTTGGCAATAGCTTCGGCCGCATCCTCGCTCAAGGGCGGCCTGTTCACTCCCGACGTCATGGAACTCATCCTCCGGCAGTAAAACCGGGCACATGGTGAGCCGGATCTGCGACGAAGGCAACGGGCTAACTCTGACTTGCAGCCAGATGCAAAAAAGCCGGGTCATCTGCCCGGCTTTTTCCATTCTCGGATGGCGCAAAATGCGTCCTGCGGCGTCTCAGCGCTTGGCCCAGAGCACCTTGAATCGGGCGTTGCGGCAGGTCTCGCCATATTCCTTGGAATTTTCCGCCAGCACCTGCTCGTAGGGAAGGCCACGATTGGCGACCATCATCAGCTTGCCACCCTGCTTCAGCGCCTTCAGCGCCGTCTTGATGATGGCGACGCCGAGCGACGGCTCAGCCGCGTGGCCTTCATGGAAGGGCGGGTTCATGACGATGAGGTCGTACTTGTCGCGCGGCTCTTCGCTCGTCAAGTCGAACCAGTAGAAACGGGCCGGCATGCGAGGCGCGTTTGCCATCATGTTGACGCGGGCCGCCTCGAGCGCCTCGTGATCGGCCTCGAAGAGATCGACCCCCTTGGTGCCCGGTGACGCTTCAGCAAGCTTGGCTGCGAGATAGCCCCAGCCAGCGCCGAAATCGGCGGCGTGGCCATGGAAATCGTTCGGCAGACGCGACGCCAGCAGCTCGGAGCCGGCATCGATGCGGTCGTGCGAGAACATGCCGGGCGACGCCTCGAACAGACCGTCGACGCGTACCGGCACCTTGGCAAGCTTTTGCACTGCGTCGGTGACATCTTCCGGGCGGGTGAACCAGAAGGCGACGCCGTGATACTTCGGCAGATGGTCGCCGTCCCATTCGAACTTGGCGATGCGCTTCTTCAGCGACTGGATGCCGTCTTCCTTGCCGCCGGCAACGACGATCAGACCGCCCTCGCGCGTGCGCTTCAGCGCCTCGGCGATCCGGTCTTCGTTCTCGCCCTTGTGCTTGCCGCAGAGGATCAGCGTGACGTCGTAGTCCTCGCCGGTGATTTCAGGCGCCACGTCGGCGCGGGCGGCTTCCAGGGCGCGATAGAGCGGCCGCAGCGGCTGCACCGCCGAGATCGACGCCTCGAAGCCCTGCGGCAGCCTGTAGCCCGCCTCGGCGCCGAGGAACAGCACGCGCTCGCTCTCGCCCGGCGGGTCGATCACGCCGCTGTCGAACGGGTAAAACAGGGTCTTCAACGAATCTCGGCTCATCGGTCTATCCGTCATCTTCCTACAAGAAAGGGGCGCGGAGCGATCCGCCCCGCGCCCCGAATGCATTCGGGTGAAGCGCGCTTATTCAGCGGCTTCGCCGTCGCCCTTCTTTTCAGACTTTTCGGCAACGATTTCCTTGCCGGTGGCTTGGTCGACGACCTTCATCGACAGGCGAACCTTGCCGCGCTCGTCGAAGCCCATGAGCTTGACCCAGACCTTGTCGCCTTCCTTGACGACGTCGGTCGTCTTGGCGACGCGCTCGGAGGCGAGCTGCGAGATGTGGACGAGACCGTCACGGGCACCGAAGAAGTTGACGAAGGCGCCGAAGTCGGCGGTCTTCACAACGGTACCTTCGTAGACCTGGCCGACTTCCGGTTCGGCAACGATCGAGTGGATCCACTTGCGGGCCGCTTCGATTTCCTTGCCGGACGAGGAGGCGATCTTCACGGTGCCATCGTCTTCGATGTTGATCTTGGCGCCGGTCTTTTCGACGATTTCGCGGATGACCTTGCCACCCGAACCGATGACTTCGCGGATCTTGTCGACCGGAATGTTCATGACTTCGATGCGCGGGGCGAACTCGCCGAGCTGGCCACGGCTTTCGGAAATGGCCTTGGCCATTTCGCCGAGGATGTGGAGACGGCCGCCCTTGGCCTGGTTGAGCGCGATGCCCATGATCTCTTCGGTGATGCCCTCGATCTTGATGTCCATCTGGAGCGAGGTGATGCCGGCGTCGGTACCGGCAACCTTGAAGTCCATGTCGCCGAGGTGGTCTTCGTCGCCGAGAATGTCGGAGAGAACGGCGAAGCGCTCATCTTCCTTGATCAGGCCCATGGCGATACCGGCAACCGGCTTTGCGAGCGGAACGCCGGCGTCCATGAGAGCGAGCGAGGTGCCGCAGACGGTGGCCATCGAGGACGAGCCGTTGGACTCGGTGATCTCGGAAACGACGCGCAGCGTATAGGGGAACTGCTCGGCTTCCGGGAGCATCGGGCGGATAGCGCGCCAGGCGAGCTTGCCGTGACCGATTTCGCGGCGGCCCGGGGAGCCCATGCGGCCGGTTTCGCCGACCGAGAAGGGCGGGAAGTTGTAGTGCAGCATGAAGCGTTCTTTGTACATGCCGGTCAGGCTGTCGACGTACTGTTCGTCTTCGCCGGTGCCGAGCGTGGCAACGACGATCGCCTGCGTTTCGCCGCGGGTGAACAGCGCCGAACCGTGGGTGCGCGGCAGAACGCCGACTTCCGACACGATCGGGCGAACGGTTTCCAGATCGCGGCCGTCGATGCGGCTCTTGGTGTCGAGGATGTTCCAGCGAACGATCTTGGCCTGCAGGTGCTTGAAGACGGCGCCGATTTCTTCGGCCGAATGGGCTGGGTTCTCGATGCCCTCAGGCAGGAAGTGTGCCTTCACCTTGGCCTTGACGGCGTCGACGGCAGCGTAACGGGCAGCCTTCTCGGTGATCTTGTAGGCGTTGCGCAGCTCGTCTTCGGCAAGCGAGAGCATGGCGTTTTCGAGAGCGGAATGATCTTCGGCTTCGAATTCGCGCGGCTCCTTGGCAGCGACTTCAGCGAGCTTGATGATGGCGTCGATGACCGGCTGGAAGCCCTTCTGACCGAAGACGACGGCGCCGAGCATGACGTCTTCCGGCAGTTCCTTGGCTTCAGATTCGACCATCAGCACCGCTTCCTGGGTGCCGGCGACGACGAGGTCGAGGGTCGATTCGTCCATCTCGTCGAGATGCGGGTTCAGAACGTACTGGCCGTTGATGTAGCCGACGCGCGCGCCACCGATCGGGCCCATGAAGGGGATGCCCGACAGCGTCAGCGCTGCAGAAGCGGCGACCATCGACAGGACGTCGGGGTTGTTTTCGAGGTCATGCTGCATGACCGTGACGATGACCTGGGTGTCGTTCTTGTAGCCATCGGGGAAGAGCGGACGGATCGGACGGTCGATCAGGCGCGAGACGAGCGTTTCGTTTTCGCTCGGACGACCTTCGCGCTTGAAGTAGCCACCCGGGATCTTGCCGGCGGCGTAGGTCTTTTCCTGGTAGTTGACGGTCAGCGGGAAGAAGTCCTGGCCCGGCTTCGGCGACTTGGCCGAAACGACGGTGGCGAGAACGACGGTTTCGCCGTAGGTGGCGAGAACGGCGCCGTCAGCCTGACGGGCGATCTTGCCGGTTTCGAGCTTGAGCGGACGCCCAGCCCATTCGATTTCAACCTTGTGGGTATCGAACATGTTCTGTCCTTCGTGTGCGGCGGACCTCTCCGCGGCTGTTACAGCGCGGGCGGTCGAAGGGCCGCATGAAATGGCGCATCACGGGCAAGACAACGGGAGGCTTCACGCTATAATCGGCTGTTTTCCGCTTTGCCCGACCATCCGCTTTCAGCGGCGTTTCCGACAAGCAGGGGCCGAAGCATCCTGCAATCCTGCCCCATGACGGGCCATCGGTTGATCCGCGATACCGGCCCATCCGGCTCGCTGGATTCTCTCGTTTAGCCACGTTTCCTATGCGGCTGGAGAGTTTAATCGTCGAGCGTTCAACGCTCCATAAAAAAGCCGGCGGGCCGCAAAGACCCGCCGGATAAGTCGCTTAGCGACGGATGCCCAGGGCACCGATCAGCTTGGTGTAGCGCGCTTCGTCTTTCTTCTTCAGATAGTCGAGGAGCGAACGACGGCTGGAAACCATCGCGAGCAGACCACGGCGGGAATGGTTATCCTTCTTGTGGCCCTTGAAGTGTTCGGTCAGGTTGTTGATCCGTTCCGTCAGGATAGCAACCTGGACTTCCGGAGAACCGGTGTCGCCTTCAACGGTTGCAAATTCCTTGATGAGCTGAGCCTTACGCTCTGCAGCAATCGACATCGGATGATCCTTTCGATTTCGAGGATTTCGGGACGCCGTCAGCCGGGATGTCGTCCAGCTGCGGCCGTGAATGCAACGGGCATGCGCCTTTTGCTGGCGTGCCTATAAACGAATTGGATGAAAAAGGAAAGGGTCATGGACCGGCGCCCGGGAGGGCCGGCGGAAGGCCTCAATTGCCGGTCGGGAACGGGTGCATCGGCGGCGATTTCATTCGGCCGCGATCGGGAGGAGTTCGGCCCCGATCGAGGGAGAAAAAGTGACGGCGGCAGGTCATGGCACGTCATCCCCTTCGGCCGGTCGCGGCACGGTGATCCGCCACTCGATGCCGTCGGCATGCATCATCCGCTCGAGCCCCGCATTCAGGGCCATGCCGAGCATGCGTTCGAGCACGAGCGTGCCAAACCCCTTGCGGATCGGATCTGAGGGCTTGCCCGCGAGATCGGCCCCCTCCTCCCGCCAGCGTATGGCAATGCCCTCATCCTCCAGCGACCAGCTCAGCTTGACGACGCCTGAGGTGTTGGCGAGCGCGCCATATTTGGTCGCATTGGTCGCGAGCTCGTGCAGCGCCATGCCGAGTGTCTGGGCGATCTGGGTCTCGAGCCGCAAAGGCGGGCCGGACAGGATCACCCGCCTCGGATCGTCAGGCGTGAATGGCTGAAGCTGGTTCTGGGCCAGTTCCCGGAAATCGACCCCTTGGGCGGCGTTGGCGATCATAAGGTCGGTGGAGCGGGCGAGCCCGGCGATGCGCTTGCGGAAACTGTCGGCGAAATCAGCGGCACTCTCGGCCGAATAGACCGACTGGTTCAGCATGGACTGGATCACCGTCAGCTGGTTCTTCGAGCGGTGCGCCACCTCGCGCATCAAGAAACGGATTTCGCTCTCCGCCTTGGTGCGCGCGGCCGCCGCACGGGCCAGAGCTGCCGAGACCTGTTCGACCTCGGCGATCATATGCGGGCGCGGCTCGATCCGCTCGCCGGCGCCAAGGCGGCGGGCATCCTGCGCCACGAGCTTGACGCCCTGCGACAACAGCCGCGCGATTGCCAGCGAACCGGCGATCGCGATGCCGGCAAAGATGATGCCGCCGAGCGAAAGCCACAGGAACGACCAGACGGCCGGAGCATCGACGATCGCCCGCGGTGCCCAGGCGATGATCCGCCAGCCGGTGATCACCGAGAATTCGGTCGCCACCCGGTACTCCGTGCCGTTCTCCTTGATGTTGCGAACGCCGATGCTGATCGCCGGAACCTTGTCGAGGAAGAACGGCTCCCCGGCCTTGACCGCCGCGTCCGAGGAGATGATGACCTTTCCCGCGCCGTCGACGAGGGCCGCGTTCCAACCAGGCGACAGCGTATCGCGGTTGACGGCCTTGGCCATGTTCTCGGCGTTCTGCGTCAACGCCAGCAGATACTCCTCACCGGTCGAGAGTTTTGCCGGCAGATAAACGTTGAACACCCATTTTCCGGCGGTCTTGCCGAAGAAGACGTTGGAGACGAGCGGCGCGCCGCTATTGGTGAAGGCGCGCTCGATGGAGTCCGCATCCGACCCCTTGCCAAGCTCAGTGCCGAAGGGGACGCGGGTGTTAAGCCGCTGCTCGTGCTTGCGATCCATGACGATCAGGTAGGAATCCGTCTGCGCGAGCGCCGTCGAGGCTCTCTCGTAGAAGGCTTGCAAATTGTCGTCCTCAATCGCCCGCGAGGTCGACAGCACCTTCAGCGTCGTCAACATGCCCTCGATATCGCGCTCGACGATGCGCGTCACCGATCCGGTCGAGGCCTGCAGCAGCGAGGTGATGACCTGTTCCTGCGCGTCGACGCTGCGCTTCAGCACGACCAGCGAGAAGATGAAGGCCGGAACGATGGCGACCAGCAGCAGCGACGTCAGATAGAAACTGAACGGGCGGGTCAGCCGATGACGGGCGCGATCAACCATCGCCGCCAGGCCATCGCTTGCCCTGCGCTTTCCTTCCTCCGTCACACCGGTCACCTGCAACGTCCCTTGCGGTTCCCTGTCGGCGGCATCAACGCCTTCGGCGCACGCCGCCGCAAGCGGCGCAACCGCCAAACGGCAACGAAACGCGATACGGAAACGGAATCACCTCGGATGGACTGGGAACCCATGCCGGGATCATGCGTCAAGGATAAAGCAAAGGCAAATGGTTCCGGGTGCTTAGCTTCCGGCGAAGACGCGCTTGGGGCGGAATTCGCCCTCGGCGATCTCACCGATCGCGACCAGCTTGCCGCGCGCCGTGGCATAGGCCTCGGGCGTCGCCAGCGGTGCGTCGCGGCCGCGCAGGATAATGGGATTGCCCATCCTCAGACGGTGCGCCTGGTCGTCATTGACAGGCACGTGCGGCAGGCTGGAAAGCGCCTCGCCGGTCTCGATCAGATAGGCATCGAGTGCCGCCAGACGTTCCTGGTCGTCCTCGATCTTTTCCAACGCCACCAGGTCGGCAAGCGGCACCATGTCCTCTTCGCCGAAGGGCGCGACGAAGGTGCGGCGCAGCGACGCGATGTGGCCGAAACAGCCGAGGTCGCGGCCCATGTCGCGGGCGAGTGAGCGCACATAAGTGCCCTTGCCACATTCGATTTCGAAGTGGGCCAGGTTGGGTGCGGCACCCAGCAGAGTCAGCCGGTGGACCTCGACCTCGCGGGCCGGGATTTCGACCGTCTCGCCGTCGCGGGCGAGATCATAGGCGCGCTCGCCATCGATCTTGATCGCCGAGAACTGCGGCGGCACCTGGCTGATGACGCCGGTGTATTTCGGCAGAAGCGCGCGGATTGCCTCTTCGTTCGGCCGTTCGGCCGAGGAATGGGTTACTTCGCCTTCGAGATCGTCGGTGGAGCGTTCCTCGCCCCAGGCGACGGTGAATTCGTAGATCTTGCGGCCGTCCATGACGTAAGGAACGGTCTTCGTCGCATCGCCAAGCGCGATCGGCAACATGCCGGAGGCCAGCGGATCGAGCGTGCCGGCATGGCCGGCCTTCTGGGCCTTGAACAGCCACTTGATCTTCGAGACAGCTTCGGTGGAGCCGAAGTCGAGCGGCTTGTCGAGGATCAGCCAGCCCGAGATCGGGCGGCCCTTGGGCTTACGCGGTTTGGACATGAAATCTACTATTCTTCGTCTTCGCTGGTCTGGTCGAGATCGCGGCTAACTTCCGGCGAACGCAAGAGCTCGTCGATCTTCTTGTAATTGTCGAAGCTCGTATCGTCGCGGAAACGAACGTCGGGCATGTATTTCATCTGTCGCAGCTGCGGGCCGAGGCGGCCGCGAATGTACTTGGCATTGCGGTTGAGCGCGTCGATGACCTCGGCATGGTTGGGCACGCCAAGCGGCGTGACATAGGCCGTGGCGATCTTCAGATCCGGTGACATGCGCACTTCCGAAATCGCGATGACGGTCTTCTCGATCACCGGATCGCGGACCTCGCCGCGTTGCAGAACCTGGGTGATGGCAGCGCGCACCTGTTCGCCGACGCGCAGCATGCGCTGTGAGGGGGCAGAGGATGTGGCTTTGCTCATGGTCGTTGCTTTCCAAGGTATTGCGCCCGCTCGGGGCGGCAAACCGTTTTACTCTTCAGCGTAATATACCTTCCGTGCCTCAGGCACGGGTAGCTCTGATTGCCTGCGCCCGCTTTCTTCGACGCAGTCCCAGAAAGACGCCCGTAGCCGTCAACACGAGCGCGGACAGCAATTGGATCAGTTCGAACTGCGGATGTGCGCAACCCTCATTGATGGCCGACTGCCATACCTGGTGCTCGGCATCTCCCCAGGACATGATGGCCACCAGGAGGAGGAGGCCGCCGAGAAGGCTCCCGACCCAAAGCAGCGCCCGAAGGCGCAAAACCGCTGAACCGGTAACCAGACAGAAAAGCGCCGCCAGGCCGACCCAATTGGTCAGAAAAGCGGCCACCTCGTTGAGAACCGAGAATTTCTGACCATCCCATTCGGGATAGATCTTGTCGCAGACTTCCGCGAAGACCGGCGTCCACCAAAACGACACAACAGCGGCCAGGGCCGCCGTTGTGCAGATTTGCCGGGCTTTCAGGCCCATTAGAGCGTCCGGGTGATATGCTCGACGCGGAAGCACTCGATCGTATCGCCGGCGCGGATGTCTTCGTAGTTCTCGAAGGCCATGCCGCATTCCTGACCGACATTGACTTCCGAGACTTCGTCCTTGAAGCGCTTGAGGGTCTTGAGCTTGCCTTCGTGGATAACGACGTTGTCGCGAACCAGACGGACACCGACGCCACGCTCGACCTTGCCTTCGGTGACGCGGCAACCCGCGACCTTGCCGACCTTGGTGATGTTGAACACCTCCAGGATCTCGGCGTTGCCGAGGAAGGTTTCGCGACGCTCCGGCGAGAGCAGGCCCGACATCGCCGCCTTCACGTCATCTACCAGATCGTAGATGATGTTGTAGTAGCGGATTTCGATGCCGGCACGCTCGGCGGCCGAACGGGCCTGCGAGTTGGCGCGGACGTTGAAGCCGATGATCGCGGCGTTCGATGCCTCGGCGAGCGAGATATCGGACTCGGTGATACCGCCGGCACCCGAATGCACGATGCGCGCACGCACTTCGTCGGTTCCGAGCTTGTCGAGAGCACCGGCGATCGCTTCGATCGAACCCTGCACGTCGCCCTTGATGACCAGCGGGAACTCCTTGAGACCGGAGGTCTGGAGCTGGGTCATCATCTGCTCGAGCGAACCGCGCGAGCCGGACTGACGGGCAACCTGCTTCTCACGGGCGAGACGCTGGCGGTACTCGGAGATCTCGCGAGCACGGCTTTCGTTCTCGACGACGGCGAACTTGTCGCCGGCTGCCGGCGTACCGGACAGGCCGAGAACCTCGACCGGCATGGACGGACCGGCTTCCTTGACGTGTTCGCCCTTGTCGTTGACGAGCGCGCGCACACGGCCCCACTGATCACCGGCGACGATGATCTGACCCGGACGCAACGTGCCCTTCTGAACGAGGACGGTGGCAACCGCACCGCGACCGCGGTCAAGCTCGGCTTCCACGACCGTACCTTCGGCCGTCCGGTTCGGATTGGCGCGCAGGTCGAGGATTTCCGCCTGAAGCAGGATCGCTTCGAGCAGCTTGTCGAGGTTGGTGCCGTTCTTGGCGGACACTTCCACGTCGAGGACTTCACCGCCCATGGATTCGACGAAGACTTCGTGCTGCAGCAGTTCGGTGCGAACCTTCTGCGGATTTGCCGACGGCTTGTCGACCTTGTTGATCGCCACGATGATCGGAACACCGGCCGCCTTGGCGTGGTTGATCGATTCGATCGTCTGCGGCATCACGCTGTCGTCAGCCGCAACCACCAGGATCGCGATATCGGTCGCCTGGGCACCGCGAGCACGCATGGCGGTGAACGCCGCGTGGCCGGGGGTGTCGATGAAGGTGATCTTGTTGCCGTTCTGCTCGACCTGGTAGGCGCCGATGTGCTGGGTGATGCCACCGGCTTCGCCGGCCACCACGTTGGCGTGGCGGATCGCATCGAGCAGCGAGGTCTTGCCGTGGTCGACGTGACCCATGATCGTGACGATCGGCGGACGCGGTTCCATTTCTTCGTCCGTGTCCGAAACGTTGAAGATGCCCTCTTCGACGTCGGATTCCGAAACGCGCTTGACCGTGTGGCCGAATTCGCCGGCGATGAGTTCGGCCAGGTCGGCATCGATCAGATCGCCGGGCTTCATCATCTGACCTTCCTTCATCAGGAACTTGATGACGTCAACGGCGCGCTCAGACATGCGCTGCGACAGCTCCTGAATGGTGATGGTCTCGGGCAGGATGACTTCGCGCGAAATCTTCTCGCGGGTTTCCTGCATCTGGCTGCGCTTGAACTTCTCCTGGCGGCGACGCATGGCCGACAGCGAACGGGCGCGCTGGCCGCTATCCTCGTCGGCAGCGGTGGTCAGTGTCAGCTTGCCCTGGCGGCGGCCGTCGTCGCCCTTCGGGCGGGCCGGAACCTTGGCAGGCTCGGGACGCACGACCTTGCCGCGCGCCGGACCTGCGCCGGGACGCGGACCACGATCGTCATCCTTTTCGTTGTCGACCTTACGGCCGCGCAGTGCGCCGGCCGGAGCCGGGGTCGGAAGTCCACCTGCCTGGTCGGCGGGCCGTCCTGCCTGCGGGCGGCTGTCAACGCGACGCTCGGTGGAAGCCGGTGCGCGAGCAGCCACGGGGCGCTCTTCAACAACCTCTGCGGCCTTAACTTCGGCTTTGGCTTCGGGCTCGGCCGCCGCGCGGGCTGCTTCCTCGGCAGCGCGGCGTGCGGCTTCTTCCTTCTCCTGCTGGAGACGCGCTTCTTCCTCACGCTTGCGGCGTGCTTCGTTCTCAGCGCGGATGACCGCTTCTTCGGCGTCCCGGATCTGGGCTTCGGCCAGAGCACGGCGGCGCGCATCGATCTCACCGGCGGATAGCTGGTTCAGAACGACACCGACGCGCGGACGATTGGCCTGGTTGGCTTCCTGACGCGTCGAATGCTGCTGCGGCTGCGGTGCCGGGCGACCCGAAGGCTGCGGCTGAGCCGGGCGCTGATCGGCCGGGCGCGCAGCGGGAGCTGCAGCAACCGGTGTGATCGGACGCTCGTCCTTGGGGCGGTGGAAGGGGCGTTTCTTGGTTTCGACCACGACCGCCTTGGTGCGGCCACGGCCCATGTCCTGACGCACGGTCCCCTGCGAAACCCCGTGGGGCTTCAGGGTCAGCGTCTTCTTGCCCGCTGCGCTGCCTGTCTTGTCGTCGTTGTTGTCGGTCATTCCGTTCCGTTCCTAGCGATCAGGGCCGGATGCGTATCACCTGACCCTGTCTTCCAAATTGTCTCAAACAATGTACGCGATGCCAGACTGTGCCGGTGACGCGGGTCATTGCTGTGGCTTGCCAGCGCCGCCGTCGGCCCGGACCGGGACGGATCCTCGGTACTTTTCGAGCATGATTGCGCGCTTCACTACACCTTCACCCGCCTGCCCTGCAAGCGCTGCGGCATGGATAAAAGCATTACTTCCTAAAAGGCCCTCCATTTCCGCCCCGGTGAAGGGACGGAACGAAGGTATTTCCATTTCATCGTCGGCCACAAAGCTCATCGCCTTGCGGGCCTGGTCTATCTTGCGCACGCCGTCGGCCGCAGCGTCGGACGCGTGAAACACGGCGAGTGCCGCCAGTCCCCTGACGGCCTGCTCCGTCTTCGTTGCGCCGGAGATGAACTGGGCCGCCTTGCGCGCCATGTTCATCATTCCGGCCAGTTGCTCGGCGAGCAGCCGGTCGACATCGTCGGCGAGCGTCGCGTCGGCCTTGACGTCCGCCTTCAGGGCGCGGGCGAAGAACTTCTTCGCCACCGCCTTCTCAATCAGCGCCCGCTCGGCCTTGACCCAGCAGCCGCGCCCCGGAAGCTGACGCTTCAGATCGGGAACGACGCGACCGTCTGGCCCAGCCACGAAGCGGATCAACTCGTCTGGCGAACCGCTTTCACGGGTGACGATGCAGGTCCGCGTGCTGCCGTTGCGATCCTTCGGCCCCCCATCCGTGGGCAGGGCGTCCGAAGGCAGGCTGTCGGCATGATCAGAGGCGATCATCGTCCTTAAGCGTCCTGCTCGGCGCCTTCGGCAACGTCGATCGGCTCTTCACCTTCGACCTCTTCGCTTGCCAGGTCCTCTTGCGTGATCCAGCCGGCTGCGAGGCGGGCCTGAACGATCATGGCTTCGGCTTCGGCGCGCGAGACGTCGAACTTCGAGAAGGTGCCTTCGAAACGCTTGGTCTCGCCGTCCTTGCGTTCGCTCCAGCCGACGAGATCGTCAGCGGCGCAACCAGCAAAGTCCTCGACCGTCTTGATGCCTTCTTCGCCCAGCGCAACGAGCATCTGGCTCGTCAGGCCGTCGATTGAGCGCAGTTCGTCGGCAACGCCGAGTTCGCGGCGCTTGGCATCCATTTCCGCCTCGATCCGGTCCAGGTACTCGCGAGCGCGGGTCTGGATTTCGTTGGCGGTCTCGTCGTCGAAACCGTCGATCGACGCAATTTCGTCGAGATCGACATAGGCAAGCTCCTCGACGGCGGCAAAGCCTTCCGAAGCCAGCACCTGACCGACCATTTCGTCGACGTCGAGCGCATCCATGAAGAGGTTGGTGCGCTCGGTGAATTCCTTCTGGCGGCGTTCGCTCTCTTCCTGCTCGGTCAGGATGTCGATATCCCAGCCGGTCAGCTGCGAAGCGAGGCGAACGTTCTGGCCGCGTCGGCCGATGGCGAGCGACAGCTGCTCGTCGGGAACGACCACTTCGATGCGCTCGGCGTCTTCGTCGAGAACGACCTTGGCGACTTCGGCCGGCTGCAGCGCGTTGACGATGAACGATGCCGGATCCTGCGACCACGGAATGATGTCGATCTTTTCGCCCTGCAACTCGCCAACGACGGCCTGAACGCGCGAACCGCGCATACCGACGCAGGCGCCGACCGGATCGATCGAGCTATCGTTGGAGACGACCGCGATCTTGGCGCGCGAACCCGGGTCGCGGGCAACCGACTTGATCTGGATGATGCCGTCGTAAATTTCAGGCACTTCCATGGTGAAGAGCTTCACCATGAACTGCGGATGGGTACGCGACAGGAAGATCTGCGGGCCGCGCTGTTCGCGGCGAACGTCGTAGACGAAGGAGCGGACGCGATCGCCGTAGCGCATGTTTTCGCGCGGGATCATCTCGTCGCGACGGATGATGCCTTCGCCACGGCCGAGGTCGACGATGACGTTGCCGTATTCGACGCGCTTGACCGTGCCGTTGACGATCTCGCCGACGCGATCCTTGAACTCGTCGAACTGACGGTCGCGCTCGGCTTCACGCACCTTCTGCACTATGACCTGCTTGGCCGACTGGGCGGCGATGCGGCCAAAATCCATCGGCGGCAGCGGGTCGGCGATGAAGTCACCGAGCTTGGCGTCCGGATTGCGATCGCGAGCAAGCTCGAGCGGGATCTGCGTGGAGTAGTCGTCAGCCTTCTCGACCACTTCCAGAAGACGCTGCAGGCGGATTTCGCCAGTCTTGGAGTTGATGTCGGCGCGGATGTTCGATTCCGACCCATAGCGCGAGCGGGCGGCCTTCTGGATCGCGTCGGCCATCGCGGCCAGAACGATCTCGCGGTCGATCACCTTTTCACGCGCGACAGCATCCGCGATCTGCAGAAGCTCGAGCCGGTTAGCACTGACTGCCATGTCTTGTCTCCGTTGGGTTGCAGGGGGCTTTCAAGCTCCGCCCGACTTATTCCTCAATAGGTGAATCTTCGTCTTCGAAATTCTCGTTCGCGGCACGCGCAGCCTTGGCCTTCTTGTCGGCCGTCAGCGCATCGCGGATCAGATCGTCGGTCAGGATCAGCCGCGCTTCGGAAAGCGTGGTGAACGGGATCACGACGACGGGCTCCTCGCCATAGGCCACCTGGTCGCGCTCAAGCCGGAAACCGTCGTCATCGACAGAAACGATCTTGCCGCGGAACCGCTTGCGGCCATCGACCAGAACCGACGTCTCGCATTTCAGCAGGTGACCCTGCCAGCGGAAGAAGTCGGACTTGCGCACCATCGGGCGGTCGATGCCCGGCGACGACACTTCGAGATGATACGCCTTGTCGATCGGATCTTCCACATCGAGCACCGGCGAAATGGCCTTGGAGATCTCTTCGCAGTCCTCGACGGTCATGGTGCCGTCGGTGCGCTCTGCCATGATCTGCAGCGTCATGCCGTTCTGGCCCGACATGCGCACCCGCACGAGCTGGTAGCCCATCGGCACGATCACCGGCTCGATGATGTCGGCGACGCGCTGGTCGAGACCGGTTTCGGTGATCAGGCGGGGTTCATTTGCATTTTCAGCCGTTGTCGTATCGGACAAACGATCATCTCCTCATCGGACCGGCTAATAAAAAAGAGCGGGTCCTGACGGGCCCACTCTTCATCTACCGATCAAGAATTTGAGGCTCATATACGCCCCATCGCCGCAAATTGCAAGGCATTGGGCCGTCCGACGCAAATGGCCGGACGAACCGCCGGCGAGCATCTTCGCCAACAAGGTCAGTTTCAGCGGGTGGCACTTCGCGTTGTCGGGCCTATAACAGGAGACGAACCGCTTCGAGACGACAATCAAGAAACGAAGAGAGAAGACGAGGTGCCAACCCGTATTTCGCCGCTTGCCCCCTTCAAGCACGACATCTTCCGCACGATATGGATCGCGAGCCTCGCCTCCAATTTCGGCGGCCTTATTCAATCGGTCGGGGCCGCCTGGCTGATGACCTCCATTTCCTCATCGGCGAACATGGTGGCGCTGGTGCAGGCTTCGACCTCGCTGCCGATCATGCTTTTCTCGCTTGTCTCTGGCGCGCTTGCCGACAATTTCGACCGGCGGCGGATCATGCTGGTGGCGCAGTGTTTCATGCTCTTCGTCTCGGCGCTCTTGACGATCTGTGCCTATGTCGGGCTGATCACGCCCTGGCTGCTCCTGCTCTTCACCTTCCTCATCGGCTGCGGCACGGCGCTCAACAACCCGTCCTGGCAGGCGTCGGTCGGCGACATGGTTCCGCGCGAAGACCTGCCGGCAGCGGTCGCGCTCAACAGCATGGGCTTCAACATCACCCGAAGCGTCGGCCCGGCGATCGGCGGCGCCATCGTCGCGGCACTCGGTGCGGCGGCTGCCTTCTTCGCCAATACGCTCAGCTATTTCGCCATCCTCTTTGCGCTGGTGCGCTGGCGTCGCGAGGTGCCGACGAGCACGTTGCCGCGCGAGACGCTGGGGCGCGCCATTTCGGCTGGCCTGCGCTACGTCGCGATGTCGCCGAACATCGGCAAGGTTCTCTTGCGCGGCTTCCTTTTCGGCCTTTCGGCAAGCGCCATCCTCGCTCTTCTGCCGCTCGTCGCCCGCGACCTCGTTCAGGGTGGGCCGCTCACCTACGGTCTGATGCTCGGCGCCTTCGGCCTTGGCGCGATCGGCGGGGCGCTGCTCTCCGCCCGCCTGCGCGAGAAGCTTTCGAGCGAGGCGATCGTGCGCATCGCCTTCACCGGCTTTGCCGCCAGCGCCGCGATCACGGCCTGGAGCACCTATGCCTGGCTGAGCTGTCTCGTGCTGCTCATCTCCGGCGCCTGTTGGGTGCTGGCGCTATCGCTGTTCAACACCACGGTGCAGCTGTCGACGCCGCGCTGGGTGGTTGGCCGCGCCCTTTCGCTCTACCAGACCATGACCTTCGGCGGCATTGCCGGCGGCAGCTGGCTCTGGGGTACGGCCGCCGAGCAATATGGCGCGGCCAACGCGTTGATGGGCTCCTGTCTGCTGATGTTCGCCGGCGTCGTGGTCGGCTTCCGCCTGCCCTTGCCGGAATTCACCTCGCTCAACCTCGATCCGCTGAACCGCTTCAACGAGCCGCCGCTCGAACTGGACCTGAAACCGCGCAGCGGCCCGATCGTCATCATGATCGACTACGAAATCGCCGACGACGACATCCCGGAGTTCCTGACAACCATGGCGGAACGGCGGCGCATCCGCATCCGTGACGGCGCCGGACACTGGGCGCTGATGCGCGACCTTGAAAACCCGACCACCTGGACGGAGACCTACCACGTGCCGACCTGGGTCGAATATGTGCGTCACAACCAGCGGCGCACCCAGGCGGACGCGGCCGTCGGCGACAGGCTGACGGCGCTGCATAGCGGCAAAGCACCACCGCGCGTGCACCGGATGATCGAGCGCCAGACGATCGTGCCGACCCATTACGAGCGCTACAAGCGCCAGGTGAATGTGGACATGCACTAGCTTGTGCCGGCCCTCGCGCCGGTCTCGAACATGCAACGAAAAAGGCCCCGATGACGGGGCCTTTTCTTTTCGGCAGTCGGCACACCAGTGCCTCCGGCTGCAATTGGCTCTATCGCAGCTTCGCCTTCAGCGAAGCATCGGGGAAGCAGGTGGCGGCAAGGCCGCTCTTTGCCTGCCAGTCGCCGAGCGAACGGCGTGTCTTGTAGCCGGGGAGACCATCGACCTTGCCGACGTCGTAGCCCTTGGCAACCAGCGCCTTCTGCATCTTCAGAACGTCCGAGCGCAGCATGTTGCCGACGTCGCCCCACGTGCCGCGGAACGCGCCGCCGCCCGTCGCAATGCGGTCGGCGAGGTTGCCGATGAAGAGCGCGTAGAGGTCGGAGTTGTTGTATTCCTTGAGCACGTAGAAATTCGGCGTGACGATAAACTCCGGCCCATGGCGACCAGCGGGCACCAGCATCATCGAAGATGCGGACAATTCGTGCGACGGAAAGGCCTTGCCGGAAATCCTGACGATCCCCTTGTTTGCCCAACTCGACAGGGGCTGGGCGAGGTCCGGCCCTTCCTGCGCACAGGAGACGGCTTCGGGAATCGATACTTCGAAGCCCCAGTCACGCTCGCGCTGCCAGCCCTTCTTGACCAGATAATTGGCGATCGACGCCAGGCTGTCTGGCACCGAATTCCAGATGTCGCGGCGGCCGTCGCCATCGAAATCGACGGCATATTGCAGGAAGCTCGACGGCATGAACTGCGGCTGACCCATCGCGCCGGCCCAAGAGCCGCGCATCGCCGCCTCGTCGACATCGCCGCTGTCGAGAATGTGCAGTGCCGCGATCAGCTCGCGGCGAAACAGGTCTGGCCGCGTCGACATAAACGCCTTGGTCGCGAGCACGTCGACCACCGGATAGGGGATCTTGGCGCGGCCGAAGCCGGATTCGCGGCCCCAGATGGCAACGATCACCGAGCCCGGCACGCCATAGGTGCGCTCGATCTTCTTCAGGGTCGACGCATGGGTGGAAGCCAGGCTGCGGCCGGTGGCGGCGAGCCCCTGCAGACGCTTTTCCGAGAAGTAGTTTCCGGGCGAGGAAAACTCCGCCTGGCTCTGCTTCTGTTCCTTCGGCTTCGGGAAGCCGGGCGGCGCCAGATCCGGCAGGTCCCAGTTGAGCTTCACGTCGGAAAAGGCCGCCTTGAAGGATCCGGCGGAAATGCCGGCCTTCTTCGCCTCCGGCCAGAGATCATTCTGCAGCCAGGTACGAAACTGCGCCTCGACGTCGGCTTTGGTCGCGGCTTGCGCGAGCCCCAGCCAGCCACAGAGCAGCAAGGTCGTCAGTGAAAGAAGTCTCAGCATAAGGCTTCCCCATCGGTTGGATTGCAGCGTCCGAAATGACGCTCAGATCGACGTGCGGGCGCGAAGGGCAGCCGCCAAGGTGCCTTCGTCGAGGTAGTCGAGCTCGCCGCCGACCGGCACGCCATGGGCAAGCCGGGTGATCTTCACCTCCATGCCTTCGAGCTGGTCGGTGATGTAGTGCGCCGTCGTCTGGCCCTCGACGGTGGCATTGACGGCGATGATCAGCTCGCGGACGCCGCCATTGGCGACGCGCTGGACGAGACCCTTGATGTTGAGATCGTCGGGGCCGACGCCGTCGAGCGGCGAGAGCGTGCCGCCGAGCACATGATAGGCGGCGTTCATCGCGCCGGCGCGTTCCAGTGCCCAGAGATCGGAAACGTCCTCGACAACGATGAGCACGGAGTGGTCGCGACGCTCGTCCGAACAAACGGTGCAGGGATCGATCGTATCGACATTGCCGCAGCAGGAACAGATGCGGACCTTGCGGTGCGCTTCGCCCATCGCGTCGGCGAGCGGACCCAGCAACTGGTCCTTCTTCTTGACGAGATGCAGGGCGGCGCGGCGCGCCGAACGCGGTCCGAGCCCCGGCACTTTCGCCAGGAGTTGGATGAGTTTTTCGATTTCGGGGCCGGTGACTCGTTTTGCCATGCGGCGCTTTTAGCCCATATCGCGCCGAAACGGAATCGCCTTCGAAACGCCCGCACGCGAAGCGGCGGGTATCGACGCGGTACCCGGCGGCTACCACCGCCGGCGCGCAAATGCTGCGGGCGGCAGACCGCCCTGCTTCCCGAACCTACTGCCCGGAGACGATCAGAAGGGCAGCTTCATGCCGGGCGGGATCGGCAGGCCGGCGGTCAGTTCGCGGGTCTTTTCCGCCTGCACGGCTTCGGCCTTGTCCTTGGCGTCCTTGTGGGCGGCGACGATCAGGTCTTCGAGGATCTCGACGTCGTCTTCCTTGAACAGCGAGGGATCGATCTTCAGGCTCTTGAGGGTGCCCTTGCCGTCGAGGCGAACGGTGACGAGGCCACCGCCAGAGGTGCCGTCGACTTCGAGCGCGGCGATTTCCGCCTGCATCTTTTCCATCTTGGCCTGCATTTCCTTGACCTTGCCCATCATCCCCATGATGTCGCGCATCGTCGTCTCCTGTCTTTCTGTTTCTGCTCGCAGACGGGACTATTCGATGTCGTCGCCAGGGACGATATCGCCGTCGGCGGATTCGGCTGTAGCCGGAGCCTGGCTCTCGGCCTCTTCTTCAACGGCGCGAATGCGCACGTCGGTGATCTTGGCGCCCGGGAACCGGGCGAGAATGGCGGCGACATCGGGGTCCTGGCGCGCGTCGTTGACGCGCTGCTCCTGCGCCCGCTGTTCCGCCTCGATCAGCGTCGGCTCACCGGCCTCGCGGCTGTAGCTGACGATCCAGTGGATGCCGGTCCATTCCTTTAGCTTGACGGCCACTTCGCCAAGCAGCGTCTTCGGCGCGTCGTCCGAGACGTTGACGTCGAGACGTCCGGGCTCGATCCGCACGAGCCGCAGAAAGCCGCGCACCAGCGTCTTCAGCTTGATGTCGCGGTTCTTGGCGCAGAGATCGGCGATGTCGGCGATCGAATTGACCGGCACCGACGGCTGCGGCTTGGCCGCAGGCGCCGCCACCGGGCGTTCTTCGATGCGGCCAACGGCAACCGCCTGGGGCGGCACGTCCGGGACGGCGCGCAGCATGGTCGCGCCATTGCTCGTCGGGCGCTGCACCGGCATCGGCTGCGATGCCTGCGCCGACACGGACACGGA
This sequence comes from Ensifer adhaerens, assembly GCF_000697965.2. Classification (NCBI taxonomy): domain Bacteria; kingdom Pseudomonadati; phylum Pseudomonadota; class Alphaproteobacteria; order Hyphomicrobiales; family Rhizobiaceae; genus Ensifer; species Ensifer adhaerens. The sequence goes on along the minus strand of NZ_CP015880.1, from coordinate 3,869,392 downwards.
AGCCTGGGCCTGTGCGCCGCCGCCGTTGCCACCTGAAGGGCCAGGGCGAGCGCCGCCGCCTTCATTGCCGGAAAGTTCCAGCAAGCGCCGCGCGGCCTCTTCAGGCGCCGGCAGATGTGCCGCATGCGCCAGGCGGATCAGCACCATTTCGGCGGCACCCGCCGGGCGCGACGAGCTTTCGGCTTCCGGAATGCCCTTCAGGAGCATCTGCCAGATGCGCGAGAGCGCCGTAACCGCCACGCTCTCGGCAAAGACGGCGCCGCGGGTGCGCTCGATCTCGCTCAAGGACTGGTCGTTGACCGCCTCCGGCACGTATTTCATCCGGGTGACGAGATGGGTGAAATCGGCAAGGTCGGTCAATACGACCGTCGGATTGGCGCCGGCCTCGTATTGTGCGGTGAATTCCTTGAGGGCCGCGGCGACATCGCCTTTGACGACGTGCTCGAAGAGGTCGACGATGCGGGCGCGGTCTGCAAGGCCGAGCATCGAACGCACGGTTTCGACTTCCACAGCGCCGCCGCCGTGGGCGATCGCCTGGTCGAGCAGCGACAGACCGTCGCGCGCCGAGCCTTCGGCAGCGCGGGCCACCATCGCAAGCGCTTCCGGATCGAAGGATACGCCTTCCTTGCCGAGGATCGTCGAAAACAGGCCGACGAGATCGGACGCGCTGATGCGGCGCAGGTCGAAGCGCTGGCAGCGCGACAGAACCGTGATCGGCACTTTGCGGATTTCGGTGGTCGCGAAGATGAATTTCACATGCTCTGGCGGCTCTTCGAGCGTCTTCAGCAGGCCGTTGAAGGCCTGGGTCGAGAGCATGTGCACTTCGTCGATGATGTAGACTTTGTAGCGGGCCGAAACCGGGCGGTAGCGCACCTGTTCGATGATCTCGCGGATATCGTCGATGCCGGTGTGTGACGCCGCGTCCATTTCGATGACGTCGACGTGACGCCCATCCATGATCGCCTGGCAATGTTCGCCGGGAACGCGCAGGTCGATGGTCGGCCGATCGATATCCGGTGTCTTATAGTTCAGCGCGCGGGCGAGAATGCGGGCGGTGGTGGTCTTGCCGACCCCGCGCACCCCGGTAAGCATGTAGGCTTGGGCGATGCGGCCGGTTTCGAACGCGTTGGTGAGCGTGCGCACCATCGGTTCCTGGCCGACCATCAGGTCGGAGAAATCCTTGGGGCGATACTTGCGCGCCAGAACACGGTAGGCGGCTGGTTTCTCAACGGATGAAATGGACGTATCGTCGCTCATCGACCCTGCCGCTGTTCGAACTCTTGTCCCGACAGGACGGAGAAGGTGGGAGGCTGGCACGATGACCCGTGCCGGAGCTCGTTGGGGCTGCTTCCTTCCGGACCTGACCCGGTTGGCGAGTGGCTCGTCCACCACCAACCTCCCGGCTTCCATATCGGCAATATCGAAAGCAAATGCAAGCCAAGCCGTCAAAAAACTGATATCGATATGCAAAACAAGGCGAATCCGCCATTCTCAATAGCCGAGGAGACCCAGTTGACGACCTTCACCCTCGACGAGCGGCTCGAGCGCGACGGCATTCCGATCGCCTCGATCGGGCTTTGCCAGATGCGGCTGATGAACGACCGCCGCTGGCCGTGGCTCGTGCTCATTCCTCAGCGTGAAGGCATTTCTGAGATCTTCGACCTCACCCCGCTCGACCAGACGATGCTGACCTTCGAGACGACCATGGCAGCGACGGCGCTGAAGAAGGTCACGGGCGCCGAGAAAATCAATATCGGCGCATTGGGCAACATCGTCCGGCAGCTTCACGTGCATATCATCGCCCGCAGCGACGGCGACCCGAACTGGCCGGGGCCGGTCTGGGGCTTCGGCAAGGCGGAGCCGTGGGACGAAAAAGAACATCAGGCCTTCGCAGCCCGCATTCTGGAAAACCTCTGAACATGACGAAATCGATCTTTGACCTTCGCAGCCCGCATCCAGAGCCAAGCACCCTCGTCGCCTTCTCGGAGAATCATCTGGATCGCCAGTCGGAGCACCGGGCCGACGATTGCGTGCAGGTGGCACTGAAGCACCCGGGTGCGCATTTCCTGGCCTTCTCCGGACCGAAGCTGATCGTCAAGCATGACGAGAAGATCATCGACCCACTGTTTGCGCCTTATGAGCTCGAAGGTCTCGAACCCGTTCTCGACGAGACGATCCTGCTCGGCTACCTCGCCAACGGCGAGCCCCGGCTGGCCGTGCCGACGGGCCTGACGGACGAGACGATCACCGAGCCCTTCAAGATCGCCGACGGCCGCACCCTCTATCGCCAGCAGATGCTGCCGGAGGAACTGCTCGGCCAGTTCGCGCAAGGCTCGAGCTTGATTACCTGGAATGCCAACAACCGCTTCTGCGGTCGCTGCGCAGGCCCGATGGAAGGCAAGGCTGGCGGCTATCGCCGGGTCTGCACCGCCTGCGGCCATATGGTCTTCCCGCGCACCGACCCTGTCGTCATCATGATGACGATCGACCTTGAGCGCGATCTTTGCCTGCTCGGCCGCAGCCCGCATTTCGCGCCGGGCATGTATTCTTGCCTTGCCGGCTTCGTCGAGCCGGGCGAGACGATCGAAAACGCCGTGCGGCGGGAAACGCTCGAGGAGTCCGGCATCCATATCGGCCGGGTACGCTACCATGCCTCGCAGCCCTGGCCGATGCCGCACACGCTGATGATCGGCTGCTATGCGGAGGCGAAATCAACCGTCATCAAGCGCGACGAGCACGAGCTGGAAGACGTGCGCTGGTTCACGCGCGATGAAACGATCGCGATGCTCGAAAGGTCGACCGGGGTCGCCGACACCGGCGACGCGCATATTCCGCCGCCGAAGGGCGCGATCGCGCACCAGCTGATGCGTGACTGGCTCGCCTGGGGCGAGCGGACATAAGGCGACGGATACAGGGAGATCGACCGTGTCCCGCTCCGAACGGCTGCTCGACCTTCTGCAGGTGCTCCGGCGCTACCGCCAGCCGGTGAGCGGCCAGCGACTGGCGGAAGAAACCGGCGTCAGCCTCAGAACGCTCTACCGCGATATCGCCAGCCTCCAGGCGCAGGGCGCTGATATCGAGGGCGAACCGGGGCTCGGTTATGTGCTCAAGCCCGGCTTCATGCTGCCACCGATGATGTTTTCCGCCGAGGAGATCGAAGCCTTGGTGCTCGGCTCGCGCTGGGTCTCCAAGCGCACCGACGACGATCTCGCCGGCGCTGCCGCCAATGCGCTCGCCAAGATTGCCGCGGTGCTGCCGGCCGAACTTCGCGAGGAGCTCGACAGTTCGACCCTGCTCGTCGGCCCGAGCCCGCCGGCCACCAACGGCATCGACATCGCCGCGCTTAGGCGCGCAATCCGCAACGAGCGCAAGGTGGAACTCGACTACGTCGACAATGACGGCAGCGCGACGCAGCGCACCGTCTGGCCCTTTGCCCTCGGCTTCTTTGAGAACGTGCGCATGGTCATGGCCTGGTGCGAGCTGCGCCTGGACTTCCGGCACTTTCGCGCCGACCGCATGCAGAAGATGACGGTGACTGAGGCGCGCTATCCCCGCCGCCGGCAGGTGCTGATGAAGGATTGGCGCTCGAGCCAGAACATGGCGGCGTCGAAGCGAGAGACGGTCGGCTCCTGACGGGTGTTGGTGCGCCGATGCTGACAGAAACTGGCAGCGGCCAGCCCTAGCCTGCACCTTCCGCAACAAGGAGGAACAGCATGGCCAAGGCAAATCTCATCGTTCTCTACGTCAAGGACCCGCTCGCAAGCGTGACCTTCTATCGCGCGCTTCTCGCGCAGGAACCAAGCGTCACCTACCAGACCTTCTCGTCCTTCGAGCTGCCGGGTGGCTTCACGCTCGGGCTCTGGGCCGAACATACGGTCGCGCCGGAGCCGGCGGCATCGGGCAGCCGGTCGGAACTGGCCTTCATGGTGGAAGACGAGAGCGCGGTGCGCGCACGTTACGAGGATTGGAAGGGGAAAGGCCTGCCGATTGCGCAGGAATTGACCGAAATGGATTTCGGACCGACTTTCGTCGCGCTCGATCCGGATGGTCACCGGCTGCGCGTCTGCCTCTACGATTCTTAAGCGAGAGGGTATGCTGCGCGCATCCCACCAGCCTGAAGCGGCGGGATGCGCGAATGGTACGGAATTAGCGGCCGTAAACGGCGGCCTGGATCTGCGAACGGGACAGACCGATGTCGCTCAGTGCGTGATCGTCGAGAGCATTCAGCTCGCGGATCGCACGGCGGGTCTTCGCATATTCCATGATCTTCTGACGGATCTTCATCTTTAACACTCCTTACTTGACGAGCGTCAAATAGGCATTTGCCTAAAATTTGTGTAGCGCCACGATTGCAAACTAGGCATGCGTCAGACGCGTAGCCGGTTAACGAATTTTTGCCACTTTCACCCCGGTAGGGCGCGGCGAAACCAATGATTCTCTCGGAAAATCACCGCGAACGGTACGCTCAGGACTTAAACGTGATGCTCTGAAAACCTTAGCCAAATGGCAGGATCAGATATGTGCGGCGCGAGAAGACCACAACCGCAGGCTTCATTTTGGTCAGAAATCAGGCGCATTCGCGGCCTTCAGGCGGAGCTGAGGGGCCAAGCAGCGTGCTAACGATAGCGACCGCCTCACCACTTTGGGAGGCGGTCGAGGCCCGCCTACGCAGGCCTTTCTCAACAGCTTGGCGCCGGAGCCGCCTGTTCAGAGAACGCCGCGCATCGGGTGCGCGTTATAGGTTCCGAGGATGCGGACCTTTTCGGAGAAGAAGCGAAGCTCGTCCATGGCATGGCGCACGCCGACATCATCCGGGTGGCCTTCGATATCCGCATAGAACTGCGTCGCCACGAACCGGCCGCCAAGCTGGTAGCTCTCGAGCTTGGTCATGTTGATGCCGTTGGTGGCGAAACCGCCCATGGCCTTGTAGAGCGCTGCCGGGATGTTGCGGACATTGAAGACGAAGGTGGTGATGATCAGCTCTTCGTCGCTGGTGCGGGCGATGCGCTGCTCTTCCCGGGACAGCACGACGAAGCGGGTGACGTTGCTCTCGGTATCCTCGACGTTCTCGGCGATGATTTCGAGGCCATAGAGATCGGCGGCAAGCCGCGGCGCGAGCGCGGCCATCGAGCGGTCGCCCTTTTCGGAGACGAGCTTTGCCGCGCCCGCCGTATCGCCGGCGACGACCGGCTTCCAGCCGTTGGAGCGCACGATCTTGCGGCACTGGCCGAGCGCATGGATGTGGCTGTGCACGGTGCGGATCTCGTCACGCGTGACACCCGGAAGCACCATCAGCTGAAAACGGATCGGCATGAAATATTCGCCGACGATGTGCAGCCGCGATTCCGGCAGGAGGTGATGGATGTCGGCGACCCGGCCGGCGATCGTGTTCTCGATCGGGATCATCGCCAGATCGGCGTTGCCGTTCTCGACCGCGACGAAGGCATCCTCGAAGGTCTGGCAGGGCAGCGGCTCCATCGACGGGAACATGTCGCGGCAGGCCATGTCGGAATTGGCGCCATAGTCGCCCTGGAAGGAAATCCTGTTGGTCTTGGCGGTCACGGTAGCGTCCTTCTCAGGTTCTGATATCAGCGGGTACGGGCAGACAGGATGCGGCGGGCCTTTTCCAGCTCCACCGGCGTGTCCACACCAAGCGGGACCGAATCGACGATCTCGACATCAATGCGCATGCCGGCTTCGAGCGCACGCAGCTGCTCCAGCGATTCGCGGCGTTCGAGCACGGAGGGCTGAAGCGAGACGAAGCGTTCCAGCGCCTGCCGTCGATAGGCATAGAGCCCGATGTGATGATAGAGCGGGCCTTCGCCATGAGGCGCGGTCGCGCGGGTAAAATAGAGCGCACGCAGGCGCGTGTCGGAAAGCGGCGAACCGACGACCTTGACGATGTTCGGGTTGGTCTTCTCGCTCTCCTCGGCGATCGCCACCGTCAGCGTGGCGATATCGGTGGCGGCATTTTCGAGCGGGTTCAGCGCCGCGCGGATCGATGCCGGTTCGACCGTCGGAAGGTCACCCTGGACGTTGATGACGATCTCGGCTTCGCCGTTCGGATCGGCCTTCTGCAGCGCTTCGTAGATCCGGTCGGAGCCGGACTGGTGGTCGATGCGGGTCATTATCGCTTCGAAGCCGGCCTCGCGCACGACGTCGAAGACCTGCTGGTCGTCAACGGCAACGACGACGCGGCCGACGTCCGCTTCCTGCGCTCGGGTCGCGACCTGGACGATCATCGGCAGGCCGCAAATATCGGCGAGCGGCTTTCCGGGTAGGCGTGTCGAGGCCATGCGCGCCGGAATGAGCACGATGACTTTACCTGAATTTTCGCGATTCATGATCTGGCCTTCAAAAACCCCGCCGAAAGTGTCAATAAGTCTCAGTTAGGGGCCGATAATCACTGTTGCAACGCAGAGCCAAAAGACATAGGTTCCGCGCGATTTCAAGATAGGCCGGGTTTTTGTTTGCGCCGGTGGCAAAGGGAGCGTTTGCAGATGAATTCATATGTGAACATGGGCGTGGGCGCCTTTCTGGGAACGGTCTTCGTTCTGATGTCCGTGTCCATTGCATCGGAAGGCATTTTCCATTCCGAAGCTCCCGAGAAGGAAGGCTTTACGATCGTTGCGGAAGAAGGCACGTCTGAAGCCGGTGCCGGTGGTGCCGCGGAAGTCGAAGTCGACATCAAGCCGCTGCTGCTCAAGGCCGACGCTTCTGCCGGTGAAACCGTGTTCAAGAAATGCGCAAGCTGTCACACCGCCGACAAGGGCGGCGCAAACAAAGTCGGTCCGAACCTCTGGGGCCTCGTCAACCGTCCGATCGCTTCGCATGAGGGCTTCAGCTACTCGGCCGGCATGAAGACGTTTGCCGAAGGCGGCAAGGTCGTCTGGGACTACGACCACCTCAGCTACTTCATCGAAGCACCGAAGAAGCACGTTCCGGGCACCGCCATGGGCTTTGCCGGCGTCAAGAAGCCCGACGAGCGCGCCAACCTGATCGCCTGGCTGCGCGAGCAGGCCGACGCTCCGGCAGCACTGCCGGACGCATCTGCCGGTTCTGCCGAAGCCGCACCGGCTGCCGGTGAAGCAGCACCGGCTGCTGGCGCCGAAGGTGCAAAGCCGGCCGAAGCGCCGGCAACCGAAGCCAAGCCTGCCGAAGGCCAGCCGGCACCGGCTCAATAAGTTCAGCGGTCGGAAACGATCCCATGCAAAAGGCCCGGCTCGCGCCGGGCCTTTTCGTATTCGGGGATAGGCGGAGATGTTGCGCACGGAACGTTCAGGCGGATCCAAGCCTCCGCGGCGAAACAGTTTGCCGGAGAGAGCGGTAATCACATCAGCAGATAGGCCCAGACCGAAACGCTGATGACGCCGAGCGCAGTCGTCAGCGTGATCGTCGAGGACGCCAGCCCATGGCCGACATTGAAATGGTTGGCGATCAGCCAGGCATTGACACCCGTCGGCACCGCCGACGTCAGCACCAGCGCCGTCGTCCAGTTGTCGTTGAGGCCGAGCAGGTGGCAGCTCGCATAGACGACCGCCGGCATGACGGCGAGCTTCAAGACGCTCGTCACCGAAGCGAGCCCGAGATTGCCGGCAAGGCCGTATTTATCCAGCGCCATGCCGATCGAGATCAGCGCCGCGGGTGCTGCCATCGACGCCAGTTGATCGACGACGGTCTTGACCGGACCGCCAAGCGGCTGGCCGATAAGGTGGAAGGCGGCGCCGCAGGCAAGGCCGATCACCAGCGGGTTGCGCACCAGATTGCGGGCGACACCGGCCAAGAGCTGCAGCGGGCTTTGCCCCGGCTTGCCGCCGGCGCGCCGCTCCGCACGCTCCATCAAGAGCGTGCCCGCTATCATCATGACGGGCAGATGCACCGAAAGCAGGATCGAGATCGCAACGATGCCCTCCTCGCCGACGATTCGCGACACCAGCGGCAGGCCGATGAAGACCGTGTTGGCGAAGGCGGAGGAGACGCCAGCGAGAACCCCCATGCGCGCATCCCGCCCGAAGACGAGCGTCGCCGCCACGTGTCCCAACGTCCAGGTCACCGCGACGCCCGAGAAATAGGCGACCCAGAGCGGCCAGGGCGAACCGTCCTTGAAATCCGCTTCCGCAATCGTGCGAAACAGCAGGATGGGCACGGCGACGCGAAAGACGAAATCGCCCAAGGCTTCGCCGACGGCCGGTTTCAGGTAACCCAGGCGCACCAGCAACCAGCCGGCAAGGATCAGGATGAAGATGGGCAGGACGTTCTGGAAGATGTCGGACATGCGCGGGCCCTGGATCACGATGACCTTGGAGCGTATCGATCCAAGATCTTCGGGGTCTGTTCTCATGAGGTAGAGCGGGAGACGGGCGGAAGACCGCAGATGCTTTCCTCTTTCCGCTCCTGGAATGGTCCTGCCAGCAATAACGTTGTTCGCACCCGCGCCGCAAGCGCGCGAGCAGCGGGCACAGGGAGGGGAACATTCCCCGGCCGCAGGCGTTCCGAAACAGCATGAGGAACGAGCCATGCCGACAGAGAAGTCCATTTACGCGCACAAAGACGACGATCCGCATCTCATCGACGATGCGCTCGCCGACAAGGTGCTGCGCTACATCCAGTATGCGGCGATGATCGATACGCGCGAGATCTCGGTGATGGCGCTCGGCGGGATCGTGGTGCTTTCCGGTCATGTGGCGCAGGCATCCGACATCGCCTGCGCCGGCGATGCCGCAGCATCGGTGATCGGCGTCACCAGCGTCGAGAACCGGCTGGCGGTGATGCCGGGCGCGGCCGAGGCTGATAGCTGAGCCAGGAGTTGCCGTCCGGAAATCCCGATGATAGGACATGCCGGCATGAGATTTCGGCTGGCTTGGCGTTATCGCTGGAGAGCCGCCATAGGAGCCGCAGATGAGGACCGACCCGTCAGCAACCAGGTAAGCCGCAACAACGGTTGAATAAGTTGTTGCGGCGTCTGTCGGCTCACATTCAGAAGATTTGATGAAGTGGCAGATCGCCGCCGAATGGTTTTCATTTGCGCGGATGTTTCATCATGCCCGATCGTAATTCCCTCACCTGGTCCTATTCGCTGCCGGCAGCACTTTTGCTGATGGCGCCCTTCGATATCCTGGCGTCGCTCGCCATGGACATTTACCTGCCCGTCGTGCCCGACATGCCGGCGATCCTCGGCACGTCGCCCGCAGTCGTCCAGCTCACGCTCAGCCTCTACATGCTGCTTTTGGGGCTGGGTCAGCTGCTGTTCGGCCCGCTGTCCGACCGCGTCGGCCGCCGTCCCGTTCTTCTCGGTGGCGCGACGCTATTTGCGCTGGCCTCGCTGGGACTGGCCGCAACCACCTCGGCACCGGTCTTCGTCGCCTTGCGGCTTGTCCAGGCGGCCGGCGCCTCGGCCGCACTGGTCGCGACCTTCGCGACCGTGCGCGACGTTTATGGCGCACGTCCGGAGGGTGTGACCATCTATGGCCTCTTCAGCGCCATGCTTTCCTTCGTGCCGGCGCTCGGGCCGATCGCCGGCGCGCTGATATCAGGCGCTTTCGGATGGCGGGCGATCTTCCTGACGCTTGCCATGCTTGGCCTTGCAGCACTCGGCCAGGCCTTGCCGCGGTGGTCGGAAACCCGGCCTGACGCCGCGGCACCGATGAGGCCGAGGTTCAGGCCCATGCTCGCAAGTGGCGCCTTCTGGACCTATACGCTTGGCTTCAGCACGGCGATGGGCGCGTTTTTCGTGTTCTTCTCCACGGCGCCACGCCTGCTCATCGATCGCGCCGGCTATTCGCAGCTCGGCTTCAGCCTGGCATTCGCCACCGCCGCCGTCGTGATGATCATCGCCACGCGCTTCGCCAGGGGCTTCGTCACCCGCTACGGGACCTCCGGTTGCCTCGCCCGCGGCATGGCCTTGATCATCCTCGGCGGGCTGCTGCTTGGCGCGGGCGAAGCCTCGGCGGTGCCGTCGTTCCAGAGCTTCGTGCTGCCAATGTGGGTGATCGCCTTCGGCATCGTCATGAGCGCCTCGGTCACCGCCAACGGAGCGCTCAAGGCCTTCGATGCCATCGCCGGGACGGCGGTCGCGCTCTACTTCTCGATCCAGAGCCTGATCGTCAGCCTCATTGGCACCGGCGCCGTTCTCCTGCTTGGCGGTGATACGGCCTGGCCGCTCGTCGGCTATTGCCTCGGCATGGCGACGATCACGCTGCTGGCGCTTGCGTTTCTCAACCGGAGCGAAAATCGATAGCCTTGCCCCTCCCGGAGCGGTCGCCTGTTCCGGGAGGTCTTCAACAGGAAAGACGGCAACGTGCCCCTTGACCTCGCCCCTGGGGCTGGCCCCAGACTACCTTCATGACCGATTCCTACTTCCTTGCAGGGCGCTTCGGCGCCGCCACACGATTGTCGCCGAAAGCACTCAGGCTTTATGCCGAGCAGGGCCTGCTGGTGCCTGCCCATGTCGATCCCGCGACCGGTTACCGCTATTACGCCGCCACGCAGGCAAGCCGCGCCAGGCTGATTGCCCGGCTGCGGCAGCTGGGTCTGCCGATCGCCCGGATCGCGCGGCTGATCGATCTTCAGCCCGACGTTCGCCTCGCGGAGCTGCGCGCCTGGCTGGAGGTGCAGAGCAAACGGCTCGAGGATCAGCGCGAGCTGGTGGAGGCAATCATCCGGCAATCGAGCGGCGGCGACGATCCGCTGGTTAGGGCCGTTGCCGTGCGCGACGTCGCGCCTTCGAAAATCGTCTATCGCCAGCATCATGTGACGGTGGACGCGCTCGACGCCTTCACCCAAAGCGCCGAAACGGAGATCCGCGGCTATCTTGCGCAATCGGGCAAGAGCGACGACGGGCCGATGACGCTGCATTTCCACGAGCCGGTCAATCACGACGGCAAGGGTCTCGTCGAGGTCGCGATCGGCTATGACGGCAGTCTCGAACCCACTGGTGATCTGCGCATCCGCCTTCAGCCGGCAGGACGCGAAGCGTTCCTGGCCGTGGCCGAACCGTTCGAAACCTTTCCGGCCGTGCTCCGCGTCTATGACGCGATCGAAGCCTGGTTCGAGCAAAGCGACGATCTCAGCTGCTTCGGCAGCCCCTACGAAATCTACCCCGGCAGAGGCGGTACGCGCTTCGATGTCGCCTACCCCATCGTGCGCTAACCAATCCCCGCACGCCCCAATCACTCAAGGACCAACCGATGCAGCACTTTTCCTATGTGGGCTCCGGCCCCTATTGCTACGCCAACTCATTTGCAATGATGTTCGGCGAAGCCGCGCCCTCGACCTCGACCATTGAGCTTGCCACCGGCAGCCCCTTCGGCATGCAGATCGTCGGCGGTACCCTGCCGTTCTTCGACCCCTACGGCTGGGATCCGGAGGCCGGGTTCGACGGTGCGCTGAAGGCGCTCGGCTGGACGTCGCAGGTCAGCAGCGGCGGCGAGCCCGAGGACGCGCTTTCCCGCCTGCGCGCGGCGCTGAAGGATGGTCCCGTCTGGGTCGGCCCGGTGGAGATGGGGCATCTGAGGCACCAGCCCGGCATGACGGGACCGATCGAGGCCGATCACTATGTCGTGGTCCTCGCGATCGACGAGACGCGCGTGCTGATGCACGACCCGCAAGGATATCCCTACGCCTCCCTGCCGCTCCACGATTTCATGACGGCCTGGGGCGCCGAGACGCTGAGCTACGGCGACCCCTACACCATGCGATGGGGATTCTCTCGTGTCGCCGACGTGAGCGAGGTCGAGGCAATCCGCGCCTCGGTGCCGGCCGCGATCCACTGGCTCTCGATGACCACGGACCGGCTGGTGCCGACGGGCAGCCTTGGCAATGCCGACGCAGCCGAAGCGCTCGCCGCTCTGATCGAAGACCATTGCGACAAGAACCTGCGGGCTCACCTCGTGCACTTCGCCGTTCGTGTCGGTGCCCGCCGCGCCGGCGACGCGGCGTCCTGCCTGGCGCGGGCAGGCCTTGCCAAATCCGCCGCCATCGCCGGCGAACAGGCGCGGCTGATCGGCGCGCTGCAGTATCCGCTGGTCCTGCGCAGGGATGCCGAGGCGGCCGCAAGCCTACGCCTGCTGGCGCCGACCTACGACCGGCTGTTCACCACCCTGCAAGCCGGGGAGTGATCCCAAAAGCCGCGCAATTCCGGACGGAAAACCGCTTCGCACTTTTCCTGGAATTGCTCGCTTGGCTGGCGCAATTCCGGACGGAAAACCGCTTCGCACTTTTCCTGGAATTGCTCTTAGGCGATGAGCTCCGAGAAGCTTTTCGGTCGCGCTGACTTTGCGTCGCGTACCGTCGCGTAGTGGAGTCCAACGACGCCGTTGTCGTAGTGCTCGCTGCCAATCAGCTGCAGCTCGTTCTTGTCGCGAAGCCGGGCGAACCATGGTTCGCCGGGCGATACGACCGGGTAGACGAAGAAGTGGTAGCGGTCGACGAGGCCGAGGCCGATCACCGTCTGCGCCAGGCTCGCGCCGCCGGACAAATGGATATCCCGGCCGGGCCCAGCCTTCAGGTCGGTCAGGTAGCGCGAGAGCGCCGCATCATCAGGAACCACCGCCCGCTCGGCATTGTGCCAGCGGCTGATCGCCTGCTCTTCGGTGCGGGAGAACACGATCTTGCGATAGTCGTGCATACGCCCTGCCATCACCCGATTGGTCTCGCCGCCCGCCTTGTCGTTCAGCGCGCCCGGCCAATAGCCGACCATCTCCTCATAGGTGGTGCGGCCGACCAGAACCGTGTCGTAGCCTGCGTAAAGGCGGTCGATCGCCCGGTATTGCTCGTCGACCACGGTCCCCATCCAGGCAAGCGGATCGTCGAGGCGGCCATTCAGTGTCGTCATCATCTGCAGCACGATATTGCGCATGGGATCGTCTCCTCAGTGAGTTTGCTCGACGAACCGGGCCAATTGCCCGGCAACCGTTCCCCAGCCGTCGTGAAAACCCATCTCCTCGTGCATCTTCCGGTCCGCGCCGCTCCGATGCATTACATGGGCAGCGTATTCGGTGCCGGCTGGATGATCGCTGAGGGTGATGATCGCCGTCATGAAGGCGTTTTCCGCCGGCCGCCAACCGGCAACGAGCGTGTCGGTGAAGACGATGCGCGAGAGTTCGTCGACCGCGAGAAAACAGGCGTTGATATGCGGCACGAATGCGCCGCCGCCTTCGCTGATCCGCGTCACGAAACTGCCGCCGGGCCTGAGATCCATGTCGATCACCTTGCATCTTGCCGGCTCAGGAACCCACCATTGCTCAAGCCGAGTGGGATCGCTCCAGGCGCGCCAGACCGTCGCGCGCGGCGCCTTGATGATGCGCGCCATCGTCAGGTCGAGTTCAGGATCGGGAGAGCGGATCATGGTCATTCCTCCTCGTGTTCAGTGACGAATTTTTCCAGCCGGTCGGCGCGGCCTTCCCAGAGCGCGCGCTGCGCCGAAAGCCAGCTCTCTACCGCGGTGAACTGCGCCTTCTCGATGGCGCAGGTGCGCACCCTGCCCTCCTTGTGCGTGCGGATGAGCCCGCTGCCTTCAAGGTAGTGGATGTGCTTCAAGAAGGACGGCAGGGCCATGTCGAAGGGTCTGGCGAGATCGCTGATGCTCGCCGGACCGCCGCCGAGCCGCGCAAGCACCGCACGGCGGGTGGGATCGGCGAGCGCCTGAAAGATCACGTCCAATCGGTCTGAATACTGTTCCATAAGGCTAAGTATCACGCGTCAATACTTAGCGCAAGAGCTAACTATTCATCGAACGACCGCCGCCAGCGCCACCCAATTTGTCGCATGGCCGTTTTCTTGACCTCAAGCCTGGTTGAGCTTCTACAAACCCCGTCGGTTCAATCGGAAATGGGGGCCGACGTGGCATTGGAAAACCAGATAAGGACTGACAATCCCGGGACTGGAACGGCATCTGCGGGCATCGCCGAGCCCGGCGGCGCCGCAGCATCGAGCGCCGCCTGCTGGCTCGCTGGCCTGTTCGCCATCGCGCCGACACCGGCAATCGTCCGCAGGGTCGCCTTTCTCACCGCAAGGCAGGGATGATCCATGTCAGGCCCTATCGCAAGCATTCTCGATTCGCGCGCCTTCGGCATTCTCGCCCGCGTGCTGCTGACGCTCGTCTTCTGGTCAAGCGGCCTTGCCAAGCTCTTCGACTTCAACGCCAACGTCGCGATCATGGAAGGCTTCGGCCTGACGCCGGGATGGCTGTTCAATTCGATGACGTTGATCCTGCAGATCGGCGCCTCTCTGCTGATCATCCTCAACCGTTGGGTCTGGCTTGCCGCCGGGGCGCTCGCCGTCTTCACGGTGCTGACGATCCCGATCGCCCATCCTTTCTGGCTGAAGGAAGGCGAAGAGGCCTTCCGCGACATGACCGTGGCGCTGGAGCACGTCTCCGTGATCGGCGGCCTGGCGCTGGTATCGATCGTGTCGCGCAGGCGTTGAACGTCAACAATCGGCGGCTCGGCAGGACCACTCAGCCCTCGCGGCAGCGCGTGTCTGGAACGCATCGAGACCAGGGCAGCACGGCTGCTCTGGTCTAACACCTCAGCGCTTCCGGGCGACGATGTAGGGGCGGTTGTCGTTGCTCGCCGATGCGTGATTTTCCGCCGACAGAAGCTCGAAGCCGGCGGCGACGATGTGCCGGCTGAGCTCTGCTGCGCTGAAAGTTCCCGCATAGGGCGCCAGTCCGACGGCCCGCATCGCCGGCAAGAGCAGGAGCCGGACGAGCGGGTTCATGTCGCCGACGCAGGGCGTCTTGGAGATGAACACGCCCCTGGAGGCAAGCAGGGTATGGATGTTGTCGAGCGTGGCGGGCAGATCGCGCACGAGATGCAGGTAGTTGAAGCCCAGCACCGCATCGAACTGCCCACATTCGGCCGCAAGCGTTTCGGCCGTCGCGCTGCGAAAGGCGAGGTTCGGAACCAGATCGACGGCGTACCTCTCCCGGGCAATGGCGATCATCTCGGTCGAAAAATCGGTTGCAAGGTAATCGCGCACATCGCCCGCCAGCCGAAACGCCGTCGTTCCCGTGCCGCAACCGAGTTCGAGCACGCGGTCATCGGGCAGAAGCAAGGCGCGGGTGCGGTCGAGCGTGTGTTCATAGGCGGCCGGGTCCGCGATCGTTCCCTTGGCGTATCGCCGCGACGTCCGGTCCCAGAAGTGCGCGTCGCTCGCCAAACTCATGCTGCCTCTCCCCAGAACGCAACCGGTCCCCCGCGATGCTCGGAGCCGGTGCCACACCGGCCAGGGAAACCTGCCGAAACCCAACGGCTGCCGATACCAGCGAAGGTCCAAGAATAGCGCGGAACCGTCAACATTTGACGGAGAACGGACCCTCAATCGGCAAAGAGCCGCTGTCTCGCAGTTCAAGCCAGACGAACCCAATCAACGGTTTCAAGCACATAGGGGGCGAAGAGAAAATCGCGGATCGCGGCGATCTCGTCTCCACGCCAATCGAGAACGACGAAATGCGCCGGTTTTTTCATGGGGCCGGCACTGTCGAAAACCAGCATGGCCGGCCGCCCTTCGATTGCGCCGAGCGCGAAACGCCACTTTGTCTCCTGCGCATAGCGGGTGAAATAGCGGCTGATGCCCTCGCGACCCTCCAGCTTCAGCCTGTTGACCAGCTCAAGTTTTACATCGTCGGCCAGCATGGCGCGGATGGCATCGAAGTCGCCGCCCTGAAAGAAGCGCACGAAACTTGCCAGTTTGTGCCGGTTCGCGTCGGACATCAGCGGCAGCCGCATATCCTCCGGGCGTTCGGTCAGGTGCCTGAGCGCCACCCTGGCGCGCTGCAGCGCCGATTTGGCCGCCGCCGGCGTACACTCGGCGATAGCGGCGATTTCCTCGATCGAATGACCAAGCACATCCTTCAGGATCACCGCACAGCGCTGAAGTTCCGGCAGTTGCAGGAAGGTTTGAAAGCCGATCGCGACGATGTCCGCCTCGGGCAGCGGGGCGTCTTCCATGTCATCGAGCAGCGGGACGATCTTGTGCCTGGACCGCCGGCGCAAAAAATCCAGACTGGTGTTGTGGGCGATGCGCAGCAGCCAGCCTTCGAGATTGTCCACCACCACGCCATCCGCCCGCGCCTGCACGGCCTTGATCAGCGTGTCCTGCAGCACATCCTCACCATCCACGGCCGAGCCGGTCATGCGCGCGCAATAGCGGTGCAACCGCGGCCGGAGTTCCCTCAAGCGATCCTCGAAGTCTTCCGTATTCATGACATCGAGTTCCATCGGGTATCTCCAGGGGCCGGTTCGGACGATAGCGTGGACTGAAGAAAATGTCCGCTGCCTGACCGATCGAAACCGGCTCCGGCAACGCACAGCCGTTCGACATCAGCTGTGATCGCTGAGGACCACCTCACCGATGACCGATTCGAGGCTCGCCAGTTCGAGGATCTGTGGGAAATAGGCCTTCATCCTGACATCGGCGCGCATCGCCTCGACGGCCGCGGGCGTCTCCCATTCCGAATAGATGATGACGCTGGCGCCATCCCTGGCAGCAATCAGCCGGCTCGTCCGCCAGCCGCCGAGCGTGCGGATGACGGTGTCGATGTTGCGCTTCAACAGCGCGATCAACTGCTCCTGCTTGCCGGGTTCGACCTTCAGAACGTTGACGAGAGTGACGGGTGCAGTGGTCATGGTGCTTCTCCTTCGTTGCGGATGCACCAAAGACGAAGCGGAGAGGCGAAACGGATCGCGCGGGCGACGATTTTTTAGCGCCAGGCGATTCGGACGTCGGGGATACTCCCTTGGCAGGGGGGCGCCTTCGAGGGGCTCGGCAGCGGACCATCCGTTATCGGCCGGTAGCCCGCCGAACAGTGACAGACCGTTAGAGGGCAAAGCCGCTGGAGGCCGCCGGCTCGCCGTCGTCGCGAACCTTCAGGATGGTGTCGATCAGGCCCCATTCCAATGCTTCTTCCGCGGTCATGAAACGGTCCCGGTCCATAGCGCGTTCGAACTCCTCGTAGGTCCGTCCGCAATGTTCCGCATAGAGGCGCGTCATGCGCTGCTTGGTGCGAAGGATCTCCTCGGCATGGATCTGCATGTCGGACGCCTGGCCCTGAAAACCGCCCGATGGCTGGTGCACGAGGATGCTGGCATTGGGCAAGGCGGCCCGTTGGCCCGGCGTGCCGGCCATCAGCAGAAACGAACCCATCGACCGTGCGGTCCCCATGCACAGTGTATGCACCGGTGCCCGGATGTAGCGCATGGTGTCGTACATGGCGAAACCGCTGGTCACCACGCCGCCCGGCGAATTGATATAGAGATGGATGGGCTTCTTCGGGTTTTCCGCTTCGAGAAGAAGCATCTGGGCGCAGACCAGCGCAGAGACCGTGTCGTTCACCTCACCGTTGAGAAAGATGATTCGCTCGCGCAGCAGGCGGGAATAGATGTCGAACGACCGCTCTCCACCGTTCGACTGCTCGACGACCATAGGGACGAGTTGCATCGCTTCGCGCATCGGCGAACTCCATTTATCCAGAGATTGAGGGGAAGCTCGCCGGTCTAGGCGGCGAGCATGAGAGTATCGTTGCTGTTCGCGGCCGTCCTGGTCACGCGACCGCCGCGAACATTCGGCAGTTCGTGGACGATCCGCAGCCGGGTGCCGCCCGAACCAATCGGGGCGATCCGGAATGTGACCGTACTTTCGAGAAACGGAGCTTCGGTTTCGCGCAGCCTGTAGCGGACCTCTTCTCCAGGCACGACGACGGCGCCATCGGGGTCGGCCAATGCCTCTTTCGGTAGCCAGTTTTCGCGAAACGCCGGGATGCTGATTGCGCGCCAGACCTTCTGCGGCGCCTCGTCGAGTTCGTATTCCAGCTCAAGGCTGTTATCGTCCGGGGCGCTGATTTCGTGGTTCATTGGTCCATATCCTTCAGCAAGATCTTCAGAGCTTCGATGCGTGCCGGCCAGTAGGCACGGTATTTCGCGAGCCACTGCGCAATTTGCGCCAGCCCGTCCGGGTCGACTTCGTAGTTTACGAACCGACCTTGCCGCTGCTCCTTCACCAACCCGGCACTCCGCAACACGGAAATGTGCTGGGACATGGCCGGCTGGCTTATGTCCATACCTTCCCGCAAAGCGCTGGCATTCATGCTTCCGTCAGCAAGCTTCTCGAAGATGGCGCGGCGCGTGGGGTCAGCCAGGGCTCGGAATATCTCGTTCTCGATCATGCCAAACACATAAGCACTGACTTATCTCAATAACAAGTGCGCTGTTCAGCAGGAGGAGAAAAGAAAGGACGCGACTTTGCGCACCGACGTTGTCACGGCGCCTCAGATCAATACCCGCCAGTAGATAGGACAAGGGTAGCGCTTAATGCGCATTGGTAATGGAAACAGAACAAGGGGGAAATGGCGGACAGAGAGGGATTCGAACCCTCGATACGCTTTCACGTATACACGCGTTCCAGGCGTGCGCCTTCAACCACTCGGCCACCTGTCCATCCGTCAGCAGCCGATGGTCAATCCGGCTGGATGGGAAGGGCGGGGCCCTTCGGCGTCAGCCGGCTGATAACCGGCGGACGCGCGTCTATATACCGATGATTTGCCCGGGATCAACTGCTTTCTGACAGATTATTGACATCTTGTGACGCGGGCGGGTTCCCGGTTCCCATTGTGCACTCCGGGCAAGGGGCTTATCTCTTGCGTCAGGGCGTGTCCGATGCGTCCGGCCCGTCTCGGCCACATCCTCCGGCATGCCAGATTGCCGCATATTTTCATTGTCGGGCCTTGTCCGAGGCACGGGCGATCGGAGAAGATGCGGCAGGGCGACGCGCCGAGCCGATGACTGGCGCCAGCCAGCGAATTGAAGGGAATGCAATCCAATGCGATTTCTATTGAGGCTGGCGAGCGCCGTCGTGTTGTTTGCCGCCGTGCTTGCCGGTGCCGTCGACGCGATCCAGTCGGTCGCAGCATCGGAACTGGTCATGACGTCGCTCGGCGACGACCTGGAGGCGCTTGGCGCCGACACGGCAAGCTGGGTCCAGTTTGCGCAACGTTCCGATACCGCACCGACGATCTGGCACGGGATGCTGCATTGGCTGCTGCAACAGCCGGCCTTTGCGGTGCTGGCGCTGATCGCCCTCGTGCTATGGATGGTCGGATACAAGAAGCGGCCGGCGGCCGGACGATTCGCCGCCTGACGCATTGCAGGCGGCCTTCGCATCGAAAGGAGTGTGCTGATGTTCCTGATCGACATGTTCAACAAGAAAACGATCATGCCGGACACGCAGACGGCGCTGCCGGGCCGTGACGCCGCGATCCCGACGGCCGAGACACATTTCGTTTCCGGCCGACCGTTGAAAGGTCCCTACCCCGACGACACCAAGAGCATCCTTCTGGGCATGGGCTGCTTCTGGGGCGCCGAACGATTGCTGTGGAACATCCCCGGCGTCTACGTGACGGCGGTCGGCTATGCCGGCGGGCTGACACCGAACCCGACCTACCAGGAAACGACGACAGGGCTTACCGGCCATGCCGAAGTGGTCCTGGTCGTCTATGATCCGGAAAAGGTGAAGCTCGCGAGCCTGCTCAGGACCTTCTTTGAGGAACACGACCCGACGCAGGGCATGCGCCAGGGCAACGATATCGGCACCACCTACCGCTCGGCGATCTATGCCTACGACGACGAGCAGTTGGCGCACGCCAAGGCCGCGCGCACCACTTTCCAGACGGCGCTGAAGCACGCCAATCACGGCGGCAGGGTGACGACCGAGATCGGCATGGCGGGACCGTTCTATTTCGCCGAGGACTACCACCAGCAATATCTGGCGAAGAACCCCAGCGGCTATTGCGGCCTGCGCGGCACCGGCGTCAGCTGCCCGATCGGCCACTAGACGCATACCCCGCGGATGGCATCCCGCGCGCGGTCGCGATACCCACAACCCTGAGGCCGCGCCGAACCGACCGGGACACCTTGTCGTGATCTCAAAAAATGCAACAGAACCCGTGCCTTACGCGTGCCGGTATCCGTGGCTTCAATTTTTACCATCTGAAAAATTTTGAGTGTTTTTTTGCCGTGACCGTGCAAGGATGCGCCACCCTAGCCCCAAGGAGAAGGGGGTGGGTTCCGCAGACAGGCTTCCGTCAGGGAGCCGGCGGGAGGACCCAATAAGATCAATAGCGACAACAGGGCTGCACGATGAAAAAAACAATTCTCGGTCTTTTTGCCTTTTCGATGATGTCCGCCACGGCACTGGCCGCCGACATCAAGCCGGCGATCATCTACGATCTCGGCGGCAAGTTCGACAAATCCTTCAACGAGGCTGCCTTTAACGGCGCCGAGAAGTTCAAGACGGAATCGGGCGTCGAATACCGCGAGTTCGAAATCGCCAACGATGCCCAGCGCGAACAGGCGCTGCGCCGCTTCGCCAGCGACGGCAACAGCCCGATCGTCATGGCCGGCTTCAACTGGGCGGCTTCGCTCGAGAAGATCGCGCCGGAATATCCGGATATCAAGTTCGCGATCATCGACATGGTCGTCGAGAAGCCGAACGTCAAGTCGGTCGTCTTCAAGGAACAGGAAGGCTCCTACCTCGTCGGCGTTCTCGCCGGTCTCGCTTCCAAGTCGAAGACCGTCAGCTTCGTCGGCGGCATGGACGTTCCGCTGATCCACAAGTTCGCCTGTGGCTACGTTGGCGGCGCCAAGTCGACCGGCGCTGACGTCAAGGTTCTGGAAGCCTACACCGGCACGACGCCGGACGCCTGGAACGACCCGGTCAAGGGCGGCGAAATCGCCAAGTCCCAGATCGACCAGGGCTCGGATGTCGTCTACCACGCAGCCGGCGGCACCGGTGTCGGCGTTCTGCAGGCAGCCGCAGATGCGGGCAAGCTCGGCATCGGCGTCGATAGCAACCAGAACGCCCTGCAGCCGGGCAAGGTCCTGACCTCGATGCTGAAGCGCGTCGACGTCGCCGTCTACGAAGCCTTCACGGCAGCCAAGAACGACAAGTTCGAATTCGGCATTTCCAACCTCGGCCTCAAGGAAGACGGCGTCGGCTACGCGCTCGACGACAACAACAAGGCGCTGATCACGCCCGAGATGCTCGACGCGGTGGAAAAGGTGAAAGCCGAAATCATTGCCGGCAAGGTCCAGGTCCACGACTACATGAGCGACGAGTCCTGCCCTTACTAAGAGCAGCGCTTGCGTCATGAAAAAGGCCGCCGGTTCATTGGACCGGCGGCCATTTTTTTGCTTGTCCTGACGTGAGCGCGGTGATCAGTAATGCGGCGGCTTCGTGATTGCCGGCGCGTCGAGAGACTGCTCTTCGAGCGTCAGGAACCTTTCTGTCAGCCGGTCGAGCTTGGCGCGCGCCTGCTCGACCACCTTCCATTGCTCGGCAAGCTGATCGGAAAGCTCCTCGATGGTCTTGGCTTGATGGGCCACGGTCTCCTCGAGGCGGGTGATCCGTTCGTCGGTGTTGCTCATTCTTGCAAACTCCATGGGCGCGCGGCGCCGTTTGCCGGCAGATTGGCCACAGCCGGCCTTATGTCAAGCAAGGCCTTATGCCTTCGCCGCCACACGCAGCGAGAACCCGGGATCCCTAGCCGAAAGACGCTTGTGCAGGTGCACCATCAGGCCGGCAGCAAAGAGCGGCGTCAAAAGGTTGACGAAGGGCACAGCCAGGAAGCCCGCGAGCAGTAGACCCGCGAGAAAGACGGTCGAGCGGTGCTTTTCCCGGAAGAGCCGCGCTTCCGCCGGCGCGCGATAGCGCATCGCCGCAAACTCGAAGAATTCGCGACCGAGCAGATAACCGTTGACCAGGAAGAAGGCGACGAGATTGACGCCCGGAACGAGCAGCAGCACCAGCGCCAGGAGGTTGCCGAGGATCACGACGCCCAGGAACTTCAGTGAGCCGGCAACCGCCTCGCCGAGCGGCAGCGGCCGTCCCGGGGGCTCGTTCGGATAGTCACGCTTCTCGATGACGTCGGCGACGTCGTCGAGGAAGAAGCCGGCGATCAGTGCGGTGACGGGCGCAAGAAGCAGGGCGAGCGCCAGGGCCAGGCCAAGGCTTGCGAAGATGCCGAGCACGAAGGTCAGCCAGCCGGCCCAGACGGGCGTGCCCGGCATCAGCGTGTCGATCCAGGGCAAGGCGAGCCAGATGAACACTTCGCGCACCGCAAACCACAGGGCGACAAGCGCAAGGATCGTCAGGCCCAGCACCTTCCAGAAGACCGATCGGGTCTCGGGTGCAAACAGATTGGCAAGCGACAGTCGCGCCGCGTCCAGGATCATCATCGCTCTCCAGCATGGGCCAAGGTTCGATGGTGCATGTAGGCAGAGGCGCTACCGGCGACAAGATAGTCCCGGCAGGCACCCGTCTTTATGCAAGATTCATGCGCCTCGTCTAAGGGAAGCATGGAAAACGCCGGGAGCGGCGATATTGTAGACATACGGGATGCCGGCAGCAGCGCTCCGCGGAGGATGACATGACAGAACAAAAGACACTCGCCAGCCTTTCGGTGCTGGTGCAGAGCGGCAAGCTGGATCCGGTGGAGCTCGCCAAGGAAACCTATGCGGCGATCGACGCACACGGCGATTACGCCATCTTTGTCGAGCTGACGCCGGAGCGCGCGACGCGGGATGCGGAGGCTGCCTCGAAGCGTCTGAGGGCCGGGCGGTCGCTCGGTCTGCTCGACGGCCTGCCGGTCGCCTGGAAGGACCTGTTCGACACCGCCGGCAACGTTACGACCGCCGGCTCGGCCGTGCTTCGGACGAACGCGCCGGCAACGAGCGACGCGCCTGTGGTCGCCGCCGTTTCCGCCGCCGGCATGGTCAGTGTCGGTCGCACCAACCTTAGTGAATTCGCCTTCTCCGGCCTTGGCCTCAACCCGCACTACGGCACGCCGCGCAACCCGGCGGCCACCGACGTCGAGCGCATTCCCGGCGGCTCGTCGTCGGGCTCGGCGGTCGCGGTTGCGGCCGGACTGGTGCCGGCGGCCATCGGTACCGACACCGGCGGATCTGTCCGCATTCCCGCAGCCTTCACCGGCATCGTCGGCTACAAGGCGACGCGCGGCCGCTATGCGATGAAGGGCATTTTTCCGCTGGCTGAAAGCCTCGATTCGCTCGGGCCACTCTGCCACACGGTACAGGATGCCGTCTGGGTGGACGCCGCCATGCACGGGCTGACGGCGCCGACCGTGCGCCGCGCCGACCTCTCGAGCATCGCGCTGGTGATCCCGGAAACAGTGGTGTTCGACGATGCGGAGCCGGAAGTCGTCGAGGCCTTCGAGGACGCGATCAAGCGGCTCGAGAAGGCGGGCGTTGCCGTCAGCCGCCGCGCTTTTCCATCCTTCTCGGCCGTGTTCGGGCTGATGGCCCGCCACGGCGCCCTGGTGACGGCGGAGGCCTATGCGCTGCACCGCGAGCGTCTGGCCGGGCCCGAGGCCAACGCGATGGATCCACGCGTCGTCGCCCGCACGCGGCTCGGCGAGAAGATCTCCATGCCCGACTACATCGCGCTCCTCGACGCGCGCGACCAGCTGATCCACGAGACGGTCGAAAGTCTGAAGCCGAACGAACTCATCGCCCACCCGACGCTGCCCCATGTCGCCCCGCCGATCGCGCCGCTTCTCGAAGACGACGAGCTGTTCTTCAAGATCAACGGCAAGACGCTGCGCAACACCTCGATCGGCAACTTCCTGGATTTCTGCGGCATCTCCATTCCTTGCGGGCTCGGGGCGGCGGAAATGCCGGTCGGCTTCCAGCTTGCGGCCCCGCATCACCAGGACGACCGGCTGCTTTCGGTGGCGCTTTCGGCCGAGGCGATCATCCGGGGTGAGGCATGATCGTCTGTTTCGATATCGGCGGCTCTGCAATCAAAGGCGCGATCGTGCATTCGCGCGACCGGATCTTTCCGTTGCCGCGCCGAACCACGCCGCTTACCAATTTCCGCCAGTTCGTGCAGGCGCTCGAATCGGTTCTGGACGAAGCGGGCGGACACCCGGACTGCGTGGCGATCTCGATCACCGGCGTGATCGATCCCGAGACGCGGCGCATCAAATGCGCCAACATTCCCTGCATCGACGGGCTCGAACTGGTTGCTGAACTCGAGGCGGCGCTGCATCTGCCGGTGAAGATCGCCAATGACGCCGACTGTTTTGCGCTGGCCGAGGCCGGAGCGGGTGCAGGGCGCGGTCATCGCATCGTCTTTGGTGCCATCCTCGGCACCGGGGTCGGCGGCGGCCTTGTCATCGACGGCCGGCTGATCAATGCCGATGGCGGATTCGCCGGCGAATGGGGCCATGGCCCGGCGATCGCGTCGGAGGCCGGGGATCCACCAATGGCGATTCCCGCCTATGCCTGCGGCTGCGGCCAGAAGCGCTGCGTCGATACCGTCGGCGGCGCCCGCGGGCTGGAACGGCTGCACCAGACGGCCCATGGCAAGACGCTTTCGAGCCACGAGATCATCGAGGCCTGGAAGGTTGGCGACGCCGAGGCGAAACGCACGGTCGACCTGCTCGTCGATCTCGTCAGCTCACCGCTGGCGCTCGTCATCAACATCACGGGTGCGACGATCGTGCCCGTCGGCGGCGGCCTTTCCAATGCCGAGGAACTGCTCGCCGAGATCGACAAGGCGGTGCGTAGCCGGATTCTGCGGCGGTTCGACCGGCCGTTGGTTGTGCGCGGCGAATGCCGGATCGAGCCCGGCCTCATCGGCGCGGCGCTGCTCGGGCTTTCAGGAGACAAGGCATGAGCGACATCAAACTCGAAGTCTGCGTCGACGATGCCGACGGGCTTTACGCGGCCATCGAAGGCGGCGCCGACCGGATCGAGCTTTGCGCCGCCCTTTCCGTCGGTGGCCTCACGCCCAATCCCGGCCTTATGGCGCTGGCTGGCCCGCCACGAGTGCCCGTCTACGCGATGATCCGGCCGCGGCCCGGCGACTTCATTTTCTCAACCGCTGACCTCGACGCGATGCGCCGCGATATCGACGCGGTGCGGGATGCCGGTCTGGCCGGCGTCGTGCTCGGCGCCTCGCTTGCCGATGGCCGGCTCGACACGTCGATGCTCACCAAGCTCAGCGGCCATGCGGCCGGACTCGGCATGACGCTGCACCGGGCCTTCGACCTCGTCCCGGATTTCGCCGAGGCGATGGAAATCGCAGTCGACCTTGGCTTCGAGCGCATTCTCACCTCAGGCGGGGCCAGGAGCGCGCCGCAGGCGATCGACCGCCTTAGCGAAATCATCGGCCTTGCCAAGGCCAGGCTGTCGATCATGCCGGGATCCGGCGTCACGCTGAAGACGGTCGACGCTCTGCTCGATCACCTCACGGTCAGCGAGGTGCACTCCTCCTGCTCGATTAGTGAGCCGGCTCAGGATCCACGCTTGGTCGATATGGGGTTCGTTTCTTCCGATCGGCGCCGCACCGATCCGGAGACGGTGCGGGCGATGAAGGTGAAGCTTGCGGCCCGCAGCCCGCGCTGATCGGCGCCTTTCCTTCCCTCATAGGAAAGACCCGGAGAGCGGAGCGCTTTCCGGGTCTTCTTGTCAAATCTTCTCGTAAGCGGCAATCAGGCTGCGTAGACCTGGTCGCCGCCAATCCAGGTGGAGCCCATGCCGAGTTCAGGCGTGAGCAACACGAAATCGGCGTCCGCTCCGGGCTTCAGCCGTCCCTTGTGAGTGGCAAGCCCCATGGCATCGGCGGGATAGGCGGACGCCATGCGAAGGGCTTCCTCGACCGGGAGGCCAAGCTTCTCGTGCACGAAGCGCACCGAAGACAGCATGTCGATGTCGGCGCCGGCAAGCGTGCCGTCGGCAAGCGTCAAGCGGCCACCTTCGCGCAGGATTTCGCGGCCATTGAGCTGGAAGCTCTTCATGTCGGTGCCGATCGGCGACATCGCGTCCGTGACGAGAAAGATCTGGCCCGGCCCCACCTTGGCGCGCAGCGCCACGCCCATCGACGCCGGCTCGACGTGATAGCCGTCGGCAATCAGGCCCGCATGCAGCGTGCCGGTGGCAAGCGCAGCACCGACCACGCCCGGCTCGCGATGGCCGAGACCGCTCATGGCATTGAAGAGGTGAGTGACGGTACGTGCACCCGCCTTGGCGTAGGCGACCGCAGTTTCATAGCCGACATCCGTGTGGCCGAGGCTGACGACGGCACCGGCATCGGCGAGCGCCTTTACCTGCTCCCTGCTGGCGTTTTCCGGCGCCACAGTCACCATCAGGACACCGAGCGCCTTGGCGCAATCGAGCATTTCGGCGAGATCGGCATCGTCCATCGACCGGATCAGTTTCGGATCATGAGCACCCTTGCGCGCGACCGAAAGATGCGGGCCTTCGAGATGCAGCCCGAGGAAACCGGGCACACCGGCCGCCTTTGCCTCAAGGCCGGCCTTGATGGTGGCGCTTCGGATTTCGCGCGTATCGGTGATCAGCGTCGGCAGAAGCGCCGTGGTGCCGAACTTGGCATGGGCCGAGCAGATCTGCCGGATGCCTTCGACGGTCGGCTCCTCGTTCAGAAGCGCACCACCGCCGCCGTTGACCTGCAGGTCGATGAAACCCGGCACCAGCAGCATGCCGTGGGCATCGATCCGTTCGGCGTCGGCGGGAATGTCGGCCGACGCCACGATCGCCTTGACGCGACCAGCTTCGATGACGAGGGCGCAGCCGTCGTGCCATTCGACGCCGTCGAACAGGCGGGTGCCGGTGATTGCCTTCCTCTCGCTCATCTCGTCTCCGTTACCTTCTTGAGGCTTGCCGGCGCATCGGGATTGAGACCGCGCGAACGCGACCAGGCCTCGACGAAACCGTAGAACGGCAGGATCAGCGTCAGCGCGTCGGTGATCGGGTGACCGGTCTCGACGAACGGCAGGCGCTTGGCCTTGACGGCGAGGTTCGAGGTAGCATGAACCACCGCGCCCTTTTCCGCCATACCGTCGGCAATGCCGGCAACCGACGTCTCGGCCGCATCACGGGCGGCAAGCGTCAGCACCGGGAACTTGGCGCCGACGAGCGCCACCGGCCCGTGCAGCACTTCGGCCGCCGAATAGGCTTCCGCATGCATGCCGGAGGTTTCCTTGAACTTCAGCGCCGCTTCGCTGGCGATGGCGAGCGCCGGGCCGCGGCCGAGCACATAGAGCGATTCGGCTTCGCCGAGATCGTCGGCAAAGGCCTGCCAGTCGAGCTTCACGGCCTTGGCAAACTGGTTCGGCAGGTCGGCGACCGCGCGCTGAAGTGCAGCGTCGCCGGTCCATTCGCCGAGCACGGCAAGGCCAGCGACGATCGAATTGACGTATGACTTCGTGGCGGCAACGGCGATTTCCGGACCGGCCAAGATGTCGAGCGGGTTGGTGCAGGCCTCTGAAATCGGCGACGGCAGCGTGTTGGTGAGCGCGATCGAGACCGCGCCGGCATCGGTTGCAGCCTTTGCCATGGCGACGATATCCGGGCTCTTGCCCGACTGCGAAATCGCGATCGCCGCGGCACCGCCGAGCTTCAGCTTGGCACCGTAGATCGAGGCGAGCGACGGGCCGAGCGAAGCGACGGGCACGCCGGCTTGCAGCTCGATCGCATATTTGAGGAACAGCGCCGCATGGTCGGAGGAGCCGCGGGCGATAGTGACGAGGAAGGCCGGATCCTTGGCGCGCAGTGCGGCGCCGGCGGCCTTCAGCTGGTCGGCGGAGCGTTCCAGCAGACGCTGGGCGGCTTCGGGGATCTCGTCGATTTCTCGGCGCATATTGGTCTGCATGGTCAATTCCCTTTCTTGGCGGAGCCGTCGCTTTTAGGATTCCGACAGCGTCAGTTCCGCGACAAAGTCATAGGCATCGCCCCGGTAGAGCGAGCGGGTGAATTCGACGACGCGTCCCGATGCGAGATAGGAGACACGTTCGATGGAAAGGCCGGCCGAACCGACGGCGACGCCGAGCATCGAGGCATCCGGATCCTTGATGTTGCAGGCGGAGATGCGCTGCACGGCGCGAACCGGTCGCGAGCGGGTCTTGTCGAGCGCAGTATAGAGAGACGAGGTGACGGCCTGCGGGTCCGGCAGGAACTCCGCCGAAATGCTGGCGCGCTCGATGGCAAGCGGCATGTCGTCGGCGATGCGCAGGCGCCCGAGCCGGGCAACCAGCGCGTCGGCCGGAAGGCCGAGCGCCATCATCTCATCCGGAGAGGGGTGAAACAGGCCGCGCTCCAGCCAGCGGGCATGGGTGTTCAGGCCGCGGCGCGCCATGTCTTCCGTGAACGAGGTCAGCCGCGAGAGCGACTGCTGCACCTTGGAGACCGGCTTGACGACGAAGGTGCCGGAGCCGTGGCGGCGAACCAGCAGGCCGTCGCGCACGAGATCGTCCACCGCCTTGCGCACGGTGACGCGGCTGATGTTGGCGTAGTCGGCAAGATCACGCTCGGGCGGCAGAGCGTCGCCGTGGTTCAACTTGCCCGACTGGATCGCGTCTTCGAGCGATTGCCGAAGCTTGAGATAGAGCGGCCCCGACCCTCCGGACTGCAGACCCTCGAGCGGCAGAATGGAAGCGAGCTGGTGCGTCATGCGCCTGCCCTCGCCTGGGTGCCGAAACGCTGGGCGGCAACGGCGACCGATCCGGTCAGCGCGTCGGCTTCCGCCTCGACGAGCAGGGCCTGATGCCGATCGGCAAGCCAGGGGCGATAGAGCGGCGCCAATCCGCCAAGAAGGCACAATCTTTCGCAGCCTCTTGCAACGACGACATCAAGCGCCTCGTCCACTGTGAGGGCAGCGGCTTTCAGGATGCGCACGGCAACCGGGTCGCCGGCGGCGGCGCCTTCGAAAACACGCGGCGCATAGCGGCCGAATTCCCCGGGCTTGGCGAGGCGGGCGAAATCGACGACGTCGCGCGCCTCGTTGTTGAATTCGGCAAGGACGCTGTCGGTGACCGCCGAGGCTTCATGAATATTGTCGAAGGCAAGCAGGCTTTCCTGCAGAAGCGCATGACCGATGCGTGCACCGCTGCCATGGTCGCCGATGGTGAAGCCCCAGCCGCCGACATAGCTGACGGTTTCGCCCTGGCGAAGGATATAGATGCTGCCGGTACCGAGAATAGCGACCGCACCGTCATGATTGCCGAGCGCGCCCTGAAGGGCAATCAAGCCATCGGATTCGATATCGGCTGCGGCGAACGGCAGGCGGCGCTTAACATAATGCACGGCGTCGCCGACATTGTGCCCGGCGACACCGACGATCGCCTTGGCAGCGGTTATGCCCTGGGGATCAAGGCCCGCTTCCATAAAGGCGGCGCGTGCGGCCTCACCGATATTGGCAAGCGCGGTTTCCGGGTCTGTCAGGATATTGGCCGCACCCGCCTTGCCGCGCCCGAGAATGCGCCCGTCCGCCGATGCCACGGCAGCCCGGCAGCTCGTTCCGCCGCCATCGATTCCGATCAGGTAATTTGTCATGAGTACCTCCGCCCATTGAGGATACCAAAAAAATACCAATAACCAAGCCTGAATCCGTCTGCAGTTTCGTTTTCGTTGCAATACGTTGAAATTCAAGGGCTAATTTAGCTGTTTAGTTTTTTAAGACGTCAAAACTTAAATTCTGCTGGACAATTGGTATTTTTTTGGCATTAATTTGACCAAGAGGAGATACAACCCATGCCGTCAGCCAAGACCGAAGAGCGCCACGACAACGCCAAGGGCCTGGATCTTATGCATCCGGCGCTGGCGCTCCGGCTGCTCGCGTCCGGCCAGCAGGCGGCCACCAAGGCCGTCGACGCGGCGATCGAGTCGATTGCGGCTGCCGCATCGCTCGCGGCCGAATCCCTCGCATCCGGCCGGCGTCTCGCCTATGCGGGCGCTGGCAGTTCCGGCCTGATGGCCATGGCCGATGCGCTCGAACTGCCCGGCACCTACGGCATTCCCCAGGACCAGATCGTCGTTCTGCTTGCCGGCGGCACCGCCAGCCTGAGCGACCTTGCGGGCGGCTATGAAGACGACATGGACCTTGCCCGCAACGACGTCCGCAAGGCCGGCATCGGCGCGGGCGACTGCCTTGTTTCCGTTTCCGCCAGCGGCTCCACCCCTTACGCGCTCGCCGCGGCCGACGAGGCCCGCAAGCTGGGCGCCAAGGTGATCGCTGTCGCCAACAATCCTGGTGCGGCGCTGTTCAAGGACGCCGACGTTTCGATCCTTCTGCAGACGCCCCCGGAAGTGGTTTCCGGTTCGACGCGCATGGGCGCCGGTACCGCGCAGAAGATCGCCTTCAACATGTTCTCGACGCTGGTCGGCATTCAACTCGGGCACGTCCTCGACGGCCACATGGTCAACCTGCGCGCCGACAATATCAAGCTGCACGGCCGCGCAATCCGCATCGTTACCGACATTACCGGCATCGGCGCTGGCGAGGCCGGCCGGCTGATCAACATGGCCTCCGGCTCGGTCAAGGTCGCAATCCTTCTCGCCTCTGGCGCGAAGGACGTTGCGGTCGCGGAGGCGGCACTGAAAGAGGCCAGACAGAACCTGCGCCGGGCGATCGATATCGTCACGGCCTGACATAAGCCTGGGATTCAAACCGCGCCAAAACGGCGCAACATAAGAGGGAGAAGCTGAATGACCCGTACGACTATCAAGGGCCTGCTGCTTGCGTCGAGCATTCTCGGCACGGCCGGGCTGGCGCACGCCGAGGACGTGACGCTGACCATCGAAAGCTGGCGCAACGACGACCTGGCGATCTGGCAGGAAAAGCTGATCCCGGCCTTCGAAGCCAAGAACCCGGGCATCAAGGTCAAGTTCGCCCCGATGGCACCGACCGAATACAATGCCGCGCTCAACGCCAAGCTCGACGCCGGCTCCGCAGGCGACCTCGTCACCTGCCGTCCGTTCGACGTCTCGCTCGAACTTTACAACAAGAAGCACCTCGCCGACCTGACGAGCCTGCCGGGCATGGAAAACTTCTCGCCGGTCGCCAAGTCCGCCTGGACCACCGACGACGGCAAGGCCACCTTCTGCGTGCCTATGGCATCGGTCATCCACGGCTTCATCTACAACAAGGACGCCTTCGACCAACTCGGCATCCAGATCCCGACGACGGAAGCGGAATTCTTCGCTGCCCTCGACAAGATCAAGGCCGACGGTAACTACATCCCGATGGCGATGGGCACCAAGGATCTCTGGGAAGCCGCAACCATGGGCTACCAGAACATCGGCCCGAACTACTGGAAGGGTGAGGAAGGCCGCGCCGCGCTGATCAAGGGCGAGCAGAAGCTGACCGACGAGCCGTGGGTCGAGCCCTACCGCGTTCTTGCCAAGTGGAAGGATTATCTCGGCGACGGCTTCGAAGCCCAGACCTACCCGGACAGCCAGAACCTCTTCACGCTCGGCCGCGCCGCGATCTATCCGGCAGGCTCGTGGGAGATCGGCCTGTTCAACACCCAGGCTCAGTTCAAGATGGGCGCCTTCCCGCCGCCGGTCAAAAATGCTGGCGACACCTGCTACATTTCGGACCACAACGACATCGGTATCGGCCTCAATGCCAAGAGCGCACATGCCGAGCAGGCCAAGACCTTCCTGACCTGGGTTGCTTCGCCTGAGTTCGCCGACATCTACGCCAACGCACTGCCGGGCTTCTTCAGCCTCAACTCGACCCCGGTGAAGATGACCGATCCGCTCGCCCAGGAATTCGTCTCCTGGCGCGAAAAGTGCAAGCCGACGATCCGCTCGACCTACCAGATCCTGGCACGCGGCACCCCGAGCCTGGAAAATGAGACCTGGGTCGAATCGGCCAACGTGATCAACGGCACGGATACGCCTGAGGTTGCCGCCGAGAAGCTGCAGAAGGGCCTCGACGCCTGGTACAAGCCGGCGAAGTAAGACGTAAGCGCAACAGGTTCCCTCCCCTTCTTGGGGAGGGTCGGCCCTACAGCGCCGCACGTTCTGGACGTGCATAGAGCACCTTTAGCCGGATGGATTTAAGGATGCCGTAGGGACCGGGCGGGGCGACATGCCGAATGACGGCACTCCCCCAGCCGAAGCGTCACCGGCCTCCCACAGTGGGAGGCCACCGACGCAGTCGTTTGCAAAAGAACGCGATAGACTTAACCTTCGTCATGAGCCCTCGATAAAGGGGCAGACGGCATGCGGCGCGACCGGCCGCGTGGCGCCGGTGCGCATCATGATTGTCTGGGGACCGGTCTTCTAGAAACGGATGGATCCATGAGTGACGCTCTTTCAGTGCAAGAGGGACAGCCGACCGCAAGGCGGCCGAAACGCTGGCACATCCTCGTCTTCCTGCTGCCGGCCTTCCTGGTCTATTCGGCGGTGATGATCCTGCCGTTGATCGAGACGCTCAGGCTTTCGCTGTTCAACACGGTCGACGGCCAGTCGACCTTTGTCGGCCTTGCGAATTTCCAGACGCTGTTTGGCGAAGAGCGCTGGGCGCACGACTTCTGGAATGCGCTGAAGAACAACGTCATCTTCTTCATCATCCACATGTGCGTGCAGAACCCGATCGGCGTTGCGCTCGCCGCCATGTTGTCGATCCCGAAGCTGCGCTTCGTCACTTTTTACCGCACGGCGATCTTCCTGCCGACGCTGCTCTCCTTCGTGATCGTCGGCTTCATCTGGAAGCTGATCCTGTCGCCGATCTGGGGCGTGGCACCCGGCATGCTCGACCTCGTCGGCCTGAAGTCGCTGTTTGCCCCCTGGCTCGGCAAGCCGGGCTCGGCGCTCATCACCGTGTCGCTGATCTCGGTCTGGCAATATGTCGGCATCCCGATGATGCTGATCTATGCCGCCCTGCTCAACATTCCGGATGAGGTAATCGAGGCTGCCGAATGCGACGGCGTCACCGGCTGGAGCCAGTTCTGGAAGATCAAGCTGCCGCTGATCCTGCCCGCCATCGGCATCATCTCGATCCTGACCTTCGTCGGCAACTTCAACGCCTTCGACCTGGTCTACACGGTGCAGGGCGCGCTTGCCGGTCCCGACGGCTCGACCGACATTCTCGGTACGCTGCTCTACCGCACCTTCTTCGGTTTCCAGCTGCAGCTCGGCGACCGCTCGATGGGCGCGACGATCGCCACGGTGATGTTCCTCATCATCCTCGCCGGCGTCTCGCTCTACCTCTTCGTCATTCAGCGCCGCATGCGCCGCTACCAGTTCTGAGGAGACCGGAGATGTCGAAAGCACGCGATTCATTTCTCCGCACCGGCTTCGTGCATGCAGCGCTCATCGCCTACACGCTCATCTCGCTGTTTCCGGTGTTCCTGACGATCATCAACTCGTTCAAGGATCGCAACGCGATCTTTCGGGCGCCGCTGACGATCCCGACGCCGCAGACCTTCAGCCTGATCGGCTATCAGACCGTCCTTGGCCAGGGGGACTTCGCCACCTATTTCCAGAACAGCTTCATCGTCACGATCGTCTCGATCGCGCTGGTGCTGCTCTTCGGGGCGATGGCCGCCTTCGCGCTGTCGGAATACCGCTTCCGTGGCAACACGCTCATGGGCCTTTATCTCGCGATCGGCATCATGATCCCGATCCGTCTCGGCACCGTCGCCATTCTGCAGGGCATGGTCGCTGCCAACCTCGTCAACACGCTGACGGCACTGATCCTCGTCTATACGGCCCAAGGCCTGCCGCTCGCGATCTTCATTCTCTCGGAGTTCATGCGCACGGTCTCGGATGACTTGAAGAACGCCGGGCGCATCGACGGGCTGTCGGAATATTCGATCTTCTTCCGCCTGGTTCTGCCGCTCGTCCGTCCGGCCATGGCAACCGTCGCGGTCTTCACGATGATCCCGATCTGGAACGATCTCTGGTTCCCGCTGATCCTCGCGCCGGCCGAAGCCACCAAGACCGTGACGCTCGGCTCGCAGATCTTCATCGGCCAGTTCGTCACCAACTGGAACGCGGTTCTGGCGGCACTGTCGCTCGCCATCCTTCCGGTTCTCGTCCTCTACGTCATCTTCTCGCGGCAACTGATCCGCGGCATCACGGCAGGAGCAGTCAAGTGAGTGCAAGCAGCAAACCGGTCCGGGTCCTCGTCGCGGGGCTCGGCAACATGGGGCGCAGCCATGCGCTCGCCTATCACAACAATCCCGGCTTCGAGATCGTCGGCCTCGTCAACCGCTCGAAGGTGCCGCTGCCGGAGGAACTGAGCGGCTACACGATCCATCCGGACTTCAAGACGGCCCTGGCCGAATTGAAGCCCGAGCTCTGCTCGATCTGCACCTATTCGGACAGCCATGCGGACTTTGCGGTCATGGCGTTCGAGGCCGGCGCCGACGTCTTCGTCGAAAAGCCGCTCGCAACCACCGTCGCCGACGCCGAGCGCGTCGTCGCGGCTGCGAAGAAGCACGGCCGCAAGCTGGTGATCGGCTACATCCTGCGCCATCACCCCTCGTGGATCCGGCTGATCGCCGAAGCGCGCAAGCTCGGCGGTCCCTATGTCTTCCGCATGAACCTGAACCAGCAGTCCAGCGGACCGACCTGGGAGACGCACAAGTCGCTGATGAAGACGACGTCGCCGATCGTCGATTGCGGCGTGCACTATGTCGACGTCATGTGCCAGATCACCGATGCCAAGCCGGTGGAAGTGCGCGGCATGGGGCTCCGTCTCTCCGACGAGATCGCGCCCGACATGTACAATTACGGTCACCTGCAGGTGATCTTCGAGGATGGTTCGGCCGGCTGGTATGAAGCCGGCTGGGGGCCGATGATCTCGGAAACCGCCTTCTTCGTGAAGGACGTGATGTCGCCGAAGGGATCGGTGTCGATCGTCATGGACCAGAATGCCAAGTCCGACGACATCGACATGCACACAAAGACCGCGGTGATCCGGCTGCACAACGCCGAAACTGGTCCCGATGGCCGCTTCCTGAAAGCCGACGAGGACCTGAAGATGGACGGCGAGCCCGGCCACCAGGAACTCTGCGACCGCGAGCAGGCCTATGTGCTGAAGGCCATTCGCCAAAACATCGACCTCGACCGTCACATGAACGACGCCGTGCAGTCGCTACGCATCTGCCTTGCCGCAGACGAAAGCGTGCGCACCGGCAGACCAGTCAAACTTTAAAGGGGGCAACCAGGTGGGATCGCTTCAACTCAAATCCATCCGCAAGGCCTACGGTAGCCATGAGGTGCTGAAGGGCATCGACCTCGAGGTGAAGGACGGCGAGTTCGTCATCTTCGTCGGCCCGTCGGGCTGCGGCAAGTCGACCTTGCTGCGCACCATCGCTGGCCTCGAGGACGCGACCTCCGGCAGCGTGCAGATCGACGGCACGGAAGTCGGCCACGTGGCGCCCGCCAAGCGCGGCATCGCCATGGTGTTCCAGTCCTACGCGCTCTATCCGCACCTGTCGGTGAAGGACAATATGGGCCTTGGCCTGAAACAGGCCGGCGCTCCGAAGGCGGAGATCGAGGACAAGGTCGGCAAGGCTGCGAACATGCTGTCGCTCGATCCCTACCTGGCCCGTCGCCCGGCCGAGCTTTCGGGCGGCCAGCGTCAGCGCGTGGCGATCGGCCGCGCGATCGTGCGCGAACCGAAGCTCTTCCTGTTCGACGAGCCGCTTTCGAACCTCGACGCGGCGCTGCGCGTCAACACCCGGCTTGAGATTGCCCGGCTGCATCGAAGCCTGAAGGCAACGATGATCTACGTGACCCACGACCAGGTGGAGGCGATGACGCTCGCCGACAAGATCGTCGTCCTCAACGCCGGCCAGATCGAGCAGATCGGCTCGCCGATGGATCTCTACAACCGCCCGGCCAACGTCTTCGTCGCTGGCTTCATCGGCTCGCCACAGATGAACTTCATCGAGGGCGCCCGGCTCGGCGATGTCAAAGCCAAGACGATCGGCATCCGCCCGGAGCACATGGCGCTTTCACGCGAGAGCGGCGACTGGAAGGGCAAGGTGGTGCATGTCGAGCACCTCGGCGCCGACACCATCGTCTATATCGATTCCGAGCAGGTCGGCACCATCACCGTCCGCCTCTTCGGCGAACATCGCTACGCGCCTGACGACATCGTCTATGCGACGCCGACGGTCGGTGCCATGCACCGTTTCGGCGACGACGACCGCGTCCTCGCCTGATGCGTTTTGAGGCTAAGGCCTCATCACAGCTGCGTGAAAACCAGCCGCCACGGGACTAACCCCTTGTGGCGGCTTATTTATTTTTTGAATAGCTGTGCTGAATGACTCTGTTGCGCTGCAAAGCGATTTAACATACATTTGTGTTTGTATATTAGCTTTCCGGTATTTTCCCCAAGCAATACCGGTTCCGCTCCCCTTCACTTCCGGACCGCACGGGCACCTTGCGAGATGCACCTGTCGCCTGCGGTCACCGAATATGGACATCGCTATGCGCATGAACCGACCGACACTGGCCGCCGCCTTGGCAACTGTGATTCTTCTTTCCGGCTGCCAGAAAGAGGAAGCACAACAGGGCGCCGCCGCATTCCCACCGTCCGCCGTCGCGGTCTTCACGACCAAGACCGAAACCCTGCCGATCACCAACGAGCTTCCGGGCCGCATCGCCGCGACCCGTGTCGCCGAGGTCCGTCCGCGCGTTTCCGGCATTGTCGTCGAACGCGTCTTCCAGCAGGGCTCCAAGGTCAATGCCGGTGACGTGCTCTACCGCATCGATCCCGCGCCCTTCCGCGTCCAGGTCGAAAAGGCAGAGGCAACGCTTCGGCGCGCCCAATCCATTCGCCAGCAGGCCCAGCAGAAGGCCGATCGCCAGGAGCAGCTGAAGAAGGCGAACGTCGTCGCCGCGCAGCAGCTGGAAGATGCGGCTGCGCTGCTTGCGACCGCCGACGCCGATGTCGCGATCGCCGAAGCCGGCCTCGCGGCGGCCAAGCTCGACCTGCAATATGCCGACGTGACGGCACCGATCAGCGGCCGCATCGGCCGTGCGCTGATCACCGAAGGCGCGCTCGTCAGCACCAACAGCTCGGAAAATCTCGCGACGATCCAGCAGCTCGACCCGCTCTACGCCGACTTCACCCAGTCGGCGACCGACCTCATCCGCCTGCGCAAGGCGCTTGAGGACGGCCAGATGATGAACGGCGACGGCGAGGAAGCCGAAGTCCAGCTCGTGCTCGACGACGGCACCACGTATGAGCACAAGGGCAAGCTCCTGTTCTCGGAGGCCGCCGTCGACGCGACGACCGGCCAGGTGACCCTGCGCGGCGAATTCCCGAACCCCGACAACGACCTGCTTCCCGGCATGTATGTTCGCGTACTTGTGCAGCAGGGCGTCGAGAAGGACGCGATCACCGTTCCGCAGCAGGCCGTCCAGCGCAACAACGCCGGCCAGTCGCAGGTTTATGTCGTCGGCGCCGACAACAAGGTCGAGTTCCGCAACGTGACCCTCGGCCGCACGATCGGCACCCGCTGGCAGGTGACCTCCGGCATCAAGGCCGGCGAAAAGGTCATCGTCGAAGGCTTCCAGAAGATCGGCCCCGGTGCCCCCGTCGAGCCGACGGACTGGAACCCGGACGCCAAGCCGACTGCCGAAGCAGCGCAGACAACGGCCGCTGCCGACGAAAAGCCTGCCGAAGCTACAAAGTGAGTTTGATTGATGCCTAGTTTTTTCATCGACAGGCCTATTTTTGCCTGGGTGGTGGCGATCTTCATCATGGTCGCCGGCGTCATTGCGATTCCGCTTCTGCCGGTATCGCAGTATCCTGACGTCGCGCCGCCGCAGATCTCCATCAACACGAGCTACCCCGGCGCCTCGTCGCAAGACACCTATCAGAGCGTCACGCGACTGATCGAAGACGAGCTGAACGGCGTCGAAGGCCTGCTCTATTTCGAGTCGACCTCCAGCGCCTCCGGCTCGGTCGAAATCAGCGCCACCTTTGCACCGGGCACCGACCCGGGACAGGCGGCCGTCGACATCCAGAACCGGGTTCGCCGCGTCGAACCGCGCCTGCCCGATTCGGTCAAGCGCCAGGGCGTGCAGGTCGATGAAGCCGGCTCTGGCTTCCTGATGATCGTGGCTCTCACCTCGACCGACGGCTCGATGGACGCCATCGGCCTCGGCGACTATCTAAGCCGCAACGTGCTTAGCGAAATCCAGCGCGTGCCCGGCGTCGGCCGTGCGCAGCTGTTTGCCACGGAACGCTCGATGCGCGTCTGGCTCGATCCGGACAAGATGCTGGGTCTGAACCTGACGGCTGCGGACGTGACCAATGCGATCACGGCGCAGAACGCCCAGATCGCTTCGGGCTCGATCGGCGCACAGCCGAACCCGATCACCCAGCAGATCAGCGCGCCCGTCGTCGTCAAGGGCCAGCTCGAAAGCGCCGAAGAGTTCGGTGCGATCGTGCTTCGCGCCAATCCGGACGGCTCCTCCGTCCGCCTGCGCGACGTTGCCCGCATCGAGATCGGCGGCGAAAGCTACGCCTTCTCGACGCGCCTGAACGGCAAGCCGTCGGCGGCTATCGCCGTCCAGCTTTCGCCGAGCGGCAACGCCATGTCGACCTCGGCCGCCATCAAGGAACGCATGGACGAACTGGCGAAGTTCTTCCCGCAGGGCCTCGAATATTCGGTTCCCTACGACACCTCGCCCTTCGTCGCCGTTTCCATCGAGAAGGTGCTTTCGACGCTGGTCGAAGCGGTCGCGCTCGTGTTCATCGTGATGTTCCTGTTCTTGCAGAACATCCGCTACACCATCATCCCGACGCTCGTCGTGCCGGTGGCGCTCCTCGGCACCTGCGCGGTCATGCTGGCGATGGGCTTCTCGATCAACGTTCTGACCATGTTCGGCATGGTGCTGGCGATCGGCATTCTCGTCGACGATGCGATCATCGTCGTCGAAAACGTCGAACGCATCATGTCCGAGGAAGGGGCAACGCCGAAAGAAGCCACCCGCAAGGCGATGAAGCAGATCACCGGCGCCGTCATCGGCATCACGCTGGTTCTCGCCTCGGTGTTCATTCCGATGGCCTTCTTCCCGGGCGCGGTCGGTGTGATCTATCGCCAGTTCTCGCTGACGATGGTCGTCTCGATCCTGTTCTCCGCACTTCTCGCTTTGTCGCTGACACCGGCGCTCTGCGCGAGCTTCCTGAAGCAGGTTCCGAAGGGTCATCATCACGCCAAGCGTGGCTTCTTCGGCTGGTTCAACCGCTCGTTCGACAAGACGTCGCACGGCTATAGCGGCATCGTGAAGCGCCTGGTCCACCGGACCGGCCGCTACATGATCGTCTATGTCGCGGTGCTCGCCGGTCTCGGCTGGCTGTTCATGAAGCTGCCGTCGTCGTTCCTTCCGGACGAAGACCAGGGCTTCGTGATCGTCATGATGCAGCTGCCGTCGGAAGCAACGGGCAACCGCACGACCGAGGTGGTGGAGCAGGCCGAGAAGATCTTCGGCCAGGAAACGGCAGTCGAACGCATCATCGCGATCAACGGCTTCTCCTTCTTCGGTACCGGCCAGAACGCAGCGCTCGCCTTCGTGACGCTGAAGGACTGGAAGGAACGTGACGCCGACAACGCCGCACAGTCGATCGCCATGCGGGCGACGATGGCGATGAGCCAGATCAAGGATGCGATCAGCTTCGCGCTGTCGCCGCCGGCGATCCAGGGCCTCGGCACCACCGGCGGCTTCTCGTTCCGCCTGCAGGACCGTGGCGGTCTCGGCCAGGCGGCGCTGTCGCAGGCCCGCGACCAGCTGCTCGGCATGGCCGCCGAGAGCAAGGTGCTCTCCGGCGTCCGCTTCGAGGGCATGCCCGATGCGGCTCAGGTCAGCGTCACGATCGATCGCGAGAAGGCCAACACCTTCGGTGTGACCTTCGCCGATATCAACTCGACGATCTCGACCAACCTCGGCTCGTCCTACGTCAACGACTTCCCCAATGCCGGACGCATGCAGCGCGTAACGGTGCAGGCGGACGAAGGTCAGCGCATGCAGACCGCCGACCTCCTGAACCTCAACGTCCGCAACGCCAATGGCGGCATGGTGCCCCTGTCGGCCTTCGCGACGGTGGAGTGGGTCAAGGCGTCGACCCAGACGATCGGCTACAACGGCTACCCGTCGGTCCGTATCAGCGGCGAAGCCGCCCACGGCTACTCCTCGGGTGACGCGATCGCCGAGATGCAACGGCTGGCGGGCCAGTTGCCTGCAGGCTTCGGTTACGAATGGACCGGCCAGTCGCTGCAGGAAATCCAGTCCGGCACCCAGGCGCCTCTCCTGATCGCGCTGTCGTGCCTTCTGGTGTTCCTGTGCCTTGCAGCCCTCTATGAGAGCTGGTCGATCCCGGTGGCGGTGATCATGGTCGTTCCGCTCGGCGTCATCGGTTCGGTGCTCGCCGTGATGATGCGCGACATGCCGAATGACGTCTACTTCAAGGTTGGCCTGATCGCGATCATCGGTCTCTCGGCCAAGAACGCGATCCTGATCATCGAGTTCGCCAAGGAACTGCGTGAGCAGGGCAAGTCGCTGATCGACGCGACGCTGGAGGCGGCACATCTTCGCTTCCGGCCGATCCTGATGACGTCGCTGGCCTTCACGCTCGGTGTTCTGCCGCTGGCAATCGCCACGGGTGCCAGCTCCGGCAGCCAGCGCGCCATCGGCACGGGCGTCATGGGCGGGATGATCTCGGCAACGGTGCTCGCCATCTTCTTCGTTCCTGTCTTCTTCGTGTTCGTCACGAAGCTCTTCAGCCGAAAGAAGGTGGAGAACACACCGACAGCCGCAGAAAACCCGACACCCGCCGAATAAAACAAGACTGGACGGCCCGCCTCTGGCGGGCCGTCGCATGAGGAGGAATGAATGCGCCGAACAAAGGCCGATGCAGAAGCAACAAGACAGAAGATCCTGAGCGCCGCCGAGCGCGTCTTCTACGAAAAGGGCGTCTCGAACACGACGCTCGAAGAAATAGCCAAGGCCGCCGGCGTGACCCGTGGCGCCATCTACTGGCACTTTGCCAACAAGACCGACCTGTTCCTCGCGCTGCACGACGCTGTGCCCTTGCCGCAGGAAGACATGGTCGCCCGCGAGATCGAAGCGGAAGCTGCCGATACACTCTCCATCCTCGAAGGTGCCATGGGCGACTGGCTGGATGTTCTGGCCGCCGACGAGCAGCGCCAGCGCATTCTGACGATCATGCTGCGCACCAAT
Organism: Ensifer adhaerens; assembly: GCF_000697965.2. Taxonomy (NCBI): domain Bacteria; kingdom Pseudomonadati; phylum Pseudomonadota; class Alphaproteobacteria; order Hyphomicrobiales; family Rhizobiaceae; genus Ensifer; species Ensifer adhaerens. Next base: position 3,828,365 of record NZ_CP015880.1, on the reverse strand, counting down.
TACGACGGCGACCTGGGCGAGGTCCTCGCCCGCCAGAAGGAACTCGACGAGCACCACAATGTCGTGCTCGAACTCGCTTTTTCCCGCGCGCTCGCCAAGGGGCAGATGCACGAGACCTGGACCCCCGCCTCCGCGACGCGGACCCTGCATTGGATGATGCTCGGGCTCTGTACGGAATGGCTGCTGTTCGGCCGCACCTTCGATCTGACGGCCGAGGGACGCGAGGGCCTGAGCCGGCTCTTTGCCAGCTTCCGCGCGCCGGCCGTTACCGCGACCGCCGTCGTAGCCCGCCTGTAACAGCTGTAGCCGGCACCCCTGTGAGTACCGGCTACATGAAGCGCCTTCCAGAACCCTCTAGCTGAACACGACCGTCTTGTGACCGTTGAGCATGACGCGCCGCTCCAGGTGCAGCTTGACGGCGCGCGCCAGCACCCGGCTTTCGATGTCGCGGCCGGTGGCGACGAAATCTTCCGCCGTCAAGGCATGGCTGACGCGTTCGGTTTCCTGTTCGATGATCGGGCCTTCGTCGAGGTCCGGCGTGACGTAGTGCGCCGTCGCCCCGATCAGCTTCACGCCACGCTCATGCGCCTGATGATAGGGCTTGGCGCCCTTGAAGCTCGGCAGGAACGAATGGTGGATGTTGATCGCCTTGCCGTAGAGGCGCTTCGACAGATTGTCGGAAAACACCTGCATGTAGCGGGCAAGGATGACGAGATCGGCGCCGGTCTCCTGGACCAGTCGCAGAAGCCTTTCCTCCTGCTCGGCCTTGTTGTCCTTCGATACCGACCAACAGTGATAGGCGAGCCCTTCGGCTTCGGCCGTACGCCGGCTGTCTTCGTGGTTGGAGACGATGGCGACGACCTCCGCGTTCAACCAGCCGACACGGATCTGGTAAAGCAGGTGCAGGAGCGCATGGTCGAACTTGGAGACGAGGACCAGGATCTTCGGCTTGACCGCAGCATCCGTAAGCGTGGTCCGCATCTGGAAACGCTCGACCGCCGGGCGAAGCGCCCGCTCGACATCACCAGCCTGAACGCTCGCTGCAACCTGGAAGGCGATGCGCATGAAGAAGCTGTTGGTCTTGGTATCCCAGAACTGGTTGCTCTCGGCGATGTTTGCGCCAAGGGCGGCAAGCTCCGTGGTGACGGCGGCGACAATGCCGGGTTTGTCGTCGCAGGACAGGACAAGAATGAAGGTCTTCGGCGCCATGATCTCCTCCGATTGCAGCCGTTTCGGATGAGGCTCGAGCCCCTTCCCAAAGGCTGCCTATGAGGAGTTGAACGCGCCGGCAATCGTTCCGGCTGCGACGGCTGACGCTTTCTATCATCCTGATGGAAAGGCGCCCGGGAGCATGGAATGCCCCCGGGCGCTGCAAGATTCGTCGCATCCGGCTTTTGAGGTTTTCTGAGAGGTTTCCATCAAAAACCCGGTGTGCACCGACTAGATCAGTGCGCCTCGTCCCAGTTGGTCGCCGCGCGCGCATCGACCTTCAACGGCACCTTCATGTCGAGCGCCGGCATGGCGGCGTTCTCCATCACCGAGACGACGACCGGAATGGTGTTTTCGACCTCGGCGTCCTCGACCTCGAAGATCAGTTCGTCGTGCACCTGCAGCAGCATGCGGGCCGAAAGCTTCGCCTCGGCCAGCGCCGGCTCCATCTTCACCATGGCGCGGCGGATGATGTCGGCGGCCGAGCCCTGGATCGGCGCATTGATCGCGGCGCGCTCGTTGAAGGCACGGTGCGACGGGATCGACGAGCGGATGTCCGGATAGTGGGCGCGGCGACCGAAGATCGTCTCGACGTAGCCGTGCTCGCGGGCAAACACCTTGGTGCCCTCCATGTAGTCGCGGATGCCGGGGAAACGCTCGAAATAGCGCTTGATGTAGTCGCTGGCTTCGGAGCGCTCGATCGACAGCTGGTTGGCAAGGCCGAAGGCGGAGATGCCGTAGATGATACCGAAGTTAATCGCCTTGGCGCGCCGGCGGATTTCGCTCGGCATGCCCTCGACCGGAACGCCGAACATTTCCGATGCGGTCATCGCATGAATGTCGACGCCATCGGCAAAGGCCTGGCGAAGCTGCGGAATGTCCGCAACATGGGCAAGCACGCGCAGTTCGATCTGGCTGTAGTCGGCCGAGACGAGCTTGTGGCCGGGCGTTGCGATGAAGGCGGTGCGGATCTTGCGGCCTTCGGCGGTGCGCACCGGAATGTTCTGCAGGTTCGGATCGGACGACGACAGGCGGCCGGTGGTCGTGGCTGCGAGCGCGTAGGACGTATGCACGCGCTTCGTCTCCGGATGGACGAAGCCCGGAAGCGCATCGGTATAGGTGGACTTGAGCTTGGTCAGCTGTCGCCAGTCGACGATCTTGCGCGGCAGTTCGTGGCCTTCGGCTGCCAGGTCTTCCAGAACCTGTGCCGAGGTCGACCATTGCCCGGTCTTGGTCTTCGAGCCGCCGGCAAAGCCCATCTTGCCGAAGAGGATATCGCCGAGCTGCTTCGGCGAACCGATGGTGAAGGTTTCGCCAGCGAGCTTGTAGATCTCGTCCTCGAGCCCGGCTGCGCCCTGGGCGAGCTCGCCCGAAAGCCGCGAGAGGATCTGGCGGTCGACGGTGATGCCGCGGTCTTCCATGCGTGCCAGAACGGCAACCAGGGGCCGCTCCAGCCGCTCATAGACGCGCATCAGCCCCTTGGCGGCCAATCGGGCCTTCAGGATATGCCAGAGCCTGAGCGTGACGTCCGCATCCTCAGCCGCGTAGGCGGTTGCCCGGTCGATATCGACGAAGTCGAAGGTCACCGAGGATTTGCCGGTTCCGGTGATGTCCTTGTAGGCGATCGGCTTGTGGTTCAGCCAGCGCTCAGACAGCGAGTCCATGCCATGGGTGCCGTTGCCGGCATCGACGACGTAGGACATCAGCATCGTGTCGTCGAAGCTTTCGACGGTGATGCCGTGCCGCTTCATCACGAGGTAATCGTATTTCAGGTTCTGGGCGACCTTGAGGACCGAAGGGTCCTCAAGCAGGCGCTTCAGCCGGCTCAAGGCTTCTGCGACCGGGATCTGGTTTTCGGCGAGCCCGCCGCCGAGCAAGTCGCCGACGCCGGTCTTGTGGATCAGCGGCACATAGGCCGCCCGGATCGAGGCGCCGGTCGGGTCGGCCTTATGGTCGGCGATCGCCAGCGAGAAGCCGACGAGGTCGGCCTGCATTGCATCGAGCGAGGTCGTTTCCGTGTCGAAGCCGACGACACCGGCTTCGCGCGCGTCCGATATCCACCGGTCGAGAGTGGCGATGTCGCGGATCGTCACATAGGCGCTCTGATCCATCGGCGCCTTGGCGAAGATTTCAGCGCGTGCCGCAGCGAGCGCCTCGGGCGTCGCGTCCGCGCCATTCGCTTCGCCGGCACGCGACAGGACGGCGGCGGCTTGCGCGGCCTCGCCACGGGCGGCAGCCGCGGTGGAGGAGCCCTCGCTGACCTTTTCCGCCCCATCTCCCTTGTCGAGATCAGGGCCGCGCGCCTCGGCGCCCCATTCTACCGGCACCAAGGCTGCTTCAACGGCATCGGCGTCCGTACCGGTCGCGGCGGCGACGCGACGCGTCAGCGTTGTGAATTCCATCGCCTTCAGGAAGGCGATCAGCTTCGGACCGTTCTGCGGCTCGAGGCTCAGCTCTTCGAGCGGAACGTCGAGCGGCGTGTCGGTCTTGAGTTCGACGAGCTGGCGCGACAGACGAGCGAGATCGGCATTGGCGATGATGTTCTCGCGGCGCTTGGCCTGCTTGATCTCGCCGGCGCGGGCCAGCAGCGTTTCGAGATCGCCGTACTCCTCGAGCAGCTGTGCCGCCGTCTTCGGGCCAATGCCGGGAATGCCGGGGACGTTGTCGGTGGAGTCACCGGTCATCGCCTGCAGGTCGATCATCTTTTCCGGCGGCACGCCCCATTTCTCGATCACTTCCGGGATCGAGATCTGCTTGTCCTTCATACTGTCGTACATCGACACGTTCGAGGTCACGAGCTGCATCAGGTCCTTGTCGGACGAGACGATGGTGACGCCGGCGCCGGCGGCTTCTGCAAGCCGGGCGTAGGTGGCGATCAGGTCGTCGGCCTCATAGCCTTCCTTCTCGATGCAGGGCAGGTTGAAGGCGCGGGTCGCGTGACGGATCAGCCCGAACTGCGGGATCAGATCTTCCGGCGGCGCCGTGCGGTTCGCCTTGTACTGATCGTAGAGCGCGTTGCGGAAGGTCTTCGACGAATAGTCGAAGATGACCGCGAAATGGGTCGGCGTGACGCCGACCGACGTGTCGCGCGCATCAGTGAGCAGCTTCCACAACATGTTGCAGAAACCCGATACCGCGTTGACCGGAAGGCCATCGGATTTGCGGTTGAGCGGCGGGATGGCGTGGAACGCCCGGAAGATGAATCCGGAGCCGTCGACGAGGAAGAGATGATCACCGTTTTTCATGGGCAAATGGATAGCGCGGGGCAAGCCAAAGGTCCATTGCGGTTTTCCCGCCAGACACTACATTCTCCACCGGTCGCGGTGGCCGCGATCGCCACCGCGGATTGCGAAAACGGGGGCTGACTTCGCCTTGGGATCGAGCGCCAAAAGGCTTCGCAAGCGCCCGTTCGGCTTCACGCAAACGTTACATATTTGTAATGTCCGATTCAGCCCCGGTATCCTTGAAAAGCCACATTTGAATCCTCAAATCTTACTCAACGGCACCGAGTGATGCCGTCTTCTGGTGATTGGCCTGTCCCCCGCCCGCACCAGATGAGGACAAAGGCCTTATCCCCCTCTCCGGGCCTTTGTCCCGTTTTCAAAAGACCGTCACGGCGCCGCCTCCGCACCGTGACGGTTTTTTGTTTCTGCCGTCTGATCACCTCCGCTCAAATCCCGGTGAGACCCGACGGTCTCAAGGTCCATCGCCTGCATTGTAACTTGTCTTCATGGCGGTTCGGGCGTACCGATAGGCATGGCCTTCAATCGTATGGAATCTGCGACCTACCTGGCCAGCCTGCTGGCCAAGAGCTTTTCGCGCGCGCTTCACGAGCGCGGCCAGAAGCTTGGTTTCGCGCCCGGTCAGTTTCCCATCCTGCTCGAGCTTTGGGCCGAGGAAGGCCTGACGCAGAAACAACTGCTCGATCGCCTCGACATCGAACAGGCGACGATGGCAAACACGCTCTCGCGCATGGAGCGCGACGGGCTCATCCTCCGCCGCAAGCATCCGCAGGACAAGCGCTCGCAGCAGATCTACCTCACCGAAAAGGCAAAGGAGATGGAGGCGGCCGCCAAGGAGGCAGCGCTTGCCGCCGACCAGTCGCTGCTTGCCGGCCTCAGGAATTTCGAACGCGAACTGATGCTCGAATATATGCGCATGGCGCTCGCCAACGTGGCACGCAGCGACAGTCGCGCCTGACGCACCACCCCCTTATGATCATTCCATCAAAAAATTTGGCTTAAAGCGGGCGTTCGCCCGTTCTAAAGCAGGGGCAGACGCGTCGATCCGGGCGCCCCGGCGCTCACCTTGCCGACGCGCCAGGCTCTCCGTTCACCGTCACCTGAGACCTCTGCCCAAAATCGCTCAAATCGATTTCGCTTTGGCGGCACATGCAGTAGGTTCCGGCGAAACTTGAAGCAAGGATATGCATGATGGCTGACATCACCCCCGTTCTCGAACGCGCAGACGCCAACCTGCCAAGGAGCCTCGACCGGCTGTTCGACCTCGTTCGGATCAAGTCGATCTCGACCGACCCGGCCTTCAAGGCGGAATGCCGCAAGGCGGCCGAATGGCTGGTGGCCGAACTCAACAGCCTCGGCTTCACCGCATCGGTGCGCGACACCCCCGGCCATCCGATGGTCGTCGCCCACCATGACGGTGCCAAGCCCGATGCGCCGCATGTGCTGTTCTATGGCCACTATGACGTTCAGCCGGTCGATCCGCTGAACCTCTGGGACACGGATCCGTTCGAGCCCGGCATCAAGGAAATCGAACCCGGCCGCAAGGTGATCACCGGCCGTGGCACGGCTGACGACAAGGGCCAGCTCCTGACCTTCGTCGAGGCGGTGCGCGCCTACAAGGACGTGCATGGCGCCCTGCCCTGCCGCGTCACGATCCTGTTCGAAGGCGAAGAGGAATCCGGCTCGCCGTCGCTGAAGCCCTTCCTCGAAGCCAATGCCGCCGAACTCAAGGCCGACTATGCGCTGGTCTGCGACACCAGCATGTGGGACCGCGATACGCCGGCGATCTCCGCTGGCCTGCGCGGCCTCGTCGGCGAAGAAGTCATCGTCCGGGCTGCCGACCGCGACCTGCATTCCGGTTATTTCGGTGGTGCTGCCGCCAACCCGATCCGCATCCTCACCACCATTCTCGCCGGCCTTCATGACGAAAACAGCCGCGTGACGCTGCCAGGCTTCTACGACGGCGTCGAAGAGACCCCGGCCCAGATCAAGGCGGCCTGGGAAACGCTCGGCCAGACGGCAGAGAAGTTCCTCGGCGAAATCGGCCTTTCGATCCCGTCGGGTGAAAAGAACCGCTCGGTGCTGGAACTGACCTGGGCGCGGCCGACCGCGGAAGTCAACGGCATCACCGGCGGCTATACCGGCGAAGGCTTCAAGACGGTGATTGCGGCCGAGGCCTCAGCCAAGGTCTCCTTCCGCCTGGTCGGCAACCAGAACCCGGAAAAGATCCGCGAAGCCTTCCGCGCCTATGTGCGCTCCAAGGTTCCGGCCGACTGCTCGGTCGAGTTCCATGCCCATGGCGGTTCGCCAGCGATCCATCTTCCATACGAATCGCCGCTGCTCAACACGGCGAAGGTGGCCCTGTCCGACGAGTGGCCGAAGCCGGCCGTCATCATCGGCATGGGCGGCTCGATCCCGATCGTCGGCGACTTCCAGAAGATGCTCGGCATGGAATCGCTGCTCGTCGGCTTCGGTCTTTCCGACGACCGCATCCATTCGCCGAACGAGAAGTACGAGCTGCAGTCCTATCACAAGGGCATCCGCTCCTGGATCCGTATCCTCGACGCGCTCGCCGCCTGATGATCGGTGCGGGACGGGGCGCGATTTTCTGCGCGCATCCCGCCCGAGCCACTTGACCCCGGAAGCCGTGGCGGAGCTCTCCGCCACGGCTTCTTCGTTTTGGTTGCGTGGCTGGAGATGATGCAGCCCTCGCGCGCAAGCGCTCCATCGACGCGCATGCATCGCTGCCTGATCGATGGGATGTCCACGCTTTACCGTTTCCCCTTCACTGTTTCCCGGCGGTTTCTCCGTTGTCGGCGGGCCGTCAATCCTTGACCTCCGGGGTCTCAGGTGCTTCCTTTTTGTGAAACAAATCACAAAGGGAAATCGGATCGTTGGCAAGGGTAAGGACCGAAGCGTCGCGCTGCGGGCGTGACGTTATGACAAAGCGGCTCAGAAAACTGAACGTCTCCGCTCGGAGAAACCCTCCGGCCGCTGCAACGGAAGTGTCCTTGAAACAACCCCGCCACGCCCTCGCATCCATCGCGGCACCGGCATGAAGCGGCTGCAGACCTATTTCTGGCCCGTTGTCGGCCTTCTGGCGATCCTGTTTTCGGTGAACGCGCTCTATCATGAGTTGCGCGGCCTGTCGTTCGACGAGTTTCTCGCAAGCTTCAATGCTATTTCGCTGAGGAGTTGGCTTCTGGCGATCGGCTCGACGCTCCTCGCCTATGCAGCTCTGGCGGCCTACGACCGACTTGCGCTCGACCACCTCGGCCACCGCATTTCGCTCTGGTTCATCACGCTCTGCTCGTTCACGACCTACGCGCTGTCGCACAATCTCGGCGCCTCGGTGTTCTCCGGCGCGGTCGTGCGCTACCGCGCCTACCGCTCCAAGGGGCTTTCCCCGGGCGAAGTCGGCGTTCTCGTCGCCTTCTGCTCCTTCACCTTCACGCTCGGGACCTTGGTTCTATCGGCCGTCGTGCTTCTGGTACGGCCCGACATCATCGAGCGTTTTGCCGAGTTCCTGCCGGTCGAAATGTCGCTCACGACCGGCGTGCTCATCCTCATCGTCATCGGGCTCTATGTCATCGGCAGTCTCGTCGGGCTGCCGTCGTTCCGCACGCGCTGGTTCCAGCTGCACTACCCGAAGCCGAAGATCGTTTTCCGGCAGCTGGTGATCGCTCCGGTGGAGCTGATCGGCGCCGCCGGGATCATCTATTTCGCCCTGCCGGAAGCGGGAAATCCGGGCTATATCGTCATTCTCGGGATCTTCCTTGCGTCCTTTTCGGCAGCCCTTCTGTCGCATGCGCCCGGCGGGCTTGGCGTACTCGAGCTGATTTTCATCGCCGCCTTGCCGGAAATGGACCCGGCTGCCGTGCTTGCGGCGCTTGCGATCTTCCGGCTGCTTTACCTCGTCATCCCGTTCGTGCTTGCGCTGATCGTGATCCTGGTGTTCGAGCGGGCGCGTTTCGTGGCGGAGCGCCAACCGCCGAAGGGAAGCGACCTCCCCTAGGCGAAGAGACCGCGTCCATCACGGATATCAGGGCGCGTTGCAAACAGTGGGCAGCGCCTGTTCGAGCGGCCCCTTCACCTCGTGCAGGCGCGCCGCTTCGATCTGGTAGGGTGTAAACGGCGGCACCTGCAGCGACGGATTGATGATGCGGGCGACATAGCAGCCGGCGAAGAACCGCACCCGCCCCCGCTTCTCGATCGATTTCACCGCGACGGGAACGGCGGAATAGATGCTGCCCGCCCCGGCCTCCGTCTTCACCTTGCCGACCTTGATCTCGACAGACACCGTGCGCTCATAGCCGCGGGTGAAGGCCTTGAAGCCGCCGACGGGTTTCGATTCGCCGAAATAACCATAGGCGCGGGCATATTCCTTGCGGTTGACGGCGTTGTAGAGCGAGCGGACGAGCGCGGCCCCATCGGACCGGTCATCGACATAGGCGACGCTGTCCTGCGCCAGAGCTTCGCCATTCAAGGCTGCAAATGCGCCGAGGGCAAAGACGGTGGATCGAAGCTTCATGGCAGTCCTCCTTTGTCGTGCGGGCAGCCGAACACAACAATGAGGCGAAGCCATAGCAGGATTCGCGAGTGGATCGATAACGACATAGGCCAGCCACCGTTCGGCGCGGCAGCGGCGATCCGTTTGACCTCAGTAAATTTGGGAGGCGGTGGGCGGCGTCACGCCGATGAGCAGAAAGCCGCAGGCATAAGCGCAAAATGAAAAGAGCCCCGTGTGGGAGGAGGTACACGGGGCTCTCGAACTTGATCGGCAGCTGCGAGGAGGAGTGCCGCCGATCCGCATCGGGCGCCGCGGGAGGAGGTGCGGCGCTTCGATAAGTCGTACAATAATTATGCGCCGCAACAATTTCAAGACATAATTTTGCACTGCACAAAATCGTGAAGGAAAGGCAGGGCCAAAAGCATCGTCCCTGACGTCGGATCGCGGATGGTGCATCCGGAGGACCACCGCGACCGATAACCTCATAGAAACCACAACTACTGATGGCAGGTTCCTTTTGTTCAGCTTTTTCGACATACATCTACGTGTAAGCCAAGAATAAATTTTCACTCAGTAATTGCAGGCGCTCAAATGAAATTGCTGCTCCAGATTCCGACCGCCCTCATCGTTGTCCTGATCCTTGCGACCTGGCTTGCCAGCCTCCGTCTCGTGGTGCTGCCGCCCGGCTCCCTCAAGCTCAAAGCGATGACGGCCCTCGTTTATCAGGGACATGGTTTCCGTCTGATCGACAGCCCGCTCGGCATGTGCGGCCGTCGGGCCTACCCGGCCGCCGACTGCGAGGAGGTGGCCATGAACCATCTGGGCAAGCGGGTGCTGCTGCGGATGCCTTTCAGCCAATGGCTCTACGATTTCACCGATCCCTATCCGGTGAGCCCCACGGCATCGGTCGAACAGACTCCGCTTCGAAACGCCATCCAGTGAGAACCGGCGAGCACGGGCTCGGACCTGGAGGCGCATGCGCGCCTCACCGTCAAGGTTTTGAACCATCAGGCTTTTTCACAACGACTTTCTTAACCACCCCTTAAATTGCCGCATTTAAAGTTCACCCGGTCGCCGTGGCGGATGGGCGTGGGACGTCGTTACCGCCGTCGAAATCGATTGGCCGCAAAGATAGCGCCAAGGGCCACCGCTGGGCGGTGAGGGATAGATCAAACGGCATGGCAGCAAGCGGCAGGTCAGGACAGCGGATCGAGCCCTCGTTCGGCGGAAACGAGGACGATGACGGCGACGATTTTCGCGTTGAGGCCAGCGACCGCGTGACCACGAGCCGCAAGGCGCCACGCGGCAAATCTTCCGGCCAGACCAACAGAAGCAACGGCAAGAAGAAGCCAGCCGGCAAGCGCGGCGGCGGCCGTCGCGGCTCCGGTGGCGGTGGCTTGGTCGGCCTTGTCCGCACACTGTTCTACTGGTGCATCGTGCTCGGCATCTGGGGCGCGATGGGCGTCGGCGGCCTGGTGCTCTACTACGGCGCGCGCATGCCGAGCGCCGAAAGCTGGTCGATCCCCGATCGCCCGCCGAACGTGAAGATCCTTGCCGTCAGCGGCGACATCATCGCCAACCGCGGCACCACGGGCGGCGAAGCGCTTTCGCTCGAAAACATGTCGCCCTATATCCCGCAGGCAGTCATCGCCATCGAGGACCGGCGCTTCTATTCCCATTTCGGCATCGACCCCTTAGGTCTGGCCCGCGCCATGCTGACGAACGTCACTACGGGCCGCATGGTCCAGGGCGGCTCGACACTGACGCAGCAGCTCGCCAAGAACCTGTTCCTGTCGCCGGAGCGCACGCTGGAGCGCAAGGTGCAGGAAGTCTTGCTCGCCTTCTGGCTCGAGCAGAAATATTCCAAGGACCAGATCCTGGCGATGTATCTCAACCGGGTGTTCTTCGGCTCCAACGCCTATGGCGTCGAAGCGGCCTCGCGGCGCTACTTCAACAAGTCGGCACGCGACGTGAACCTCGGCGAGGCCGCCCTGCTCGCGGGCTTGCTCAAGGCCCCTTCGCGGCTCTCGCCGGCGCGTGATCCGAAGGCGGCGGAAGAGCGCGCTCAGATCGTGCTGGGCGCGATGCGCGAGGAAGGCTTCGTCACCGACAGCGAGATCAAGACGGCGATGTCGCAGACGCCGACCAAGGCCAAGAGCTACTGGTCGGGCGCCGAGCATTATGTCGCCGACATGGTAATGGACCAGCTTCCGGGCATGATCGGCGAGATCAAGGAAGACCTGGTCATCGACACGACGATCGACCTCAATCTCGAGAAGAAGGCCGAGGAAGTGATTGCCGCGACGCTGGACGCCGACGGCAAGAAGCTCGACGCCTCGCAGGCCGCCCTCGTCTCGGTCGACGGCACCGGCGCCATCCGGGCGCTCGTCGGCGGCAAGGACTATGCCGAGAGCCAGTTCGACCGCGCCTCCAAGGCCAAGCGCCAGCCGGGCTCGGCCTTCAAGCCCTTCGTTTATGCCGCGGCCATGGAGATCGGCCGCACGCCGATGTCGATCCGCAATGACGGTCCGGTTCGGATCGGCAACTGGACGCCGGAGAATTACGACCAGAAATATCGCGGCGAGGTGACGCTTGCCGATGCGCTCGCCAACTCGCTGAACACGATCGCAGCCCAGCTGGTCATGGAGGTCGGTCCTTCCAACGTCGTCAAGGTCGCGCACCGCCTCGGTATCGATTCCGAGATGCAGGCAAACGCCTCGATCGCGCTCGGGACGTCGGAAGTGAGCCTCGTCGAACTGACGTCGGCCTATGCCCCCTTCATGAATGGCGGCTTCAAGGCGACGCCGCACGTGATCCGCCGCATTTCCAAGGCGGACGGAACGGTGCTCTACGAAAACACCTACGACAACCCGCCGCGTGTGCTCGATCCGGCGATCGTCAGCGAGATGAACCAGATGCTGCTGCGGGTGCTGACCAAGGGCACCGGCAAGAAGGCGCAACTGAAAGGCTGGGAAGCGGCCGGCAAGACCGGCACGACGCAGTCCTTCCGCGACGCGCTGTTCGTCGGCTACACCTCGAATCTCACGACCGGCGTCTGGTTCGGCAACGACGACGGCAAGTCGATGAAGAAGGTCACCGGCGGCGGCCTGCCGGCCAAGGCCTGGCACGATTTCATGATGGCGGCCCACGAAGGGCTTTCGCCCTCGCCGCTGTTCGGGACGACCGGCGTGCAGCCGGTCTTCGACGACGGCACCGCGCCGCCCCCCGGCGACCTGATGTCCGGGGACCCGGAAGCCTTCCCGGAAGCACCCGTCGGCGTCGATGGCGGAGTCGCGGTCGGGCAGCGTCCGGTCGACCAGGGCGGCGCCCCGTGGGGCGGCCAGACGGCGGACCAGGGCAACGGCGGCATGGTACCGCCGGCCGATGTCGGCCAGACGACCGGGGCCACGCGCCGCACCACGCTTTTCGATATTCTGACCGGCGGCTGAGCCGCCCGTGAACCTCGATTTGACAGGGGATCCGGCCTGTAGGCAGGCTGCGGCCGATGGCCCATTTCGGGCTAGACAAATCCCGGGCTTGCTTTTGCCCCCAAACGCCCCGCAGAATGCCTTGCAGTCCGAAACGCCGGTCCTTATATACGCCGCATCGGCGCAGTCTAAGCTGCGAAGAAATCCAAAGACCATCCCGTTAGGGGCTGTCTCACGAATGCCTGACCGGGTTCCGACAGTCCGCTGCAAGGAGAGAACGACATGGCTAAAGTTATTGGTATTGACCTGGGAACGACCAACTCCTGCGTCGCCGTCATGGACGGTAAAGACGCGAAGGTGATCGAAAATGCCGAGGGTGCGCGCACGACCCCCTCGATGGTGGCATTCAGCGAAGACGGCGAGCGTCTCGTTGGCCAGCCGGCCAAGCGCCAGGCTGTCACCAATCCGGAAAACACGCTTTTTGCGATCAAGCGCCTGATCGGCCGGACCTTCCAGGACCCGACCACGCAAAAAGACAAGGACATGGTTCCTTACAAGATTACCAAGGCCGACAATGGCGACGCCTGGGTCGAAGCGCACGGCACGGATTACTCCCCGTCGCAGATCTCCGCCATGATCCTTCAGAAGATGAAGGAAACGGCCGAATCCTACCTCGGTGAAAAGGTCGAGAAGGCCGTCATCACCGTACCGGCCTACTTCAACGACGCCCAGCGCCAGGCAACCAAGGATGCCGGCAAGATCGCCGGTCTCGAAGTTCTGCGCATCATCAACGAGCCGACCGCGGCAGCGCTCGCCTACGGCCTCGACAAGAAGGACGGCAAGACGATCGCCGTTTACGACTTGGGTGGTGGTACCTTCGATATCTCGGTTCTCGAAATCGGCGACGGCGTCTTCGAAGTGAAGTCGACCAACGGCGACACCTTCCTCGGTGGCGAAGACTTCGACATGCGTCTCGTCCAGTACCTCGCCGGCGAGTTCAAGAAGGAACAGGGCATCGACCTGAAGAACGACAAGCTCGCTCTTCAGCGCCTGAAGGAAGCCGCTGAAAAGGCCAAGATCGAGCTGTCCTCGTCGCAGCAGACCGAAATCAACCTGCCGTTCATCACGGCTGACGCTTCCGGTCCGAAGCACCTGACGATGAAGCTGACCCGCGCCAAGTTCGAAGCGCTTGTCGACGACCTGATCCAGCGCACCGTCGCGCCGTGCAAGGCAGCCCTCAAGGATGCCGGCGTCTCGGCTGCCGAGATCGACGAAGTCGTTCTCGTCGGTGGCATGAGCCGCATGCCGAAGGTGCAGGAAACCGTCAAGCAGCTGTTCGGCAAGGAGCCGCACAAGGGCGTGAACCCGGATGAAGTGGTCGCCATGGGCGCCGCCATCCAGGCCGGCGTTCTGCAGGGCGACGTCAAGGACGTTCTCCTGCTCGACGTCACCCCGCTGTCGCTCGGCATCGAAACGCTCGGTGGCGTCTTCACCCGCCTGATCGAACGCAACACGACGATCCCGACCAAGAAGTCGCAGACCTTCTCGACCGCCGACGACAACCAGTCGGCCGTGACGATCCGCGTCTCCCAGGGCGAGCGTGAAATGGCTGCAGACAACAAGCTGCTCGGCCAGTTCGACCTCGTCGGCATTCCGCCGGCACCGCGCGGCATGCCGCAGATCGAAGTGACCTTCGACATCGATGCCAACGGCATCGTGCAGGTTTCGGCCAAGGACAAAGGCACCGGCAAGGAACACCAGATCCGCATCCAGGCATCTGGCGGCCTCTCCGACGCCGACATCGAAAAGATGGTCAAGGACGCCGAAGCCAACGCTGAGGTCGACAAGAAGCGTCGCGAAGGCGTGGAAGCCAAGAACCAGGCCGAAAGCCTGATCCACTCCAGCGAGAAGTCGCTGAAGGATTACGGCGACAAGGTTTCGGAAACGGACCGCAAGGCGATCTCCGACGCGATTGCCGCGCTGAAGACCGCCGTCGAAGCCTCCGAGCCGGACGCCGAAGACATCAAGGCCAAGACCAACACGCTCATGGAAGTTTCCATGAAACTCGGCCAGGCGATCTACGAAGCGCAGCAGACGGAAGCCGCTCATGCGGATGCCGCCGCCGACGCTGCCCGTGACGGCGATGTCGTCGATGCCGACTACGAAGAAGTCAACGACGAAGACGATCGCAAGCGTTCGGCCTAAGTCGCCCTTCAAACAGACGGAAAAGCCCGGGTTCGCCCGGGCTTTTTTGTTGCCGGTCTCGCCCGTCAGGGCCTGCAATATCGGCGATCGGCACTGTGACTTGCCGCAAACGTACCTTTTCCGACAAAAAACCGTATCTACCGCCGTTCGGGCTATGGTATCGCGCTTCAAGGTTTACTAAATCGGTGGCAAGGTAAACGGGCAGCCGCCGAGCCATCGCGCTGGCTTGCCAACAGGATAATCTTCTACGAATGAAACGTGATCTCTACGAAACGCTTGGTGTTGCCAAGAACGCCGACGAAAAGGAGCTGAAGAGCGCCTTCCGCAAGCTCGCGATGAAGTATCATCCGGACAAGAACCCCGGCGACGCGGCAGCGGAGAAGACCTTCAAGGAAATCAACGAAGCCTACGAGATGCTCAAGGACCCGCAGAAGCGGGCGGCCTATGACCGCTACGGTCATGCGGCTTTCGAGCAGGGCGGCATGGGCAACGGATTCGGCGGCGGTGGCGCCGGCGGTTTCTCCGACATCTTCGAAGACATCTTCGGCGAGATGATGGGCGGCGGGCGCCAGCGGCGCTCATCGGGCGGCCGCGAGCGCGGCGCCGATCTTCGCTACAACATGGAGATCTCGCTCGAGGAAGCCTTCGGCGGCAAAACGGCGCAGATCCGCGTTCCGACCTCGATTACCTGCGACGTCTGCACCGGCTCCGGCGCCAAGCCGGGCACCAGCCCCAAGACCTGCGGCACCTGCCACGGCTCCGGCCGCGTGCGCGCCGCTCAAGGCTTCTTCTCGATCGAACGCACCTGCCCCACCTGCGGCGGGCGCGGTCAGACGATCACCGACCCCTGCGGCAAGTGCCACGGCCAGGGCCGGGTCACCGAAGAGCGCACCCTCTCGGTCAACATTCCGGCCGGCATCGAGGACGGCACGCGCATCCGCCTTTCGGGCGAGGGCGAAGCCGGGCTTCGCGGCGGACCGTCGGGCGACCTCTACATCTTCCTTTCGGTCAGGCCGCATGAGTTCTACCAGCGCGACGGCGCCGATCTCTATTGCAGCGTGCCGATCTCGATGACGACGGCTGCTCTTGGCGGCAAGTTCGACGTGACGACACTCGACGGCACCAAGTCGCGCGTCACGGTTCCCGAGGGCACCCAGGCCGGCAAGCAGTTCCGCTTGAAGGGCAAGGGCATGCCGGTGCTGCGCTCGGCGCAATCGGGCGACCTCTACATCCAGATCCAGATCGAAACGCCGCAGAAGCTGACCAAGCGCCAGCGCGAACTGCTGCAGGAATTCGAGGAGATCTCCTCCAAGGACAACAATCCGGAATCGACCGGCTTCTTTGCCCGGATGAAGGATTTCTTCGATACGCTGAGCGACTAAGGCTTCAAGCCCGACGACTTCTGCAGTGCCGCGCGCCGGAAACGGTTGCGCGGCGCTTCTATTTCAGAGCAGGGCCATGAGCTGCCACAGCCCGGCCAAAACGAGCGCTACCCCAGCGATGCGAGACAGGATCCTGCCGCCGGGCACGACCTTCTCCGCCAGAACGAAGATGGCGATCGCGGCGATCCACAGCACGTTCATCACCCCGCCGACGAACAGCAGCGCCATCAGCGCCCAGCAGCAGCCGACGCAATAGAGCCCGTGCCGCACACCGAGGCCGAAGGCACCGCCCGCTTCCCGACGAAAGCCGCCGTGGGACTGGATGAAAAGCAGCGGCGCCTGGCATTGGCTGAGACAGCGATCCTTGAGCGGCGTGAACTGGAACAGGCCGACAGCAATCAGCACGATGCCGCTGAGGACCGCACTGGCGCTTGCAAGCGCCGGCGTGAGCAACAGGGCGCGATCGAGCAGCCATTGCCCGAGAACGGCGACGAGCGCGAACAGGATCCAGGCCGACAGATAGCCGGCGGCAAAGAAACCGGTGGCGGCAAAGGGCTTGCCCTGTTGGGCGGCCTTGCGGCCGACACGGGCATAGAGCAGGATCATCGGCGTCGCCGACGGCACCATCATGCCGACCATCATTACGGCCCACATGACGAGGGCATAGGCGAAGGTCGTGGCGGACCAGGGAGCGGCAACCGCGCCCGCCATCGATGCCATGGCGCCCTGCTGTGCCCCCATGGTCATGGGCTTGTCCGCCGGCATGTCCATGGGCATATCCATGTCCATGCCGGAGCCCATATCCATGCTGGCTGAAGGAGCCGGGGGACGAGCCATGTCCATGGCCGACGCCAGCCACAGGATGTAGAGCCAGCTGATCGCCGTCAGGGTGACCAGCGCCGCCACGACGATGACGCGGTCACGTCTAAGCAGGGTTTCGAGCGCCGTGTCTCCCATCGGCGTCAGTGGATCACGCCGCTTTCGGTCAAATGCATCCGGGCGAAATGGGCATGCGAATCCGCAAGCGCCAAAGTCAGCGGCCCTTTCGTATCGGCCCATCCGCGCCCGACTTCGCAAATGTCGTATTCGAAGCCATGGGGGAGATTGATGCGCGCCTGATGGGCGGCGCCGGTCACGGGATTGAGGATCGGCTCGCCGCGTGCGGCGATCCAGCCCGGCACGTTCAGCCGCGCCGTTCGGGCGCCAACATCAACCTCGAAATCGATCTCGGCAAAGACCGGATCGTGCATGGTTTCGAAGGTGGTTGCGAAGACCTGGAAGAAGGTCGCGCCGGGTTCCGTATCCTCGCCACTCATAATGCGCAGCAGCGCGCCGCGCTGTTCGTCCGATGCGCGGCTGTCGACGATCGGCACCACCTGCCCCCTGCCCTCATGGATCGCGCCCGGCCACGCGGCGATCAGGCCGCCGCGAAGCCCATCGAGCCGCGTGTCGCCGTGATAGCCTTCCTCGATCTCGAAGGCGCCGACAGCGCTGCAATGGCCTTGGGTCGGCAGAGCGTTGAACTGGCAGGGGCAGCCATAGGCGCAATTGCAATGAATGAACTCACGCCCCTTCATCATCCATCTGACACTCGTCATCGTCTCCTCCTGAGATCTGATCGGTGTTCGTCTCGCGGTTCCCCGCAAACGGATGCCTTTTATTAGAACGGAAAAATATACTCTTCTCCGCCGCCGATGCCAACGGCAGGCGATAGGCAGAGGCGGGAACACGACAGCGCCGCGGGTCGGTCGGACCCGCGGCGCTTGGGTGATCAGGTTTCGAGCTCCTTATCGGTGCCGTCCTAAAGCGTCGCCATGCCGCCATCGACGATCAGTTCGGCACCGACGGTAAAGGTGGCTTCGTCCGAAGCGAGGAAGACCACGGCCTTGGCGATCTCGCTCGCATCGCCGAAACGGCCAAGCGGGATCTGCGCGGCGATCGCATCGACCACTTGCTTGTTTTGTTCGGGCGTCGGGGCGTGGCCGTCATGGAGCGGCGTGCGGATTGGGCCGGGGCTGACGGCATTGACCCGGATGCCGCGGCCGATGAGTTCGCCGGAGAGCGTGCGGGCCAGCGACAGCAGGCCCGCCTTGGTCAACGCATAGACGCTGGAGGTCGGCATGCCGATATGGGCGTTGATCGAGGTGTTGAGCACGACCGAGGCGCGCTTGGAGAACACGGGCAGCAGTGCCTGGATCAGGAAGTACGGGCCCTTGACGTTGATGGCGATCGACCGGTCGAAGCTCGCCTCGTCCCACTCTTCGATCGGCTGCAGCTTGGCGATGCCGGCATTGATGAACAGGATGTCGAGCGTGCCGAAGGCGGCACGGATCTTTTCGGCAACGGCCGCCTGGCCGGCGACATTGCCGGCATCGGCCTCGATGATGAGCGCAGCCTCGCCAAGGACGGATCGGGCTTCGGCGATGTTCTTCGGATTGGTGCCGGTGACGGCAACGCGTGCGCCTTCGGCAATGAACTGGCGGGCGGTTTCGAGACCGATGCCGCTGGTGCCGCCGGTGATGAGTGCCGTCTTGTTCTCCAAACGTGACATGATGAAATCCTCTTGCTGGGTTGAGAAGGAGGCCGGTTCAATTGGCCGTCCTTCGATGCCCACAGATATGGCGGAAAACGGTCGTTCGGATTAGTCTCCCAATCGTGGAACTCGAATTCGGAAAAGCCGAACGATGATGAAGATCGAAGGAATAGCTGCCTTTGTCGCCGTGGCCGAAGCCGGCTCGATCAGCGAGGCGGCACGTCGCCTGCGGCTGTCGAAATCCGTCGTCAGCGAAAGAGTGGCAGAACTGGAGCGCGGGCTCAACGCCACGCTTCTCCACCGCACCACACGCAAGCTGACGCTCACCGAGGATGGCATCGCGTTTCGCGAGCGCGCCATCCGGATTGTCAGCGAAGTGCAGGCGGCCGCCAGCGATCTTGCCGAACGCCGCGGGCTGCTGACGGGACCGCTTCGGATCGCGGCCCCCGTCAGCTTCGGCCGAAGGCATCTCGGCCCGGCGCTCTATCCGTTCCTGGCCCAACACCCGGAGATCGAGCTGACGCTTGACCTCGACGACCGACGGGTCGATGCCGCCTCCGAAGGCTACGACGCGATCGTGCGCCATGGCGCGATCGCCGACTCGCGGCTGGTCGTGTGGAAACTTGCGAGAAGCCGGCGCCTGCTGGTCGCCGCGCCCGACTATCTCGACCGGCACGGCACGCCCGCGTCGCTCGCCGAACTCGAGGGCCATCGCGGCATCTTCTACACCAACCGGGGTGCTGCCGACTGGCGCTTCGAAGGACCTGGCGGTGCGACAGTCGTACGGGCGCGCCTGGCGCTTGGCATGAACAATGGCGACATGTTGCACGATGCCGCCGTCGCCGGGCTCGGCATCGCGCTGTTGCCCGCCTTCATCGCCGGTCCGGCCGTGCGCGAGGGGCAACTGAACGAGATCGACGTCGGGCTCAGCCCGGAGCCGGAGTTCATCTACATGGCGCATCCAGAGGGCCGGCGCGCCTCCACCAAGCTCAGAGCCATCGCCCAGCACCTGAAGGAAGCCTTCGGCGATCCGCCCTATTGGGATCCGTGACGGCTCCGCAATCCCGGCACAATCGTTGCGGGCGACGGTATCGCGCCGATCGCCGATCAAGTCTTGACCAAGGCTTGACCGAAACCGGCTGGCATCATCAGCGCATCCCCTGACAACCGAAAATTGGATTCCTATCTTTCATGCGGAACCGCTTTCTGAACTGGATCGTCCTCATGGCGCTTGGCACCAACGCTCACGCAAGTCCGCTTCCCGCTCCCACCGACGCAGAAATTCAGGAGATCCTGGCCGACCGGATCGACAAGCAGCAGCAGTCGATCGGCATCGTCGTCGGTATCATCGATGCCAATGGCCGGCGCATCATCGCCCACGGCCATCCGGCCAAAGGTGACCCGCGCCCCGTCGACGGGCAGACCGTGTTCGAGATCGGCTCGGTCACCAAGGTCTTTACCGCGCTGCTGCTGGCCGATGCGATGGAGAAAGGCACACTCAGCCTCAGCACACCCGTCGCCACGCTTCTTCCCGAGAGCGTGATCATGCCCGAGAACAAGCAGACGCCGATCACGCTCGGCGACCTCGCAACGCACATGTCCGGCCTGCCGCGATTGCCCAGCAATCTGGTGCCGGCCGACATGAGCAATCCCTATGCCGGCTACGACGCGGCGAAGCTCTATGCTTTCCTCTCCAGTCACAAGCCGCAGCGCCGCCCCGGCGTCGAGCATGAATACTCCAATCTCGGCGCCGGGCTTCTCGGCCACGCGATCGCCTTGAAGGCCGGGGTCTCCTATGAAGACCTCGTCATCAGCCGTATCGCCGTTCCCCTCGGCATGAAGGACACGGCGATCACGCAGCAGCCCGATTGGGCGGAACGCCGGGCAACGGGCCACGATGCGGCCATGGAGCCGGTGAGCGATTGGGATCTCGACGCGCTGCAGGGTGCAGGCGCCCTGCGCTCGACCGTGGACGATCTCCTGCTTTTCCTTGAGGCGGCCATGGGAAAGACGGCATCGCCGCTCGCTCCCGCCTTCAGCGCGCTGCTGTCGACCCGACAACCGCTCGGCAACGGCGATCGCGACCAGCAGGCGCTCGGCTGGGTCGTCTCTGGCAAGGGCGACGAGCAGTTCATCTGGCACAATGGGGGAACCGGCGGCTATAGATCCTTCGTCGGCTACCGTCCGTCGACGGGTGTCGGCGTCGTCGCTCTCTCCAACGCGTCGACCGAGGTCGGCGTCGACGACATCGGCCGCCATCTGCTCAATCGCAACGCGCCGCTTGCGCCGCCGATCGTCGAGCGTACGGCCATAGTGATCGACCCGGCGCGCTATGATGTCTATGTCGGCACCTACAGGCTGGCGCCCGACTTCGAACTCACGATCTTTCAGGATGGCGATAGCCTGTTTGCCCAGGCGACCGGGCAGGACCGGCTCGAAATCCTTCCGGAGGCCGAGCACCGCTTCTTTACGAAGCTCATCGATGCCCAGATCAGCTTCACGCTCAAAGGCGACCGAGCCGAAAGCCTGACCTTGCACCAGGGTGGGCAGAGCAGCCCTGCGCCTCGGGTCTCGAAATGACGGGCGCCTCCCGCCTCGTAAGCAGGCGGGAGACGATTTCCAGATCGATCAGAACAGCAGATCGATGGTGAAGTAGGCGAGCGCCGAAATCGCCGCTGCGGCGGGCATGGTGATGAACCAGGCAATGACGATATTGCCGGCAAGCCCCCAGCGCACGGCCGAAACGCGACGCGCAGCACCAACGCCGATGATCGCTCCGGTGATGGTGTGCGTCGTCGAGACCGGGATGCCGAGCCAGGTGGCGGCAAAAAGCGTGATCGCTCCGCCGGTCTCGGCGCAGAAGCCCTGCATCGGATTGAGCCTGGTAATCTTCGAGCCCATGGTGTGGACGATGCGCCAACCGCCGAACAGCGTGCCGAGCGCGATCGCCGCCTGGCAGGTGATCACCACCCAGAACGGCACATAGAACTCCGAGCCGAGATAGCCTTGCGAGTAGAGCAGCACCGCGATGATGCCCATGGTCTTCTGCGCGTCGTTGCCGCCATGGCCGAGCGAATAGAGCGAGGCCGAGACGAACTGCATGACGCGGAAGGTGCGGTCGACGGCAAAGGGCGTCTGGCGCACGAAGATCCAGGAAACGATCAGCACCAGCATGAGCGCCAGGAAAAAGCCGATCGCCGGCGACATGAAGATCGCGCCGACGGTCTTCAGGAGGCCGGTCCAGACGATCGAACTGAAACCGGTGCTCGCAAGACCGGCACCGACGAGGCCGCCGATCAGCGCGTGCGACGAACTCGACGGGATGCCGAAGAGCCAGGTGACGATGTTCCAGACGATTGCGCCGATCAGCGCCGAGAAGATCACCAGCGGCGTGACGATGCCGGGATCGATGATGCCCTTGCCCAGCGTCTCGGCCACGTGCAGGCCGAAGAACAGGAAGGCGATGAAGTTGAAAAAGGCCGCCCACATGACCGCGTACTGCGGTCTCAGCACCCGTGTCGAGACGATCGTCGCGATCGAGTTGGCGGCGTCGTGCAGACCGTTCAGGAAGTCGAAGAACAGCGCGATGCCGATCAGCCCGACGAGCAACGGAAAGGCGAGCGTCGCATCCATCAGACGTTCTCGATCACGATGCCGCTGATTTCATTGGCGACGTCCTCGAAGCGGTCGACGACCTTTTCGAGCTCGCCATAGATCTCGCTGCCGATGATGTAGGCCATCGGGTTGCTGGCGCCGTGGCGGCGGAACAGGTCCTTGAGGCCCTGTTCGTGCAGTTCGTCGGAGCGGCCCTCGATGCGGGTGACCTCTTCGGCGATCGCGATCAGGCGGTCGTGATTGGCGCCGATCCTATCGAGCAGCGGAATGGCCTCGGCGATCAGGTGCGCGGCCTTGACGACCGTGGTGCCCATTTCGCGCATGCCGGGATCGAAGCTCTTCTGTTCGTAAAGGCGGATCGTCTTGACGGTCTTGTGCATCATGTCGATGGCATCATCCATCGACTGGATTAGATCCTTGATGTCGCCGCGGTCGAAGGGCGTGATAAAGGACCGGCGCACGGCCAGCAGCACCTCGGCGGTGATGTGGTCCGCCTCATCCTCGAACGCGACGATCCGGTCGCAGTGTCTTTCCAGATCGTCGCCGCCAGCGAGAACCTTGTCGAGCGCATCGGCAGCACCGACGACGGTGCGCGAATGTTTTGCGAAGAGGTCGAAGAAGCGATCCTCGCGGGGAAGAAGTTTGCGGAACCAGGCCAGCATCACACGTATATCCATCTGTGGATTGTCATGCGGCTGTCATATTTCACTAGGTCCTTTATGAAAAGCACCGAATCAAAGGGGTTTGTCGCCTTTCCCCTGTCGATATCGGCCTATCTTGCACGATATGGCGACGCGCCCCATTTCGCCTTGCCTTGGCAGGCGCTTTCGTCCTAGCTGCGCCCAACGTCGAATCCGGACTGCCGATGCCAAACAAGGTCTTTCTCAACCGCCTGAAGCTTACGGAGTTCCGCAACTATGCGGCCCTCTCGCTTGAGCTCGATCAGCGCCATGTGGTGCTGACGGGGGAGAACGGCGCCGGCAAGACCAACCTCATGGAAGCCGTCTCTTTCCTTTCGCCCGGCCGCGGCCTCAGGCGCGCAGCCTATGCGGACGTGACCCGGGTCGGTGCCGGCGACGGGTTCTCGGTCTTTGCGGAAGTCGAGGGCATGGAGGGAACCGTCGAGATCGGCACCGGGACTGCCGGCGTCACGGAAGGGCAATCCCGGCGGCTGCGGCTGAATGGAACACCGGCAGCGACCGTCGACGAACTGACCGATCACCTGCGCGTCCTCTGGCTGACGCCATCGATGGATGGGCTCTTTACCGGGCCTTCGGCCGACCGGCGGCGTTTCCTCGATCGTCTTGTACTGTCGCTCGATCCGGAGCACGGCCGTCGCTCCAGCGAATTCGACCGGGCGATGCGCAGCCGCAACCGGCTGCTCGGTGAATTCCGCCCGGACCCTTCCTGGCTGACGGCGATCGAAAAGGAAATGGCCGGTCTCGGCGTCTCCATGGCGCTGGCGCGGCAGGAAATGCTCGGTCTGTTGACGGCGCTGGTCGAGCGCACTGTCGATGAAAGCGTCTTTCCCTCGGCGCGCCTGGCGTTGTCGGGCTTTCTCGACGACGAGGGCCATCGTCCGGCCTATGATCTGGAAGAACAATATCTGACGATGCTGCGTGATGGGCGTCCGCGCGACGCCGCGGCGGGGCGCACGCTCGACGGGCCGCACCGGAGCGACCTGCTCGTGCGTCACCGCGAGAAGGACATGGAGGCAGCACGCTGCTCGACCGGAGAGCAGAAGGCGCTGCTCGTCGGCCTGGTGCTGGCGCATGCGCGCCTCGTCGGCGACATGACCGGCCACGCGCCGATCCTGCTGCTCGACGAGATCGCCGCCCATCTCGACGTCAACCGGCGCGCCGCTCTGTTCGATCTCGTCGACGGCCTTGGCGGCCAGGCCTTCATGACCGGGACGGACCAAGCGATGTTCGAGGCGCTGGGCGAACGCGGCCGCTTTCTGACGGTTTCGCACGGCAGTGTTACGGGATAAGCAGAGGTCACCGAGGAGGATTTTGCCATGACCGGTGAGAACAAGCTCGACCAATCGGAGATCACCCGCTACGCCCGCCATATCGTGCTGCCGGAGATCGGGGGTGCCGGGCAACAAAGGCTGAAGGCGGCCCGTGTGCTGGTGATCGGGGCCGGCGGGCTCGGCGCTCCAGTGCTCGTCTATCTTGCCGCCGCCGGCATCGGCCGGATCGGCATCGTCGACGACGATGCGGTCGCGCTTTCCAACCTGCAGCGGCAGATCATCCACCGCACGGAAGACATCGACCGCGCCAAGGTCGAGCGGGCCGCCGAGGCGATCACCGCCCTCAACCCGCATGTCGGCGTCGACGAACACAGGCTCAGGCTCAACCCCGACAATGCCGAGGCGCTTTTCCGGCAATATGACCTGGTGATCGACGGCTCGGACAATTTCGATACGCGCTATCTCGCCGCCGATACGGCGGCAGCGGTCGGCATTCCGCTGGTGACCGGCGCCGTCGGCCGCTTCGACGGATCTCTGACGGTGCTGATGCCCTACAGCGCCGGCGCCGATGGACGGCCGAACCCCTCCTATCGCGATCTCTTTCCCGAGCCGCCGCCGGCCGGTGTCGTGCCCTCCTGCGCGGAGGCCGGCATCGTCGGCGCGCTGACTGGCGTCATCGGCACCTTGCAGGCGATGGAGGCAATCAAGGTGATCGCCGGCTTCGGCGAACCGCTGGTCGGACGGCTGCTGATGTATGACGCGCTGACGGCACAGTTCAACACCATCCGCTATCGCCGCAGAGCATAGGCCGACCATGGTGCAGATCTTTCGCATCGACGAAGCATTCGACCGCTACGAGGAACTGCTGGCGCTGATCCTTGGCGCCTTCTCCTACATGGACGGGCGGATCGACCCGCCGTCGTCGGCGCATGCGTTGAACATCGAGTTGCTCCGGCAGAAGATCGTTGACGAGATCGCCTTCGGCGTCCGCGACGGCGAAAGGCTCGTCGGCTGCATCTTCTGCAAACCGGAGGACGATTGTCTCTATATCGGCAAGCTTGCCGTCGCGCCTGAGACGCAAGGAAAGGGTATCGGTCGGCTGCTGCTCGCCGAAGCGGAGGCGACGGCGCGTGCGCTGAAGCTGCCGGCGCTGAGGCTTCTCACCCGCATCGAACTCATCGACAATCACCGCGCCTTTGCCGCCTGGGGCTTCGTCCAGAGCGACACGATGTGCCATCCCGGTTTTACCCGGCCGACGGCGATCGAGATGCGCAAGACACTTTAGCTTCCGGGCTTGAGCGAACCGGATGGACGACCGCACGACAAGGCCGTGCGGCGTTTCGCCATCAATCGCGGCCGGGAAGCACGCGGTCCGGTGGTCGGTGGCCATCGAAGAAGGTGCGGATGTTAATCACCACCTTCTCGCCCATGTCGATGCGACCCTCAAGCGTCGCCGAGCTCATATGCGGCAGGAGCACGACCTTGCCCTCACCGGCAAGCTTGATCAGCTTCGGATTGACGGCCGGCTCGTTCTCGAAGACGTCGAGGCCGGCGCCAGCGATCTTGCCTTCACGCAGCGACTTGATCAGCGCCGTCTCGTCGATGATGCCGCCGCGGGCGGTGTTGACGATGTAGCTGTCCGGTCGCATCAGCGCCAATCGCCGTGCCGAGAGCAGGTGGTAGGTCGCCGGCGTCGACGGGCAGTTGACCGAGACGATATCGACGCGGGCAAGCATCTGGTCGAGGCTGTCCCAATAGGTCGCCTCCAGCATCTCTTCGGTTTCCGCCTTCACCCGGTGGCGGTTGTGGTAGTGGATCGAAAGGCCGAAGGCCTTGGCGCGGCGGGCGACAGCGGTGCCGATCCGGCCCATGCCGACGATGCCGATGCGCTTGCCGGCAATGCGCCGGCCGAGCATCCAGGTCGGCGACCAGCCAGCCCATTCGCCCTTGCGATCGGTCAGGATCTGCGCACCTTCGGCAAGCCGGCGCGGCACGGCGAGGATCAGCGCCATCGCCATGTCCGCGGTGTCTTCGGTCAACACGTTCGGCGTGTTGGTCACGGTGATACCCTTGCGGGCCGCAGCATCGACATCGATGTTGTCGACGCCGTTGGAAAAGCTCGCGATCAGCTTCAGCTGCGGGCCGGCCTGCTCGATCAGCGCCGCATCGATGCGATCGGTCACCGTCGGCACCAGCACGTCGGCGCGTTTCACCGCGGCAACGAGTTCCGGCTGGCTGCGCGGCGTGTCGTCGATGTTCAGCTCCGCATCGAAGAGCTCGCGCATGCGCGTCTCCACGATGTCAGGCAATTTGCGGGTGATGTAGACCGTGGGCTTCTTCTTGCTTGTCATTGCTGCGACGGGCCTTGTTGACGGGTCCTTAACCAAGTTGGGCGATACTTTCTCCCTGTAGCCGCAATTTCTACCAGACCCCACCGGGAAGACAAACAAAACTCGCGTCGTCGTCCCCGCGATTTCCGCCCGACCCATGGGCCTCAAGTGAACTGCGCCTGCAAAAGCTAGTGCCACGGAAAATGGGCTTCGTCATGCGTCACGTCATTTCCAGATTCTCGCTCTCGTTGATCGCCGCCTGCCTTGGCGCCGCGATCATGACGTCAGCGGCTTACGCTCAGGCCGCCAAGGGCGCCAGCGGGCTGCCGCTGCCGCGCTTCGTCAGCCTGAAGTCCAAGAGCGTCAATCTGCGGATCGGCCCGAGCGTCGATTACGCGGTCGCCTTCCGCTACATGAAGCCGGGCGTGCCGGTCGAGATCATTCAGGAGTACGATAACTGGCGCCGCATCCGCGACGCCGACGGCACCGAGGGCTGGGTGAACCAGGCGCTGCTTTCCGGCGACCGCACAGCCGTTGCAGCCCCCTGGATGCGCGGCAAGGGCGAAGGCGTCTTCGTCAACATGCGCCGCGACGCGCAGGGCAATTCCCCGATCGTCGCCCGCATGGAGCCCGGTGTCATCGTGAAAGTCGGCGAGTGCAATGGCGACTGGTGCCATGCCGAAGCGCAAGGCGTCGAAGGCTGGATCGCCCAAGGCGAAATCTGGGGCGCCTATCCGGGCGAGGCCTTCAAGTAAGGCCGCGCCCGTCTTTAACCAAAAATCAATTCGGTCGGATCAGGCGAGACCAGCCTGTTTGGCGGCCGTTTCCAGCGAGACCATCGGCCGCGGCCCGATCTGGCCGATGACGATGCCGGCCGCGAGATTGCCGAGCTTGCTGCAGTCTTCGAGCGAGCGCCCGCTCGTGTAGCCGTGAAGGAAGCCGGCGGCATAGAGGTCGCCGGCGCCGGTCGTATCGACAACCTGGGCGATCGGCGTTGCGGTGACCCGAACGCGTTCGTCGCCGCGCACGACAACCGAACCCTCTTCGCTGAGCGTTACCGCCGCAAGCTTGCAATCCTTCGAGAGCTTCTCCAGCGCCAGATCGAAATCCTCGGTCTCGTAGAGCGCCAGCGCCTCCTGCTTGTTGGCAAAGACGATGTCGACCGTGCCGGAGCGCATGAGTTCCAGGAACTCGTCGCGATAGCGGTGAACGCAGAAGCTGTCCGACAGCGTGATCGCGGTCTCGCGGCCATTCGCGTGGGCGATCCGTGCGGTTTCGCGGATAGCATCCTTGGCGCGCGGCGGATCCCAGAGATAACCTTCGAAATAGGTGACCTTGGCCTCAGCGACGACGTCGGCTTCGACGTCCTCGGGGCCAAGCTCGACGCAGGCGCCGAGATAGGTATTCATCGACCGTTCGCCATCCTCGGTGACGAAGATCATCGAGCGCGCCGTCGGCGGCACGGTTTCGAGCGGCTTCGTCTGGAAATAGACGCCCTGGGCACGGATGTCGTGGGCGAAGATCTCGCCGAGCTGGTCGCTTGCGGTCTTGCCGAAATAGGCAGCGCGGCCGCCGAGGCTGGCAACGCCCGCAGCCGTATTGCCGGCGCTGCCGCCGGAGGCTTCGACCGCCGGGCCCATGCGCGAGTACAGCAACTCGGCTCGCTCGGCATCGATGAGGTTCATGGCGCCCTTTATGATGCCGTTTTCATTGAGAAAAGCATCGTCGCAGCGCGCGATGATATCAACGATGGCGTTGCCGATCGTCAGCACGTCGTATTTTGTCATGAACCTCGTCCGGTCTCCGTGATGGCCGGTGTTCGTTAATACCGGTTTTCCGGCCATTTGGAAGACAAAAGACGCGTGCAGGCGGCTTCACGCCGTAGGAAGCGCGCTTTCCTCATAGGCGGCGGCGAATTCGGCGCTCGGCGGAATGGGCTTGATGATATCGATCAGCACGCCATTCGGGTCGGCAGTGATGAAATGGCGCTGGCCGAAATCCTCGTCGCGCAAGGTTTTGAGGATCGGCAGGCCGGCAGCAAGCGCCTGCGCATAGATCGCATCCGGATTATCGACCTCGAAGTTCAAAAGCAGACCGCGCGTCGGCGCACGCGCCTCCTCGGGGATCGTCTCGTGGCGGTAATCGAGCACGGCCAACGTCACATGCTCGTCCTCGACCGATTGAAGATGCACATACCAGTCGCTGGTGAAGAGCGCCTGGAAACGGAAGTGATCGACATAGAAGGCGGCGGTGGCGGCAACGTCGGCCGTCATGATGACCGGGTAATAGCTCGTCGATTTCATGGCTTTTCCTCGCTCCGGCAATATCATACAATCTGTATGTTTCTTCAATTAACATACAGGCTGCATGTATGCAACAGGAAGTCTCCCGACGCTCCAATCGCGAGCGCTCCGACACGACGCGCGCCGCGATCCTCGATGCCGCCCGCGGCCTCTTCGTCACCAGGGGCTACGCCGACACCTCGACGCCGGACATCGTCGCGGCCGCCGGCCTGACCCGCGGCGCGCTCTATCACCACTTCGAAGACAAGAAGGCGTTGTTTCGCGCGGTGGCGGAACGGGAAGCAATTGCTGTGGCGACGTCGATCGAGCAGGCGACGTCAGGCGACCTTTCGGCCCGCCAGGCACTGAAGGTCGGCGCCCGCGCCTATTTCGACGCCATGCGCGAGCCGGGGCGTATCCGCCTGCTCTTGCTTGATGGACCTGCCGTCCTCGGTAAGCTGGAGATGATGGCGATCGACGCGGCCAACGCGCAGAGAACGCTCGAGGAAGGGATTGCCGAGGCAATGGCTCCGGCCACCGTTTCTGCCGAAAGGTTGTCGGCCATGGCTTCGCTGCTTTCAGCTGCCTTCGATCGCGCGGCGCTCGACATAGCCGATGGCGCGTCGAGCGAGGTCTATGCGGAAACGATCGGCACGCTGATCGACCGGATGGTGTCGCCGTAAGGATCAGCGTTTACGGCAGGCGTCAGCTTGCGGCGGAGATCATCTGCGGCGGCAATTCGACGAGCGACGCCGGGATGTCGCAGGTCTTTTCCGGCGACTTGCAGATATCGGCGATGACGCAGCGCTCGCACTCAGGCTTGCGCGCCTTGCAGCAGTAGCGCCCGTGCAAGATCAGCCAGTGATGGGCGTGGTAGAGATACTCGTCGGGGATGATCTTTATCAGCTTGTCTTCCACCTCGTCCGGGGTCTTGCCCGGCGCCAGACAGATCCTGTTGGCGATGCGCAGGATGTGGGTGTCGACGGCGATCGTCGACTGGCCGAAGGCCATGGAGAGCACGACATTGGCGGTCTTGCGCCCGACGCCCGGCAGAGTCACCAGCTCTTCGCGTGTGCGCGGCACCTCGCCGCCGAAGTCGCGGATCAGCTTTTCGCTCAGCGCGATGACGTTCTTCGCCTTGTTGCGATAGAGGCCGATGGTCTTGATGTAGTCCCGGACTTTTTCTTCGCCGAGCGCCAGCATCTTTTCCGGCGTATCGGCGATGGCAAAGAGCGCACGCGTCGCCTTGTTGACGCCGGCATCGGTCGCCTGCGCCGAGAGCGCCACGGCGACGACCAGCGTGAAGGGATTGACGTGCTCGAGCTCGCCCTTCGGCTCCGGCCGCTGGATCGAGAAGCGACGGAAGATCTCCTTGAGCTCGTCCTGGCTATAGAGGCTCTTCACCCGCGGCGTGGCGCGGCGGCTCGCCTTCGGTTTTGCAACACCCACGGGCAATTTTGGCTTCACGTTTTTCATGATGCATCTATAGTCAAAGGTCATGATCCATGGCAACGCCACCACCCCATCTGAGGACGCTCCGGTCTTCACCGCCGAGCTCACGCCCTATCGCTCGCTCGGGCGCCGCGGCTTCAAAATGTTCTTCCTGATCGCCGGGCTCCTGAGCCTCGTTCACGGCCTCGTCTTCCTCATCATCGGCGCCTGGCCGGTGGTGTTCTTTTTCGGGCTCGACTACCTGCTGCTGTTCGGCGCGTTCTGGCTGAACAATCGCTCGGGGCTCAGCCGCGAAGAGGTCCGCGTTAGCAGGACGGACGTTTCGGTGCGCAAGTTCACGCCCTCGGGCCAGATCAGCGAACATCGTTTCAATCCGTTCTGGGCGCGCTTGAATGTCGCCCGGCATCAGGAGATCGGCATCGTCTCGATGACGATCAGCGGCGGTGGCCGCCGAACCGATATCGGCTCGTTCCTCAACCGCGACGACCGCGAGACTTTTGCGCTGGCGCTCTCGGGCGCGCTTGCGACCGTTCGCCGCCGCTGACGCCTGGCGCTTGTGGCGGCACCCCGCCGATCGCATGTTTTCAAGTTTCGGGTGGTTGACGGGGCCAGCAAATGGTTACCTGTGACAAGACAGGAGAAGAGCCATGAACATTGCGACATCCGTACCCACCGATATCACGCCGAAAGGCACCGACTATGATACGGTCAGCCGCGTGATCGAAATGCTCACCGAGGACTATCGCGACCAGCCGTCGCTCGAATCCGTGGCACAGCGCCTGAAGCAGTCGCCGACGCAGCTCCAGAAGGTCTTCACCCGCTGGGCCGGGCTTTCGCCGAAGGCCTTCCTGCAGGCCGTCACGCTCGACCACGCCAAGCGCCTGCTGCGCCAGGAAGACATGCCGCTGCTGGAAACCAGCATCGAAGTGGGCCTGTCAGGACCGAGCCGGCTGCACGACCTGTTCGTCACCCACGAGGCGATGTCGCCGGGTGAATGGAAGGCGCGCGGCGAAGGGCTGACAATCCGCTTCGGCTATCACCCCTCGCCCTTCGGCACGGCGCTGGTGATGATCACCGAGCGCGGCCTCGCCGGCCTTGCCTTCAACGATGCCGGCGGCGAGCAGGCCAGCTTCGAGGACATGGCGCAACGCTGGCCGAACGCCCGCTACATCGAGGACAGCGCGGCGACGTCCCAATACGCCGCGCGCATCTTCGATCCTTCGCGCTGGCGGCAGGACGAGCCGCTGCGCATCTTCCTCATCGGCTCCGACTTCCAGATCCGGGTCTGGCAGGCGCTGCTCAAGATCCCGCTCGGCTGCGCCACCACCTATTCGAACATCGCCGGCAACATCGGCCAGCCGACGGCATCGCGCGCCGTGGGTGCTGCGGTCGGGCGCAACCCGATCTCGTTCGTGGTTCCGTGCCACCGCGCGCTTGGCAAAAGCGGCGATCTCACCGGCTATCACTGGGGGCTGACGCGCAAACGCGCCATCCTCGGCTGGGAAGCCGGCAAGGCGGCCGACGGCACGATCTGATTACAGGCTTCCCAGCATCATCACAGACGCAAAAAGGGGCGCCAAGCGCCCCTTTTTCATTCTCCGTCTGTCAGCGCTCAGTGGGCGCCGGACATGTCGCCGAGCACTTCCTTGGAAGCGACGGTCGAATTGGCGTTGAGCTTGTAGACCATCGGCACGCCGGTCGCGAGGTTGAGCTTCAGGATCTGTTCCTTGCTCAGGCGATCGAGCACCATGACCAGCGAGCGCAGCGAGTTGCCGTGTGCAGCGACCAGGACCTTCTGGCCCGACAGCACGCGCGGCAGGATCTCGGTCAGGTAATAGGGCCAGACGCGTGCGCCGGTGTCGCGCAGGCTCTCGCCGCCCGGAGGCGGAATGTCGTAGGAGCGGCGCCAGATATGCACCTGCTCTTCGCCCCACTTCTCGCGGGCGTCATCCTTGTTAAGGCCCGACAGGTCGCCGTAGTCGCGTTCGTTCAGCGCCTGGTCGCGGATCGTTTCGAGCGAGGACTGGCCGACGGCGTCGAGCACGAACTGGCAGGTGCGCTGGGCGCGAACGAGGTCCGAAGTGAACGCGATGTCGAACTTGATGCCGTAGTCGGCAAGCGCCTTGCCGCCGGCCTTGGCTTCCTCGACGCCGAGTTCCGTCAGGTCCGGATCACGCCAGCCGGTGAACAGGTTCTTCAGGTTCCAGTCGCTCTGGCCATGCCGGACGAGGACGAGAGTACCGCTCATGTCGAATTCCCCTTGAGACTTGAGAGTGGAAAGGTCAGTTGAGCCCGAGAACGTCGAGCATCGAATAGAAGCCGGGTTTCTGGCCGCGGGCCCAGAGTGCAGCGGTGACGGCGCCGCGCGCGAAGATCGAACGGTCCGTGGCGCTGTGCGAGAGCGTCACCTGCTCGCCTTCGCCGGCAAGAATGACCGAGTGTTCGCCGATGACCGAGCCGCCGCGCAGCGTCGCAAAACCGATCGTGCCAGCCGGACGCGGACCCGTATGACCGTCACGCACGCGCACGGAGTGGTCGGCAAGGGCGATATCGCGCCCCTTCGCCGCCGCAGCGCCGAGAAGCAGGGCCGTGCCCGAGGGCGCATCTACCTTGTGCTTGTGGTGCATTTCGAGGATTTCGATGTCCCAGTCGGCCGAACCCAGCGCCCGCGCCGCCTTCTCCGTCAACACACCGAGCAGGTTGACGCCGAGGCTCATATTGCCCGACTTGACGATACGAGCGTGGCGGGCGGCAGCGCGGATTTTCGCCTCGTCGTCGGACGAGCAGCCGGTGGTGCCGATCACATGGACGATGCGGGCCTGGGCGGCGAGCCCGGCAAACTCGACGGTGCCAGCCGGCGCCGTGAAATCAAGGACGCCTTCTGCTTCGACGAAGGCTTCGAGCGGCTGGTCGGTCACCGGCACGCCGATCGGGCCGAGGCCGGAGAGCTCGCCCGCATCGCGGCCAATGAAGGGGGAACCCGGGCGCTCGATGGCCGCATGCAGGCGAACGCCATCCATCGCGTGAACCGTCCTGATCAGCGTCTGACCCATACGGCCGGCCGCACCCACCACCACGAGCTTCATATCGTTTGCGCCCATCGGTGATTTCCTTCTTGTCCGCTAGTGAATTTCGGCGTCGGCCGGCGCTTCGGGCGCCTCGCCTTCAGGCGACTGCTCTTCCGAAGACTGGCCCTGGAGATTGTGGAGGCGAGCGTAGAGACCGTCCGGCCGCCGTGCAAGATCGACATGGGTGCCTTCCTCGACGACGGAGCCATCCTTCATGACGATGATCTTGTCGGCGTTGACGACGGTCGAAAGTCGATGTGCGATCACGATCACCGTGCGGCCATCCATCGCGTGGTCGAGCGCCTTCTGCACGGCGGCTTCCGATTCGGTATCCAGCGCGGAGGTAGCCTCGTCGAGCAGAAGGATCGGGGCGTTGCGCACAAGCGCACGTGCGATCGACAGACGTTGGCGCTGGCCGCCCGACAGCGTCATGCCGTTCTCGCCGACCGGCGTATCGTAGCCCTGCGGCTGCGCAAGGATGAACTCATGGGCGTAGGCAAGCCGTGCGGCGTCCTCCACCTCGGCATCCGTCGCGTCGATGCGGCCGTAGCGGATGTTGTCGCGGATCGAGCCTTCGAAGAGATAGGGCTGCTGCGACACATAGGCGATGCCCTGGCGCAGCGACTGCTTGGTGACGTCGGCGATGTCCTGCCCGTCGATAAGGATCTGGCCGGATGCCGGATCGTAGAACCGTGGAATGAGGCTGATGACCGTCGACTTGCCGGCACCCGAGGGGCCGACCAGCGCGGTCGTCTTGCCGCCCTCGGCCACGAAGCTGACGCCCTTCAGCACCTCGTCGCCATTGGGATAGCGGAAGCGCACGTCACGCAGTTCGACAGCGGCATTCGTAAACGCCAGTTCCTTGGCATCGGCCTTGTCGCGCTGGTGCGGCACGGTGTCGAGGATCTCGTAGACCATGCGGGCGTTGACGGCGGCGCGTTCGAGCGAGACCTGAAGACGCGCCAGGCGGCGGGCCGGATCATAGGCCATGAGCAGGGCGACGACGAAGGCGAAGAAGGCACCGGGCGGCACGTCGGCGTAGATGGCGCGGAAAGCCGAATAGGCAAGCACGGCCGAAATCGCCAGACCCGCGAAGGTTTCGGTCATCGGCGCGGTACGCTCGCTCAGCCGCGCAATGCGGTTGGCGCGGTTTTCGGCCCGGTCGATGATCGTCTCGACTTTGCCACGCAGCTCGCCTTCCATGGTGAAGGCCTTGACGATGGTGATGCCCTGAATGGTCTCCTGCATCGCGCCGAGAACACGGCTGTTGACCTCGATCGCCTCGCGCGTGGCCGAGCGCAAGCGCTTGGACACATAGCGCAGGCCCAGGAGCAGAGGAGGCGCTGCGACAAAGACGATGATCGACAGCAACCAGTCCTTGGCAAACATGACGCCGACCAGGCCGATCAGCGTCAGCAGGTCGCGCGCGATTGAGGTAACGGTCAGATTGAGCACGTCGCGAATGCCGCTGACATTCTGGCTGATCTGGGCTGCAAGCTGCGCCGAGCGGGTCTCGTTGAAATAGCCGACGCTGAGCGCCATCAGATGGGCATAAAGGCGGCGCTGGTAGCGCGCGACGATGTTGTTGCCGATCTTCGAAAGCGCGACGGCCTGGCCATAGGTGGCAAAGCCGCGCAGCACGAAGGCGGCAAGGATTGCGCCGCAGACGAGCAGAACGATGTCCGCCCGCTTGTTGGCGAAGGCCTCGTTGATCACGGTTTCCATGATCGAGGCGGTAAAGCCGGTCGTCGCGGCGACCACGGCCAGGCAACTGATGGCGAAAACATAGCCGCGAATGTGGTCACGACCGTTTTCGGCAATCACCCGCTTGAGGATTCCGCTGATCGTATCGGAGTCGACCGCGTGCTGTTTTTTCTTGCTGGCGCTCAAAAAGCCCGTCTTCCCTGGAACCAATCTGGAGAGCCGGCATCCGGCCCGATCTTTCCCGGCGCTCTATAGTGGTTTGATATCGCTTTGGCGAGTCATTGCGCGCGCAGCGGGCTCAGCTTCTCCAGCGGCGTCCTTCCGTTGCCACACCGAAATCCCTCGGTGTGCGGGCAAAGGCCGCCAATCCCGAGAGTGCCGCCATCGGGTGAATGACGGCAAAGGTGGGGATCGTCCGCATCAGCGCCGAGTGCGGCGCCTTGTCCTCGAAGGCAGCACGGAAGGGCGACTTCAAGAGCGCCGGCAGGATCTTCTGCGAGATGCCGCCCGCCAGGAAAACGCCGCCACGGGCCATGAAGATCAGAGCCATGTCGCCGGCGACCCGCCCGAGATAGGTCGAAAACAGCGAGATGGTCTCGATCGCCGCCCTGTCGCTCTCAGCCAGCGCGTGCGTCGTTACTTCCGCGGGGTCCGTCAGAACCGGGTCAACGCCATCGGCGGCGCAGACGGCGCGGTAAAGGTTCATGATGCCGCGGCCGCAGAGGATCTGCTCGCCGGCCATGCGGCCTTCGATCGGCTCGAGAAAGGGCCAGATCTGGAAGTCGCGCTCAGTGCGCGGACCGATATCGACATGTCCGCCTTCGCCCGGCACCGGGAACCAGGTGTGCTGGGCAAAGACCAGACCGCCGACGCCAAGGCCAGTTCCCGGACCCAGCACGACGCGGGAGGTCATCGGCCGAATGCTGCCGCCGCCGATCTGCACCAGATCCTCATCCGCCGGAGCGGCGACGGCAAGCGCCTGCGCCTCGAAGTCGTTGATGATGAGCACGTCTTCGAGGCCGAGGCTCGAAAGCATGTCCTTCGGCCGGATCACCCAGCCGGCGTTGGTCAACGGAATTTCGTCGCCCCGAATCGGACCAGCGACCGCCAGGATCGCCGAGCGCGGCTGCACGGAGGTCTTGTCGAGAATGCTCTTCTGCAGCGCCTCCTCGATCGTCTCGAAATCACCGGTCTTGATCGGCGGCAGCTGCTTCGGGTCGGCAAAAGCGTCGATGAGCAGGGCGAAGCGCGCATTGGTGCCGCCGATGTCGCCGATCAGGATCGGAAAGGGAAAGCTGTGTTCACTGGTACCGGACATCGCAAAGATCCATCCTGATCGTCATCTTGGGTTGCTGAACTGTCTATCAGACAGAACGGGATGAGGAAAAGTGCGGGAGGATTTCAGTAGAATCCGCCCGCCGGGAGCCCGCATCATCTGGGGTTCAGGTCGATCAACTGCTCGGCCGTTGCACGATTGAGCGCCATCGGAATGTCGTAGACGATGGCGAGGCGCATCAGCGCCTTGACGTCGACATCGTGCGGCATAGCGGTCAGCGGATCGACGAAGAAGATCAACAGTTGCACTTCGCCGGTGGCGATCATCGCGCCGATCTGCTGGTCACCGCCGAGGGGGCCGCTTTTCAGCCGGGTGATATCGAGGCTTGGGCAGACGTCGAGGACGCGACCGCCGGTCGTGCCGGTGGCGACGATCCGCCAGTCAGCCAGAACCGTCTCGTGCGCCTTGGCAAAGTCCGCAAGATCGTCCTTCTTCTGATCATGCGCGATCAGCGCAACACATTTTCGATCCGCCATGCCGGGCCTCGCATCAATATTTAAATCGATTTGATTGCCCTATACATGAGCGCCACGGGAATGGGAAGGCTGATGCCTCCCCGCCCCACTCGTGTGTCCTTAATCCTACTGCAGCGTCGGACGCGCCATTGGTACGGGGATATCGGCCGGCGGGACATCACCGGACGCACCGATCACCTGCTCGATACTATCGTTCGCTGCGGCCGGCGCGGCAGCCCGGTAGGCCGTGCCAAAAGTGGCGGCCGCTTCTGAGGCCGGCGCCGGGCCGTTCAGGACCAGAGCGCAGGCCTTCGGCAAGTCGGCAAGCGTCGTCACCTTCGGCTTGACGGGCTTTGCGTCCGGCTTCTTGGTCGGCTTCGCCCATGGCTCGTCGGTGAACCACCAGGCCAGCGACTTGTCGCAGCCGTCGCCCGCCGGCACTTCCGCCTGGTCCTTGCAGGTCGAAGCGCCGGCGGGGCACTTGATGCGGATGTGGAAGTGATAATCGTGGCCGTAGATCGGCCGGACCTTGCCAAGATTGGTGCGGTCGCCCGTCCAGGTATCGCAAAGCTTCTTCTTGATCGCCGGATTGACGAAGACGCGCTCCACCTGCGGGTAGCTCGCCGCCAACATGATCAGCTGCGCGTGCTTCGGCGTCCAGATCGAACGGTCGACCGTCAGGAATTTGTTCTTCTGCAACATCGAGGTGGCGGAGATGTCCTCGCGCTCGCGATAGGTAAGCGTGCGTTGCGGCATCGGCGTCAGCCAGATATCGGCATCGAGCCCGATCTGGTGCGAGGCGTGGCCCGACAGCATCGGCCCGCCGCGTGGCTGCGAGATATCGCCGAGCAACAGGCCCGGCCAGCCGACCTTGTCGGCGGCGTCGTGGGAAAACTGCTCGATCAGCGCGATCATCTGCGGATGGCCCCAGCGGCGGTTGCGCGACAGCCGCATTGCCTGCCAGGTCGGCCCGTCGGTCGGGATGGCGACACCGCCGGCTAGGCATCCCTTCGCATAGAAGCCGTAGGAATTTGCCGCCATCTCGGCAGGCAGGGCCTTGGCGCCGAAAAGCGCCTTGGCCGGCGTTTCGTCCGCCGCGGCGTTGTCGGCGATCAGGAGGCTTGTTCCGAGCAGCAGCGCAAGAAACGCCGAGCCGCAACGTCGAAATGGAGCAATCATTGAATTTCGTCCCGTTTGTCTCGCGGCGAGCGGCGCCGATGTGCGGCATGCCTCTCCGGCGAACCCCGATCCTAAGGCCCCGTCTTTGCCTCAGCCTTACGCGTTACACGCTTGTGAATCACCGGGATGTGACTCAAAAATTTGGCCTGATTTGCGGCAGTGCCTGTCATTTGCCCTGATTTCGCCTATGCTCTCGCAAAAGAAGATTGAAATATAAGGGGTACCGGCTGGATGCCAAACTTCTGCAGGACCGTGAAACCTGGCCTCGCTGCCTCGCTACTGACAGCGGCGTTTCTTCTCCTCCCTCCTGCAGGCAATGCCCAAGAACAGCCCGTCTGGCGCTACGGAACATCGTCAATCGGTGAACTGAAATACAAGCCCGATTTTGCGCGCTTCGACTACGTCAATCCTGACGCTCCCAAGGGTGGAGAGCTGCGCCTGTCGGAGAGCGGTACATTCGATACCTTCAATCCAATTCTCTCCAAGGGCGAGGCGGCGAGCGGCGTAACCTCGCTCGTCTTCGATACGTTGATGAAATCGGCCGAGGACGAGATCACAACCGCCTATGGGCTGCTGGCCGAGGGCGTTTCCTATCCCGACGATATTTCCTCCGCGACGTTTCGCCTGCGCGCCGAGGCCAAGTGGGCTGACGGAAAGCCTGTGACGCCGGAGGACGTGGTTTTTTCGTTCGAAAAAGTGAAGGAACACAATCCGCTTCTGTCCAACTACTACCGCCACGTGGTTTCGGCGGAAAAGACTGGCGACCGCGACGTCACCTTCCGCTTCGACGAGAAGAACAACCACGAAATGCCGAACATCCTCGGCCAGTTCCCCATCGTGCCGAAACACTGGTGGGAAGGCGAGGACGAGAAGGGCAACAAGCGCGACATCAGCCGCACGACGCTGGAGCCGGTGATGGGCTCAGGCCCCTACAAGATTGCGTCGTTCCAGGCCGGCGGCTCGATCCGCTTCGAACGCAGGGACGACTATTGGGGCAAGAGCCTCAACGTCA
This sequence comes from Ensifer adhaerens, assembly GCF_000697965.2. Classification (NCBI taxonomy): domain Bacteria; kingdom Pseudomonadati; phylum Pseudomonadota; class Alphaproteobacteria; order Hyphomicrobiales; family Rhizobiaceae; genus Ensifer; species Ensifer adhaerens. The sequence continues at coordinate 3,789,451 of NZ_CP015880.1, read as the reverse complement.
ATGTCGGGCAATATAATTTCGGCGTGATCAGCTATGCCTTCTTCAGCGACAGGAACGTGCAGTTCGAAGCCTTCCGCGCCGGCAACGTCGATTTCTACCAGGACAACAGCGCCAGTCACTGGGCGACCGCCTATGACTTTCCGGCGATGAAGGATGGCCGTGTGGTCCGCGAGGAGATCGAGAATCCGCTGCGCGCAGCCGGCATCATGCAAGCCTTCGTGCCGAACATGCGCCGCGACAAATTCAAGGATCAGCGCGTGCGCGAGGCGCTGAACTACGCCTTCGACTTCGAGGACCTGAACCGCAACCTCGCCTACAACGCCTTCCAGCGTGTCGACAGCTATTTCTGGGGCACCGAGCTTGCCTCCAAGGCTTTGCCGGAAGGACGCGAGAAGGCCATTCTGGAGGAACTGAAGGACAAGGTTCCTCCAGAAGTCTTCACCGTGCCCTACGCGAACCCGGTCAACGGCGACCCGCAGAAGGTGCGCGACAACCTGCGCAAGGCGCTGGCGCTGTTCAAGGAGGCGGGCTACGAACTCAAGGGCAACCGCCTGGTCAACGTAAAGAGCGGCGAGCCCTTCAGCTTCGAATTACTCTTGGCCAACCCGTCGTTCGAGCGCACCGTCACGCCGTTCATCAACAGCGTGAAGAAGATCGGCATCGATGCGCGCATCCGGACCGTCGACGATTCGCAATACACCAACCGCGTCCGAAGCTTCGACTATGACATGATCTACGGCATATGGGCGCAAACACTGGTACCCGGCAACGAGCAGATCGACTACTGGGGTTCGGCTTCGGTCAATCAGCAGGGATCGCGAAACTATGCCGGCATATCCGATCCGGCGATCGACGAACTCATCCGCAGGATCATCTTCGCGCCCAACCGCGACGAACTGGTGGCAACAACACGGGCCCTCGATCGCGTTCTTCTCGCCCATCACTTCGTGGTTCCGCTGTTCTACTCGCGCTCGGTTCGCGTGGCTTACTGGAACCAGCTCGCCCGTCCGCAGGAACTGCCCTACTACGGAATAGGCTTTCCGGACGCGTGGTGGTCGAAAAACGCCTCCCCCAAATGAAGTCCTTGCACTCGAATGGCGTCTCGATTCCAAATGCAAAAAAACGAATCACTGAAACAAGCCCCGATCCGGGCCTGACAGCCGCAAGGAGACACAGGGATTGAGACACCATAGACGGCTTGCCGACGCTTCGCCGGTCCGGGCCACCGCCCACACGTCGATCGAAAGGCCCGCCTGATGGGTGCCTACATCCTGCGCCGCCTGCTTTTGATGATCCCGACGATCTTCGGGATCATGGCGATCTCCTTCATCGTGGTGCAATTCGCGCCCGGCGGCCCGGTCGAGCAGGTGATCTCGGACCTGACCAATGCCGGCGGCTCCGATCGCCTGTCGGGCAGCAGCGGCGACCTGATGCAGGCCGGCGGCGACGAAGGCGGGCGCTATCGCGGCGCTCAAGGGCTCGACCCGGAGTTCATCGCCAAGCTCGAAAAGCAATTCGGCTTCGACAAGCCACCGCTCGAACGCTTCGCTACCATGATGTGGAACTATCTCCGCTTCGATTTCGGCGAGAGCTTCTTCCGCAACACCTCGGTGATCGATCTGATCAAGGAGAAGATGCCGGTCTCGATCTCGCTCGGGCTGTGGATCCTTCTATTCTCCTACGCGATCTCCATCCCGCTCGGCATCAAGAAGGCCGTATCCGACGGTTCTGCCTTCGACGTCTGGACCTCGGGCATCATCGTCATCGGCTACGCCGTGCCGAGCTTCCTCTTCGGCATCCTGCTGATCGTCGTCTTTGCCGGCGGCTCGTTCTTCGACTGGTTCCCGCTGCGTGGCATCGTCTCCGACAATTTCTGGGATTTGCCCTGGTGGCAGAAGATCCTCGACTACATCTGGCACATGACGCTGCCGCTGATCACGCTGCTGCTCTCGGCCTTTGCGACGACGACGCTGCTCACCAAGAATTCCTTCATCGACGAAATCAAGAAGCAGTATGTAACGACGGCACGGGCCAAGGGCCTGACCGACGGCCAGGTGCTCTATGGCCACGTCTTCCGCAACGCCATGCTGATCATCATCGCCGGCTTCCCCGGCGCCTTCATCTCGGCCTTCTTCACCGGCTCGCTTTTGATCGAATACATCTTCTCGCTCGATGGCCTCGGCCGGCTCGGCTATGATTCGGTCGTCAAGCGCGACTATCCGATCGTCTTTGCCACGCTCTTCATCTTCTCGCTGATGGGCCTGCTCGTCAGCCTGCTGTCGGACCTCATCTACACCTGGGTCGATCCGCGCATCGATTTCGAGCGGAGGGACGTCTGATGGCAAGCCTCGCAACGTCCCCGACCGCTGTGGCGCCGCGTGGCTGGTTGTCACCGGTCAACCAGCGCCGCTGGCAGAATTTCAAGGCGAACCGACGGGGCTACTGGTCGCTTTGGCTGTTCCTGGCGCTGTTCGGGCTCAGCCTGGTCGGTGAACTGATCGCCAACGACAAGCCGATCATCGCCTCCTACAAGGGCGAGCTTTTGTTCCCTGTCGTCATCGACTATCCGGAGGAAAAGTTCGGCGGCTTCCTGGCCGAGACCGACTATCGCTCCGACTTCATCCGCGACGAGATCGAGGCCAATGGCTGGATGATCTGGCCGCCGGTGCGCTATTCCTACCAGACGGTCAATTCCAACATCCCGCATTCGGCGCCGACCAAGCCGTTCTGGCTGATGGACAAGGAAGAGCGCTGCTCCGCCTACCCTGACAAGACCAACGACCGGAACTGCATCGTCGGAAACCTCAATTGGCTCGGCACCGATGACCAGGCCCGCGACGTCTTTGCGCGCATGATCTATGGCTTCCGCATCTCGGTGCTCTTCGGCCTGACGCTCACCATCGCCTCGGCGGTGATCGGTGTCACCGCCGGCGCCATCCAGGGTTATTTCGGCGGCTGGACCGACCTCCTGATGCAGCGTTTCATCGAGATCTGGTCGTCGATGCCGGTGCTCTACATTCTCCTGATCATCGCCGCGATCCTGCCGCCAGGCTTCTTCATCCTGCTTGGTATCATGCTCTTGTTCTCCTGGGTCGGTTTCGTCGGTGTCGTGCGCGCCGAGTTCCTGCGGGCTCGCAATTTCGAATACGTCAACGCGGCACGCGCGCTCGGCGTCGGCAATGGCACGATCATGTATCGCCACCTCCTGCCGAACGCGATGGTGGCGACGCTGACCTTCCTGCCCTTCATCCTCTCTGGCTCGATCACGACGCTGACTTCGCTCGACTTCCTCGGCTTCGGCATGCCGCCGGGATCGCCCTCGCTCGGCGAGATGATCGCCCAGGGCAAGTCCAACCTGCAGGCGCCCTGGCTGGGGCTGACGGCCTTCTGCGTCATGTCGCTGATGCTGTCGCTGCTGATCTTCGTGGGCGAAGCGACGCGCGATGCCTTCGATCCGAGAAAGACGTTCCGGTGAGCGCGACGATGACAGATCCAATCCTCTCCGTCCGTGACCTTTCCGTCGCCTTTCACCAGGGCGGCAACACCTCCGTTGCCGTCGACCATATCTCCTTCGACATCAGGCGCGGCGAGACCGTGGCGCTTGTCGGCGAATCCGGTTCGGGCAAATCGGTCTCGGCCAACTCGATCCTGAAGCTCTTGCCCTACCCGTCCGCCAGCCACCCGAGCGGCGAAATCGTCTTCAACGGCAAGGACCTGCTGAAAGCCAGCGATGCGGAGCTGCGCCACGCCCGCGGCAACGACATCACCATGATCTTCCAGGAGCCGATGACCTCGCTCAACCCGCTGCATTCGATCGAGCGGCAGATCGGCGAGATCCTCGAACTGCACCAGGGGCTGGAGGGTGCAGCGCGGCGCACGCGCATTCTCGAGCTGCTCAACCAGGTCGGCATCCGCGAGCCGGAGAAGCGGCTGAGCGCCTATCCGCACGAGCTCTCGGGTGGCCAGCGCCAGCGTGTGATGATCGCGATGGCGCTCGCCAACCGACCGGAACTCTTGATCGCCGACGAGCCGACGACCGCACTCGACGTCACCGTGCAGGCACAGATCCTCGAGCTGTTGAAGACGCTCAAGGATGAGCACGGCATGTCGATGCTGTTCATCACCCATGACCTCGGCATCGTGCGCAAGATCGCCGATCGGGTCTGCGTCATGACCAAGGGCAAGATCGTTGAAACGGGACCGACCGCCGAGATCTTTGCCAATCCGCAGCATGCCTACACCCGCCATCTGCTCGCCTCCGAGCCGAAGGGCAATCCGCCGCCGTCTGACGCGTCGAAGCCGATCGTGATGGAAGCCTCTGAGATGAAGGTGTGGTTCCCAATCAAGGCGGGATTCCTGCGCAAGGTGGTCGATCATGTGAAGGCCGTCGACGGCATCGATCTGAAGCTGCGTGCAGGCCAGACACTCGGCGTCGTCGGCGAATCCGGCTCCGGCAAGACGACGCTCGGGCTTGCGTTGACGCGGCTGATCTCGTCGAAGGGTCGCATCGCCTTCATCGGCAAGGACATCGACCGCTACAGCTTCAACGAGATGCGGCCGCTTCGAAACCGGATGCAGATCGTCTTCCAGGATCCCTACGGCTCACTCAGCCCGCGCATGTCGGTGGCCGATATCATCGCCGAGGGCCTGAAAATCCACGAGCGCTCCCTATCCGACAACGAGCGCGACGCCCGCGTCGCGGCGGCGCTCGAAGAAGTGGGCCTCGATCCCGCGACCCGCTGGCGCTATCCGCACGAGTTCTCCGGTGGCCAGCGGCAGCGCATCGCCATTGCCCGCGCCATGGTGCTTAAGCCGCAATTCGTGATGCTCGACGAGCCGACCTCGGCGCTCGACATGAGCGTGCAGGCGCAGGTGGTCGACCTCCTGCGGGACCTGCAGAGCAAACACGACCTCGCCTATCTGTTCATCAGCCACGACCTCAAGGTCGTGCGCGCCCTTGCCAACGAGATGATCGTGATGCGCATGGGCAAGGTGGTTGAGCAGGGCCCGGCCGAACGCATCTTCAATGCCCCGAGCCAGGACTACACGAAGGCGCTGATGGCTGCCGCCTTCAACCTCGAAGCCGTCAACTTGACCGCGATCCGTCAATAGGTGCCCGAATGTCCGCAAAAAGCCCCGTCATCGTCGATCTGAAGTTCATTCCGGAGGAGGTCGAGGCGGCGCTTCGCGGGGCCTTCCCGGATCGCGAGGTGATCAACCGCGCCGATGCCGTGCACCACAACCGCGACCTCTCCGGCATCGACTATGCAGTCGTCTGGAAATCGGCACCGGACCTGTTCGACCGGGCGCCGGATCTCAAGGTGGTGTTCTCCGGCGGCGCCGGCGTCGACCACGTCCTGACCTTGCCGGGCCTTCCCGAAGTGCCGCTCGTGCGCTTCGTCGACCAGACGCTGACGACGCGCATGAGCGAATGGGTGGTCATGCAGTGCCTCATGCACCTGCGCCAGCACCGCACCTACGAGGCGCAGGCGGCGAAACGCGAATGGCGCGACCTGACCCAGCCGGAAGCCGCCGACATCACCGTCGGCATCATGGGCATGGGCGTGCTTGGCCAGGACGCCGCCCGCAAGCTCTCGGCCATGGGCTTCAAGGTCATCGGCTGGTCGCGCAGCAAGCGCGACGTCGCCGGCATCGAGACCTTTGGCGGCAACGAACTCGACAGCTTCCTGGCACGCAGCGACTTCCTTGTCGGCCTGCTGCCGCTGACGCCGGACACCCGCGGCATTTTCAACCTGCGCCTGTTTGCAAGGCTCAGCCGTAACGGCCCGTTCGGCGCGCCTGTCTTCATCAATGCCGGCCGCGGCGGTAGCCAGGTCGAAGCGGACATCCTGAAGGCGCTCGACAGCGGCGTGCTCGCTGGTGCCTCGCTCGACGTTTTCGAGCAGGAGCCGCTTGCCCAGGACAGCCGCTTCTGGACCCTGCCCAACGTCTACGTCACACCGCACGTGGCGGCATCCTCCGACGTCAAGGCCCTCTTCCGCCATGTGGAGCAGCAGATCGCCCGCTTCGAAGGCGGACAGGCGCTCGAACACGTCGTCGACAAAGTAGCCGGCTACTGATCCAGCGAAAGCGAGGTGCGACGCTTGCCACGCCGAGCCTCCTGGCAGAGACGCAGCGTCGCATTCTGCGACGTGAACGGGTGTTTTGCCTTCATCGGCTACGATTGCGGAGGCTCGCGCCCCCCTACGCTCCGTTTGCGGGCGCTCAGGGACGGCGGTAGCCCGTCGGCTGCTCATAGAGCCAGCCAATCCGCTCGATCGAGGCCTCCAAGCCCTCTCGCGCAACCGTCATCGTGTGACCGTTGGCGTGGATCAGGGTTTCGTCGTCCTCCATCAGCGCGACGTGCCCTTTCCAGAAGACGAGGTCGCCGCGTGTGAGCTCTTCGCGCCCAATCGGCGTTCCCAACCCCGTCGCCTGCATGTCGGAATCGCGCGGCGCCTGCCTGCCGACCATCATCATCGACAATTGCACAAGGCCGGAGCAATCGATGCCGAAGCCGGAACGCCCGCCCCAGAGATAGGGTGTTTCGACGAAGCGGGCAGCGACCGAGACATAGTCTCCCGGCACGACACTGCCGACCTCGATGCAGTGATTGGCGATGACCGCCTGGCCGCCGTCGAGCAGAAAGTAGCGCGTGCCCCTCGTTTCGCGTTCATCGACAACCGTCAACCGGCTGCCCATCGACAGCGGATAGACCGTCGGGAAACGCAGATCATGGCCGGTATAGACGAAGGTGCGCGGCGCCGTCACGATATGGGTCGGGCTCTTGACCACCGGCGCAAGGCAATACTCCGGAAGATAGCCGACATAGCCGTCGAGATCGGCCTTCACCCAACACCAGCTTTCGTTGGTGTCGAGTACCCGAACGGATTCGCCGAGCAGCAGCTCGGTGTCGGTGCCGCAGGCGAGATCGGGCTTGGCCCGCAGGGGCGCAACCGGAACAGAGATGCGCGCAACGCTTCCCTCGACGTAGCGTTCGGCTTGCACGACACCGCGTAGCCGGCTCTCTGCGAGGTCGGGGCGATAGGCGTTCAGGCGGCGATCGGGCGGTGTCGACATGTCTACTCACTTCAGCTGCTTGCGGCCCTGATCAATGATCAGGTCACCGAATTTTTCAAGATAGAGAGCACCCTCGACTGTCCTTTTGATGACGACGTTGCGGCGATCACGCTCGTCGCGGGTGCGATCGACAAGTCCAAGCGCTCCCATGGTGTCGAGCGCGCGGGTGATGACCGGCTTGGTGACCCCAAGCGTCGCCGCCAATCCACGCACGGTGTGCGGCGGCGGCACGAGGTAGATGTGCAGCAGGATCGCCAGCTGCCGCAAGGTCAGGTCGCGGCTGTCGACGCGAACCTGGGCGAGCGACACCGAATGCCAAAGCCCGAGGGCCTGGGAGGGCGTTAGCTCGATCGGCAATGGCGGCTCCTACGCGTGATACTGATCCGCCACGATAGCGGCGGATCGTTACGCAAGCGTTTCTTTGCCGGTTACGCCTGGTTGCGGTTACCTCGTCATCTTCTGGACGTGCTGGTAAAGCGCACGGATTGCCTGCGCCTCCCCGCCAACCGTCGAATGCGGGCGCTCGGACGGAGCCCAGCCGAAGATATCGAAATGGACCCAGCTCTTGGCGTTGGTGACGAAGCGCCGGAGGAAGAGTGCCGCAGTGATCGATCCGGCCATGCCGCCCGCAGGCGCGTTGGTGAGGTCGGCGATGCGGGCCGAGACATCCTTGTCATACCCGTTATAGAGCGGCATGCGCCACATCGGATCGTCGACCTCGAGGCTTGCTTCCGTCAGATCGTGGGCCAGATCGGCATCGTCGGTGAAGAAAGGCGGCAGATCCGGGCCGAGCGCGACGCGCGCGGCACCGGTCAGCGTCGCCATGTCGACGAGCAGATCCGTCTTCTCTTCGTCAGCATAGGCGAGCGCGTCGGCAAGGATCAGCCGGCCTTCGGCATCGGTATTGTCGATCTGCACGGTCAGGCCCTTGCGGCTGCGATAGATGTCGCCCGGCCGGAAGGCATTGGCGGAAATAGAGTTTTCGACCACCGGCACGATGACGCGCAGATCCACCTTGAGCTTGGCGTCCATGATCATTAGCGCCAGGCCAAGGACGTTGGCGGCACCGCCCATGTCCTTCTTCATCAGCAGCATGGAGGCCGACGGCTTGATGTCGAGACCGCCCGTATCGAAGCACACGCCCTTGCCGACGAGCGTTACCTTCTTGTGGCCCTTCTTGCCCCAGCGCAGCTCCAGCAGGCGCGGAGCCTCGGCGCTGGCGCGGCCGACGGTGTGAACCAGCGGGAAGTTCTGCGTCAGCAGCGCTTCGCCGGTTATGACCGAAACATCGGCCTTGTAGTGGGCGGCAAGCGCGCGGAACGCGCCTTCGAGCGCTTCCGGTCCCATGTCGTTGGTCGGCGTGTTGATGAGGTCACGGGCGAGGAACACGCCAGCGAGCTGGCGCTTGATGTCGGTCGCGTCCGCATCGGCGGGGATGAGCAGCGTCGGCGGTTCGCCCTTGGCGGACTTGTAGCGCTCGAAGCGATAGGAGCCGAGGCCGTAGCCGAGCGCCAGCCGGTTGGCCGTCAGCGGTGCCGTTTCGATATGCCATTTGCCGGCCGGCAGCGCCCGCGCCAGCTTGCCTGCGAGGAACGGCGCTTCCGACGGGTTGCTGCCGAGGCCGAAGAGCGCGCCGCCAAGATGGCCGTCGGCGGACGGGATCAACAACACCGCGCCGGACTCGGCCGTAAAGCATGCCTTGCGCGCCCAGTCCAAAGCGATCGGGTCGATCGTCCCCGTCTCGATATGCGCCGGCGTGACGGCGAAGATCGGCAGGGTCTTGCCGGCGCTGGTGTTGAACGGCGACGGCCGCTCGATGAACTGATAGGGAGCCATGAAAGTCCTCGGCTGACAGAGATGGAATCGCGCCATTAACGCTCTGTTAGGGTTAACAGATTATTGCTGGAGTGAAAGTTGCGCCGGTGTTGTCTGAAGTTCAGGTGCGCGAATGCATGCTGGGGACACACATGGCCAAATATACGACCTCATCCTCGAAACGCGCCCGTTTCTTGCAGGGCGCGGCGATCGCGCTGGTGGCGCTTTCGCTTGCCGGCTGCGCCAACCAGCCGAAGAAGGAACTGACGACAGGGTCGATCTCCAGAACGTCAAAACCGGTGCAGTCGATGACCGCGCCTGAGCTTTCGGCCGCTGCCGAAAGCATCGGCCAGGCGTATGAAAAGAACCCCAAGGATCGCGAAGCGGGCCTCAACTATGCCAATCTCCTGCGCATGACTGGCCGCAATGAGCAGGCGCTTGCGGTGATGCAGCAGGTCGCGATCAACCATCCGTCGGACCGCGAAGTGCTCGGCGCCTACGGCAAGGCACAGGCCGCCGCCGGTCAGCTCGAGCAGGCGCTTGCGACAATCGGCCGAGCGCAGACACCCGACCGTCCAGACTGGAAGCTGAAATCGGCCGAGGGCGCAATCCTCGACCAGCTGGGCCGCGCCCAGGAGGCGCGACTGCGCTACCGCGAGGCTCTCGACCTCAAGCCGAACGAGCCGTCAGTACTCTCGAATCTCGGCATGTCCTATCTTTTGACCAAGGACCTTCGCACCGCCGAAACCTATCTCAAGTTGGCGGCAAGCCAGCCCGGCGCCGACAGCAGCGTGCGCCAGAACCTCGCGCTCGCCGTCGGCCTTCAGGGCCGCTTCCAGGAAGCCGAGACGATCGCCCGCCAGGAGCTTTCCAGCGAGCAGGCGGAAGCGAACGTCGCCTATCTGCGCTCAATGCTTTCGCAGCAGGGCGCATGGAAAGAGCTCGCCAAGGCCGACGACAAGAAGGTCGCCAACTAAAGGCGCGCCGCGTTCTTCAGAGACGCTCCTGGCGCCTCTAGCGCTTCCCATCTACCGCCCATGATTGTAGAGCGCCGACAGCGGCGCCGCTGCCTAGAATTTGTCGGCGACCTGGATGCCCGCGGGTCCAAGGATGACGGCGACCAGCACCGGCAGGAAGAACAGGATCATCGGTACAGTCAGCTTCGGCGGCAGTGCAGCCGCCTTCTTCTCGGCTGCCGTCATGCGCTGGTCGCGACTTTCCTGCGCTAGCACACGCAGGGCCTGAGCGATCGGCGTACCGTAGCGGTCCGCCTGGATCAGTGCCTGGACCACGGATTTCACCTCGTCGAGGCCGGTGCGCTGTCCGAGATTTTCAAGTGCAACCCGGCGCTCGGGCAGAAACGACAGTTCCGCCGTCGTCAGCACCAGCTCTTCCGCCAGTTGCTGCGATTGCGATGCCACCTCGTCGGCGACGCGACGCATGCCGAGCTCCATCGACACGCCCGATTCGACGCAGATCAGCAGGAGATCCAGCGCATCCGGCCAGGCCCGGCGTATCGACGCCTGGCGCTTGGTGATGGCGTTGGCCACGACGATGTTCGGCGCATAAAAGCCAAGATAGGCAAAGCCGATCGCAAAGAAGAGCCGCACCATCAGCGGCTTGTCGGCAAAATTGCCGAGTACGAAGATATAGACGAGCGCGACGAGCAGAAACAGGAAGGGCAGGCAGAAGCGCGCGAACAGGAAGGTGTTGAGCGCGTTCTGCGAACGGAAGCCGGCCATTTTCAACCGGTTGACGGTATTATCGTCGACGAGCGCCGAGCGCAGGTTGAGCCGTTCGACGACCTGGCGGATGGAGGCGTTGTTCTGCCCGCGCAGGCTTGCCCGGCCGTTTTGAACCTCGGCGGCAAGCCGCGCGCGTTCGCGCGCCCGGATCTGCTCGCGCTCGGTCGCAACGGACTTCATCCGCTTGCCGAGATCGCCGCGATCGAACAGCGGCACGATCAGCGAATAGAAGGTTGCGAGCACGGCGAGCGAAACCAGAATGGCGACGACGACGTTGGGATCGGTCAGGGTCTTGATCAGGTCAGTGCTCATCGACGCCCCTCAGATGTCGAAGTTGATCATGTTGCGCATCACCCAAATGCCAATGCTCATCCAGAACAGGCCGGCACCGATGATCAGATGACCGCGGGGGTCGGTGAAAAGCACCATCATGTAGGCGGGCGATGTCAGGTAGACCAAAAGCGCGACGATGAACGGCAGGGCGCCGATGATGCAGGCCGAGGCCTTGGCTTCCATCGACATGGCACTGACCTTCGCTCTCATCTTCCTGCGCTCGCGCAGGACCTTCGACAGGTTGCCTAGGGCTTCCGAGAGATTGCCGCCCGCCTGCGCCTGGATGGCGATCACGATGGCGAAGAAATTCACCTCCGGCAGGGGAATGCTGTTGACCATACGGGCGCAGGCTTCGGTCACGCTCAGGCCCACCTGCTGGGATTCCACCACGCGGCGAAACTCGGTCTTGACCGGCTCCTGGCCGTCGGCGGCGATGAGACGTAGCGCGTCGTTCAAGGGAAGGCCCGACTTGATCGAGCGGACCATGACCTCAAGCGCGTTCGGGAATTCCTCGAGGAACTTCTTGCAGCGCCGCTTGACCAGGTAGCCGATGAACCAGCGCGGCAGGCCGAGCCCGGCGACCAGGCCGAAGCCGACGGCAATGGGGAGCCCGGCGCCCAGTATCAGCACGACCAGAAAGGCGAAAAAGCCGAAGAGCGCGCTGAACAGATAAAAGCGCCCGATGGAGATCGACAGGTCCGCCTGGGTGAGACGCACCTTCATCGAGGGCGCTGTCTTTGCCGAGCGTTCCTGCTGCTTCTTTTCCAATTCTTTCAGCGAATCCTGGACGGATTTTCGCCGTTTCGACAGTTCGCTCACGCGGTCGCGCGCGGCCTTCATCTTGGCGCGGTCGGTTTCCGCCGCGCTGATCTTGCGCACGCGGCCTTCCGCCTTCTTTTCGCTTTCGATGCGCGAGAACAGCAGGCCGTAGGCAAGCGCCGCCGCCGATATGGCGACGAGGGCCGCTAGCGCCATAACGGTGATGTCTATCCCGAACATCGCAGCTCCTAGCCCTTGTCCATCGCGTCGAGGGTCGCGGCCAGTCGCTTGTCCTCGTTGAAGTAGCGCGCGCGATCCCAGAAGTGCGGCCGGCCGATGCCGGTCGACATGTGGCGGCCGATGATCCGCCCGCCGGCGTCTTCGCCATCGATCTCGTAGCGCATCAGGTCCTGGGTGATGATCACGTCGCCTTCCATGCCCACCACCTCGGTGATGTGGGTGATGCGGCGGGAACCATCGCGAAGGCGGGACGCCTGGATGATCACGTCCACCGATCCGGCGATGATCTCGCGCACGGTCTTTGCCGGCAGCGTATAACCGCCAAGCGCGATCATAGATTCCATGCGGCTCAGGCATTCGCGCGGCGTGTTGGCGTGGATGGTTCCCATCGAGCCGTCATGGCCGGTGTTCATCGCCTGCAACAGGTCGAAGACTTCCGGGCCGCGCACTTCGCCGACGATGATGCGTTCGGGGCGCATGCGCAGGCAGTTCTTGATGAGATCGCGCATGGTGATCTCGCCTTCGCCTTCGATGTTCGGTGGGCGGGTTTCGAGGCGCACGACATGCGGCTGCTGCAATTGGAGTTCGGCCGTGTCTTCGCAGGTGATCACGCGCTCATCCGTGTCGATATAGCGTGTCAGGCAATTGAGAAGCGTCGTCTTGCCCGAGCCCGTGCCGCCCGAAATGACGATGTTGCAGCGGACGCGACCGATAATCTGCAGGAGAACGGCGCCCTCTGGCGTTATCGAGCCGAAGCGGACCAGCTGCTCGAGCGTCAGCTTGTCTTTCTTGAACTTGCGGATGGTAAGCGCCGTGCCGTCGATGGCGAGCGGTGGGGCAATGACGTTGACGCGGGACCCGTCCGGCAGGCGGGCGTCGCAGATCGGGCTCGATTCGTCGACGCGGCGACCGACCTGGCCGACGATGCGCTGGCAGATCGAAAGAAGCTGCGCGTTGTCGCGGAAGCGGATTTCCGATTCCTGCACTTTACCGGCGACTTCGATGAAGGTCTGGCCTGCACCGTTGACCATGATGTCGGCGATGTCGTCGCGGGCAAGCAGCGGTTCGAGCGGACCGTACCCCAGAACGTCGTTGCAGATATCGTCGAGCAATTCCTCCTGCTCGGAGATCGACATCGCGAAGTTCTTGATCGTGATGATGTCGTTGACGATATCGCGGATTTCCTCGCGCGCGCTCTCCGTATCGAGCTTGGCGAGCTGCGACAGATCGATCGTGTCGATCAGCGCGGAGAAGACCTGCGATTTCGTGTCGTAGTAGTCTTCCGTCCGCGCCTGCCGCCGTCTTGCCGGCGGAGCGGGCGTCGGCGGCCTGGCACCAGCGGAGGGCGTTTCGGCAAGAACCGGAACGGCGCGCTCGACCACCGGCGCTTGCACCGCAGCCACGATCGGCGGAGGGGCGGAAACCGGGGTGCCGCCGCCTTTGCCGAAGCCTTCGTTTCCGCGCTTGCCAAACATCTGCGTAATCCTACGTCCTATTTCCTGCCGAGCGCTGCAAGCATCTTGCCGAGGCCGCCGCGCCGGGCCTTCTTCATCGTCACGCGGCCGGTCAGAAGATGTGCGAGCTGCGAGAAGGTTTCAGCAGCCGGCGCTTTCTTGTCGATTTCGGCGATCATCCGCCCGCTGTTCGAAGCGTTACCGAACAGGGCAGCATCGAAGGGAATGATGGCCGCGGCTTCGATTTCCAGCGAATCACAGAACTCGTTGGCGGCGATCTCCGGCCGTTTCGGCATGCCGACCTGGTTCAGCACCAGGTGGGGCGGCTTGTCGTTGGGGCGCAGCCTCTTCAGGGCGTCGAGCAGGTTCTTGGTGTTGCGCAGGCTCGCAAGGTCCGGGATCGCCGTGATCACCACCTCGTCGGCTTCGCCGAGCACGGACCGTGTCCAGTCCGTCCACAGATGCGGAATGTCGAGAACGGAGACGGGGGCGCTGCGCTGCAGGATCTCGAGGATGGGGTGGAAAGCCCCGGTCTCGAAATCATAGGCGCGGTCGAGCATCGAAGGTGCCGCAAGCAGCGACAGGTGCTCGGAGCACTTGGTCAGCAGGCGATCGAGAAATACCTCGTCCAGGCGCTCCGGCGCAAAGACCGCCTCGGCGATGCCCTGCGGCGGATCCTGGTCGAAATCGATGTTGGCGGTGCCATAGGGCAAGTCGAGATCAGCGAGAATCGTTTCGGTCGAGAATAGGCTGGAGATGCCCCAGGCGCAATTGTGCGCGATCACGGACGATCCACAACCGCCCTTCGCACCGATGAAGGCGATGCTTCGCCCCAAGGGCTCGGCATCCGGGTCGACGAAGATCGCCGAAACGGCAGTGAGAATGTCCGGCATCGAGACCGGCGCGACCATGTATTCGGAAATGCCGTTGCGGATGAGTTCGCGGTAGAGCCCGATATCGTTGTGCTTGCCGACGAGGATCACCTTGGTGCTGGGGTCACAGACTTCCGCCAGCGGCGCCAGTTCGGTCAGCAGCGACCGAGGTTCCGTCGCCGTCTCGAGAATGATCAGGTTGGGCGTCGATACGGTCGCGAACATGTTGGCGGCGGCATCGATGCTGCCGCTGTTGATGCGCAGGCTAACTTTCGCCATGCGCCGATCCTGGCCGCACCGCTCCATCAGCTGCAACATCGCGTTGCTTTCGCAAAACGCGTGGATCGAAATCCGCGGCAACGGACGAACCTGCTCCAGATCGCTCATACGCGCATCGAAGGACGGGTCGTCCCCCTCGGTGCCAGTCTCGATCCTGTAATCGATGGTACTCATCTTTTCATCCAGCCGATATCAGTTGAAGGTGATGACCGTGCCGTCCTTCTTCTCGGTTCCACGCCAATCCGTGATCACCTGGCCGCGTTGCTCGGCGTCGATCGGCGACATCTGACGCGGACCGAGGAGGTCCGTCGGGTTGGCAAGCTGGGCCGCCAGGTTCGATTGCGAGGCGCAACCGAAGTTGTAATAGTTCTTGTTTTCCAAGGTGTTGAGGTTCAGGTCTTCCGGCCAGGTGCCGCAAGGTCCCGTCTGTGCCGTGATCGCCACATAGCTCAGACGGATAGGGGCCGCGTCGCCATAGGGTCCGGCGTCGTAGCTCGTCTCCAGCAACCTCTTGGCCGGTACGCCTGCATTCACCAGCACGCCGCGGATTTCCCGGCGCATCGCCTGGGCGGCGTGGCTGTTGGCAGCGCCCCGCGGCATCATGATCTGCACGACGCCGCTTGCCGAGTTGCGATAGTCGGCCGCAAAACCGGCGACGACATCGCGCGTACCCTGAGTAAGACGGCGATCGCCCGAGGCGATCGGGATGTCGATGACGCGTTCCCCCTCGGCGAGCACAATCGGATGCCGGGTGCGGTAGTCATCGGGGATGGAGCCAGTCGCGAGATTGTCCCTCGTGCCGCAACCGGCAAGCAGGGCACCGGCCAGCACCAGGACGGCTGCCCGGCTCATGCGACGGATGAATGTTCCGGACGGACCTGAGGACATGGCGTTCGGCCTTTCGGAATTCACGTGGAAATCGGTTCGAAGCGTCATGACCCAGCCTATTTGTAGATGAAGCCAACGTTGCCGTGGTAACGGCCTGCCGGAGCGGCCGCTTCCGGCCGGCCGTAAATGCGGTTCACGCGGCCGAGGAAGTAGCTGTCGAGATCGTTGGCCGGATTGAAGTTGTCGTCGGGTCGGGAGATCGCACTTCTGGCGACCGGACGGACCAGATAAGGCGTGGCGATGATGACCAGTTCGGTCTCGTTGCGCACGAAGTCCTTGCTGCGGAACAGCGTGCCCAGCACCGGGATCTTCGAAGCGCCCGGCAGGCCGGACATCGCCTGGCGAATGTTGTCCTGAACCAGGCCGGCGATCACGATTGAACCACCGGACGGCAGTTCGACGCTGGTCGATGCCTCGCGCTTGCGGATGCCGAGGAAGGTGTTGCCAGGGATCGCGTTCCTGCCGTTGCCGGTGACGACGGATCCCTCGTAGGTAGGCTCGGAGACGTTCGTCTCGATCTTCAGGCTGATGCGCCCTGGGCCGAGGACGACCGGCTTGAAGTTCAGGCGGATACCGTATTCGACATCGTTGACTTCGCGTGTAACCTTTTCCTCGCCGGTCTTGTCATCAATCGTGACTTCCTGGGTTCCGGGCAGGCGAAACTCGCCGCCGACGTAGAACTTGGCTTCTTGGCCCGAAATCGCCGTCAGGCTTGGCTCAGCCAGCGTCCGCATGACGCCAGCCTGCTCCATCGCGTTAATGTAGCTGGAAATCACTGTGCCGCCGACCGTCTTGTTGATGATCGCGTTCACGCCGACGCCGACCGCATCGCCGAGGTTGGCCGGATTTCGGAAAGCAATCCCGCTTTCGCCGTCGCCAACACGGCCGTTGAAGCCGAGCTGTTTCAGCACCTGGCGGCTGACCTCGGCCACGGTGACCTTGAGATTGACCTGGTCGTCGCCATCGATAGTCAGGAGATTGACGATCTGCGACACCTGGCGGTCTTCGGCGAAAATATCGGCGTCACCATTGTTGCCCTGGGCCGTGATGTTGCGCGTGGTCGCCTCACCGCCCTGAAGAAAGGCCTTGGCAAGGTCGACGGCACGGGTGGAATCGAGCGGTGTGCGCACGGTGCCGGTCAGCACGATGTTGTCCGAGACGATCTCGACATTGATATCGGCGTCCGGAATGAAGCGGCGCAGGTTGGACTGAAGGCTGGAGACGTCGCGCTCGACCTCGATGTCGAGGGAGACGATCTCCTCGCCATTGGGACCGAAGACGAAGATGTTGGTCTGGCCGACGGACTTGCCGAAGAGGTAGATGCGCCGCGACGTACGGGTCACGGCGTCGGCGAGAGACGGGTCGGCAACGAGGATATCATGCGCGTCTGCAGGCAAATCGACGACTACGGCCTTGTTCAAACCGAGGCTGACCTTCTTCTTCACGCCGGGGCCGCTTTCGACGATGCGGACGACCGAGGACGCGCCGGCAAACGCTTCCGTCGGCGCCGGCAGATACATGCCGGTAACCGCCAGGCAGAATGATAGGCCGGCTGCGACAGACGCCCGAAATTTGTTTCCGCTCCGTTTCACCTTATGCCCCGTTCTCACCTGGTTCCTGCTCGTGTCTGTCATTGCTGCGTCTGGCCGACCGTTCCATCGCCCTTGACGATGGAGCCGGACTTGATGACCTGAATGTTCGGTTGGCCGTCGCCGCTCAGCAGATAGTCCGCGGCGTCCGTGTCAGACTCCTGCGCGTCGGCGACGCTTCGGAGCGCCAGCGAAATACGTTCCGCCATCTGCTGCGCGACCGTCATCACTTTCGACTGGTCGGGCGTAAGTTCCAGCGTGGCCGTGGTTCCAACCACCGCCTTGGTGCCGTCATCCTTTTCCTCGACCTGTTGGTCGATCGCGAGCACACGCACATTGCTGAGCACGGTTTCGGTCAGGTAGAGTTCGCCATCACCCTTGCGCACCATGATCACGTCGACGCGGTCGTTCGGCAGGATGAAGCCACCGGCACCGGTTGCGACCGTGATTTCGGTCGCAACGGCGCGCTTGCCGGCCGGCAGCAGCGACGACATGATGCGGCTGGACGAATCTGCCACCTTTTCGTGGCGCACGGGTTCGCCGTTGAAGATCGGCAGACGCACGACGGCACCGCTCAGATCATCGATCGCGGTCGGCTGATTTTCTTCGGTAATGATGCCATCGACCACGCCGTCCTTCGGCCAGGCCATCCATTGGATGCTGTCGCCGCCCAGTCGCGATCCGACGGGCAGGCTCTTGCTGGCGACAAGCACATTGACGGTGGGGGCACGCTCGACGACCGGTTCAGCCATCTGTGGCGCAGGCGCGCCCGTCAGCCTCATCGCCAAAAGACCGGCCATCGCAGCCGAGAGAACGGCCACTGCCAGTATGATGATGCGAACCGGTTTCATGATTGTTTCCGAGCCCCGAAAAAATGCCAGGCTCAGATTGATCAGGAATTGGTGTAATTATGGTTAACGGATTACTTATGAGCGCAGTTAACAAAAGCTGACCAGTCAGCTCAAATGCCTCTCAAGTGAGCCGCGCGAAGGCCGCCTCCATAAGCGGCGACGAGGGATAGGCGGCAAAGCCCCCAAGCGCGATCGCGATCCCGTAAGGAATTTTCTTGGCCGTGAGCAAAAGCTGCGGGAAAGGAATGCCGCTCGCAAGGATCGTATCCTCCTGCTGGCGCAACAAAAGCACCGCGAGCGTCAGCACGCCGCCGAAGATCGAGACATAAAGCAGGAAGGCCGTCAACGACGACGTCAGGCCGAACCAGATGGCGCAGGCCGTCAGGAGCTTCGCGTCCCCGCCGCCCATCACGTTCGTCGCAAACAGGGCAAAACATGCGGCAAAGACTGCGGCGGCCGCGAGCAGATGCAGGCCGATCTCGGCGAACCCCAAGCCGGACATTGGCGCCACCAGGAAAAAGGCACCAAGCAGGATCACCGAAACACGGTTCGGGATCGTCATCGTCAGCAGGTCGGAAAACGCCGCAAATCCCAGGCAAAAAGGGAAGACCACGAATATGGCAGCTTCAATCATGCTTCCTGCCTCCGAAGTGAGAGCAAACAATCTGCGATGCCTGCTGGCTTCCAGATAACAATAGAGCCGCCTTTTGGGGGCGGCTCCATTACAGGTTCTTGCGAAACCTGTTCGTCAGAGCTTGCCGGACGTGCTCGTCGTGATCTTGCCACCGATCCCGTTGAACGTGGAATCTAGCGAGTTCCCGAGCGTGCTTGCACCAGCAATCAGGGCGACGGAAATGAGAGCCGCGATCAGGCCATATTCAATGGCAGTCGCGCCGGTTTCATCCCGAAGCAGGCGATGGAAAATCTTCGTCATGCGAATTTCTCCTCGCTTGCTTTCCCGATTAGAGCTTGCCAGCCGTGGTGCTGGTCAGCTTGCCGCCGAGGCCGTTGAACGTGCTGTTCAGCGAGTTGCCGAGGGTCGTTGCGCCTGCGATCAGGGCAACGGAGATGAGCGCGGCAATGAGGCCATACTCGATGGCGGTCGCGCCGGACTCGTCCTTCATCAGACGGGCAAAAATCTTCTTCATGATGATTCTCCTACTTCACGTTTGTTGTTCAGCACTTCCGCCAACTGTTGCCGTTGATCGGATGAACCCCAAACTAGTCCTGGCGCATTGCCATCGACTTAAAGAAGGCGGTTACCTGAAGGTTAACGAAGCATCCCTGATTTTTGGGTAAACGAACAGAAAACGGCGAAGCCTCTGCAAGGCCTCGATAGAATCGACTTAACGGTTCGTTCACCAAGAGCGGTGAATATGGCGTGAACACCACCTAGGGACCCGCCATGACCACGCCATTCGCGACCGGCCGAGCCGCCATATTCGCATTCGCGATCGCCGCCCTCGCCCCATCGGTTGCCGCCGCGGCCGAAAGCGACATGATGCGTGTGTATATGGATCATGCGCGCGTATTGAAGCTCGATCGCCCGGTCAGCAAGGTCATCATCGGCAATGCCGAGGTGGCGGACGCGACGGTTGCGGACGCCCGTACGATCGTCATTACCGGCCGCAACTTCGGAACCACCAACCTGGTCATCCTCGATCAGGACGGAAACGCCATCGTCGACGAGCGGATCCTGGTGTCGATCGACGAAGGTAACACCGTGCGCGTCTATAAACAAACGTCCCGCACCGTGCTCTCCTGCACGCCAAATTGTGAGCGTCACGCGGAACGCAAAACCACAGGTAGCACCAATTGATTTTTATGGGTTCGAAGCGCGTGGTTCGTTAAAATGCGCACCATCCCTGAGAACGAAATATCAATGGTTGCTCCATAATCTGCCGCCCGTCTGGCGTAACATGATGGGACGGCGCAATGAACATCGAGCAGGCAACATGGCGGCCGAGCGGGGCCGAAAAAAGGCGAAAAGGCATTTTCAGCCGCTTCCTTCGCGACCGCAAAGGCACGACGAGTATCGAGTTCGCCATTCTCGCGCTTCCCTTCTTCGTGGTGATCTTCGCCTCGCTCGAAACCTTCGCCGCCTTCTACGGCGACCAGCTCCTGGCGAATGCGACGGAGACGATGGCGCGCAAGGTCCGCACCGGTCAGATCACCTTCCAGCAGGGAAAACAGACCGACATGAGCGAGGCTCAGTTCCGCCAGGCGTTCTGCGACGAGATCTCGGTCCTGATGAAGTGCTCGGCCACTGAAGCCGGCCTACCCTCGCAATTCTATCTGGACGTCAGGGCGGTCAGTGATCTCAGCAAGTTTCCCGTGCTGATCCCGCGGAAGGCCGATTCCACCGACATCGACACGACCGGCTTCAAGTTTGCTCCTGGCGGCCCCGGCTCCTTCAACGTGGTTCGCGCCTATTATCGCTGGAGCGTCTTCACGGACCTCGTCAGGCCGTTCATCACCAACCTGCGGCCCGCCGGCTCAAGCATGCCGAAGGACTATCTCATGGTGGCGACCGCCACCTTCCGCAACGAGAGCGAGTGAGGCGCCCCCGATGCCGTATTCCGCGTTAGAAATCCTGCGCCTCAAGCCGATTACCAAGACACTTGGCGCGCTACGGCGCGACAGAAGCGGCGTCGGTGCGGTCGAATTCGCGATCGTCGCCCCGCTGCTGGTGATGGCCTATCTCGGCGCCTTCGAACTCTCGGTCGGTTTTACAGTTGCCGGCAAGACCGCGCGCGCCGCAAGCGCTACGGCCGACGTCGTCGCGCAGCAGACGGAGGTCAACAAGGCCTTCCTCGCCAACGTGCCGAACATCGCAAAGAGCATCCTGGCGCCCTACGGAAATGCCAACTACACGCTGAAGATCAGCGGCATCGCGGTCACGAACACCAATGAGGGCACGATCCTGTGGTCGCGCGATCAGGCAGGCGGCACGCCCTATGCCGTCAATACGAAGGTCTCCCTGCCCGCCCAGTTCACAGCGACCAACTCCTTCGTCATTCGCACGGAACTGACCGTACCGCACGAACTCCTGCTCTATGCGCCCAACCTTCAGGCGACGGCAAAGACCATCGATCTCTCCAAGACGGCCTACTTCCACGCACGCCTCTCCCAGCCGATAAAATGCTCGGATTGCTGATCAGACAGACATGCGGCGCAATTGCATTGAGCAACGAGCGGCGCTATCCCTTCGAGATTGCGCGGGTGCCCTAGCGGGCGTACCTGCGCTTTTCCGGAGGTCTCGGGCCGCGATCGCCGCGCGCCCGCTGTCAGGTGCATCATGGCGCGTGCCTTTCTATTCGTTCTCGATTCCTTTGGCATAGGCGGAGCGCCGGACGCCGAAGCCTTCGGCGATCTCGGTGCCAACACGCTTGGCCATATCGCCGAGTTCTGCGCTATCGGCGCTGCCGACCGGCCCGGATTGCGCGAGGGCCCGCTCAGCCTGCCGAACATGTCCGCGCTTGGCCTGATCCACGCGGCAAAGCTTGCGACCGGCACCATTCCCCAGGGCATGCCGGTGCCCAATCGCGTCTATGGCGCCTATGGTGCGGCGAGCGAAGTATCGCGCGGCAAGGACACGCCTTCCGGTCATTGGGAAATCGCCGGGACCCCCGTCATGTTCGACTGGGGCTACTTCTCCGCCGAAGGCGACGCCTTTCCGCCGGAGCTCGTCGAAGCGATCTGCCGCGAGGCCAACATTCCCGGCATTCTCGGCAACTGCCACGCCTCCGGCACCGATATCATCGTCCGCCACGGCGAGGAGCACATGCGCAGTGGCAAGCCGATCTGCTACACTTCGTCGGACTCGGTCTTCCAGATCGCAGCGCACGAGCAGAGTTTTGGCCTCGACCGCCTGCTCGAGCTTTGCCAGATCGTTCGCCGCCTGCTCGACCACTACAATATCGGCCGCGTCATCGCCCGCCCCTTCGTCGGCGCGAGCCCGCAGACTTTTGTGCGCACCGGCAACCGGCGCGACTTTTCGGTGTTGCCACCGGAGCCGACCATCCTCGACCGGCTGGTGGAGGCCGAGCGCTCGGTTCACGCTATCGGGAAGATCGGCGACATCTTCGCCCATCAGGGCGTGACCAAGCTGACCAAGGCCGATGGCAACATGGCGCTCTTCGATGCCAGCATTGCAGCCATCGACGAGGCCGAGGACGGAAGCCTGGTCTTCACCAACTTCGTCGATTTCGACATGCTCTACGGCCATCGTCGCGACGTTGCCGGCTATGCGGCTGCCCTCGAGGCCTTCGACGCGCGCCTGCCCGATCTCGACCGTCGCCTGCAGCCGGGCGACATCGTCATCCTGACGGCCGACCATGGCTGCGACCCGACCTGGCGCGGTACCGACCATACGCGCGAGCGCGTGCCGGTGCTGATGTTCGGGCCGTCCCTGCGCAGCCGCTCGCTTGGCATTGCCAATACCTTCACGCATATCGGCGAAACCGTCGCCAAGCATCTCGGCATCGCGCCGGGCCACCATGGGAGAAGCCTCATTTGACCGCACATCTGAAGAAGGCGGAACTGCATTGCCACATCGAGGGTGCGACGCCGCCCGAACTGGCTTTGGCCCAGGCCGAGAAATATGGCGTCGACACCAGCGCAATCATCCGCGACAAGGCCTATGTCTGGGAAGACTTCACCAGCTTCGTGAAATGCTACGACGCCATCGCCTCGCTGTTTAAGACCGAGGAAGACTACGCGCTGCTCGCGGAAGCCTATCTGACCGAACTTGCCGAAGCCGGAACGATCTACAGCGAAATCATCGTTTCGCCCGACCACGGCAACACGATCGGCCTGGGTGCCCACGCCTATCTCGAAGGTCTTGCCGCCGGAATGGAAGCCGCCCGGCAGAAGACCGGCATCGAATCGCGCATGCTGATCACGGGCATCCGCCATCTCGGCCCGGAATCGGTGATCAAGACGGCCGAATTCGCCGCCAGGCGCGAACACAAGTTCGTCACCGGCTTCAACCTTGCCGGCGAAGAGCGCATGCACAAGGTCGCCGACTTCGCGCGCGCCTTCGACATCGTGCGTGATGCCGGCCTCGGGCTGACGATCCATGCGGGCGAACTCTCGGGCGCCTTCAGCGTTCGCGACGCGCTCGACCACGTGCGCCCGTCGCGCATCAGCCACGGTGTGCGGGCGATCGAAGACGCGGATCTGGTGCGGCGCCTCGCCGATGAGGGTGTGGTGCTCGAGGTCTGCCCCGGTTCCAACATCTCGCTTCAGGTCTTCCCCGATTTCGCGTCGCATCCGCTGTGGGCCCTGCACGAGGCCGGCGTGCGCGTCACGCTCAATTCCGACGACCCACCGTTCTTCCACACTTCGCTCGCCCAGGAATACGACATCGCCTCCGCGGTGATGGGCTTCAGCGACGATGAGATCAACGGCATGACCAGGACCGCGATCGAAGCCGCCTTTGTCGACGAGGCGACGCGTCAGCGGTTGCTGACGCGGATCTAGGGGTACAGGTCGCGATTTGCCGGCTGGGGATGACGGTCTCCGGTCGGCCAATACCCTTGCGGCGACGGCGCATTCCATGGAAAAAGGACGGATACAAAAAATCCGGAAAGGTGAGCCATGAACGGCGTTACAGTGATCGATCATCCGCTTGTGCAGCACAAGCTGACCATCATGCGCAAGAAGGAGACCTCGACTGCGGGTTTCCGCCGGCTTCTCCGTGAGATCTCGACGCTGCTCTGCTACGAGGTGACGCGCGATCTAGAGCTGACGATGGAGCGCATCGAAACGCCGCTGCAGGAAATCGACTCGCCGGTCCTCGAAGGCAAGAAGCTTGTCTTCGCCTCGATCCTGCGCGCCGGCAACGGGCTGCTCGAAGGCATGCTCGAACTCGTGCCTTCGGCCCGCGTCTCCCATATCGGCGTCTATCGCGACCATGAGACGCTGGAGGCGGTGGAATACTACTTCAAGGCACCGGAGAGCCTGTCAGAGCGCCTGATCATCGTCGTCGATCCGATGCTTGCCACCGGCAATTCCTCGATCGCGGCGATCGACAAGCTGAAGGAGCGCGGCGCCAAGAACATGCGCTTCCTCTGCCTGCTCGCCGCTCCTGAAGGCATCCGCAATTTCCAGAGCGCGCACCCGGACGTGCCGATCTTCACCGCCTCGATCGACAGCCACCTGAACGAACTCGGCTACATCATGCCCGGTCTGGGTGACGCCGGCGACCGCATGTACGGCACCAAGTGATTTTCAGATCCTTAACCAGGATCTGAAATCGATGAGAAAACCGTCGGATCCCGGCGGTTTTTTTATGTCGTCTTAGGCATCATCGGCTCTACTTGCACGAGCATAAGTTCGATTAAGAGGTGATGTCCATGCTCGTCCGTCTGCTGACATTGGCCGGCGCTGCGGCAGTCGCGGCCATCGTGGTCCCGAACCTTGCGACCAGGTTTCTGTCCCACCCAGACAACGGGAAGGTCACTCAGGTAGCTGCAGCCCCGCCGACGACCACCGCGAAATACGCGATGGGGCGCAGCGTCGTGCTCGACGCCGACGACAGAGGGCACTTCATTGGCACCTTCCGCATCAATGGGCGAACGGAACGCGGACTGGTCGATACCGGCGCCAGTGCGATCACTATCAACTTTTCAACCGCAAGGCGGCTCGGGATTTCGGCGAACACGCTCGACTTCGCCGCGGCACGTGTCAACACGGCCAATGGCATCGTCGGGGCAGCGCCGGTGGTCCTCAGCCGAATCGAGATCGGCGGCATATCGGTGCGCGACGTTCAGGCGCTGGTGCTTCCGGACAAGGCGCTCTCGGGGACTCTGATCGGCATGACCTTCCTGAACCGGCTGTCCTCTTTCCGTGTCGAGGACGGCGACCTGCATCTGGTCAGGTGATTTTCGCGAGGATCGGGGACCTCGTCTCCGGCTCGACCTCATCGATCGTGTAGAGTGCCAAAAGGCGTCGCCGGGCCGCTTCCGCCGCCTGCTGGTCTGCCGCGTGAACGAAGGCGATGAGATCGCCCTTCGCGACCCGCGTTCCAAGCGGCTTCAGCGCATCGAAACCGACGCGGTGATCGATCCTGTCGTCTGGATGCGAACGCCCGCCGCCGAGCGCGATGACGGCCATGCCCAGTTCCCGCGTCTCACAGGCGGCGAGATAGCCGGACTGCTCGGCTTCGACCGGCAGAATGACCGGCGCACGTCCGAGATAGGCGACCGAGCGCTCGATGAAATCCGCCGGGCCACCCAGCGCATGTACCATCTTCCCGAACCGTTCCAGTGCCGCTCCGCTGCCAAGCACTTTGCGCGCCTGGGCTTCACCCTGTTCGGCATCACCGGCAACGCCGCCGGCCACCAACATTTCGGCGGCAAAGGCGAGCACGACGGTTTCAAGCCGCGTTCCCTTCTTCTCGCCTCGAAGGAAAGCCAGGCAATTGTCGATCTCCAGTGCATTGCCGGCCGCGTCTGCCAGGGGCTCGTTCATGTCAGTCAGGAGTGCGGAGGTGCGAACGCCGGCGCCATTGGCAACGTCGACCAACGAGCGCGCCAGGATTTCGGCCTCACGCGCATCGCTCATGAAGGAGCCGTTGCCGAGCTTGACGTCCAGCACCAGCGACTGAAGGCCGGCCGCGAGCTTCTTCGACAGAATCGAGGCCGTGATCAGCGGTACCGAATCGACGGTCGCAGTGACATCGCGGATCGCATAGAGGCGCTTGTCGGCAGGCGCGAGATTAGCGGTCTGGCCGATGACCGCGCAACCGATCTCGTCGACCGTCCTGCGGAAGACACTCGCCGACGGCTGGATATCATAGCCGGGTATGGATTCGAGCTTGTCGAGCGTGCCGCCGGTGTGCCCGAGGCCGCGCCCTGATATCATCGGCACGGCGAGCCCGCAGGCGGCAACGATCGGCGCCAGCATCAGCGAGACGTTGTCGCCGACACCGCCGGTCGAATGTTTGTCGGCAATGGGTCGTTTAATGGCGCTCCAGTCGAGTGTTTCGCCGCTATCGCGCATCGCCAATGTCAGCGCGACGGTCTCCTCGCGGCTCATGCCGGAGAACCAGATCGCCATGGCGAAGGCGGCGACCTGCCCTTCGGAGATCGAACCATCCGACAGGCCGCGAACGAAATCCGCGATCTCGGCCGAGGCGAGGTGCTCGCCGTTGCGTTTGCGCCTGATGGTTTCCTGCGGAAGCATCGTCACCCGCGCACCGCGTCGGCCGCGATCATGTCGGCGAGGATCGCGGCAAGCCGCTTACCGCCGATCGGCGCCATGTCCTTCGTCTCGTGATGGCTGATCTCGCCACCGGTCATGCCGGCGCCGAAATTGGTGATGACCGAGGCGGCAACGACGCGGAGGCCGAAGAAGCGCGCGAGGATGACTTCCGGAACCGTGGACATGCCGACCGCATCGGCGCCAAGGATGCGCGCCATGCGGATCTCCGCCGGCGTTTCGAAGCTCGGTCCGGAGAACCACATGTAGACGCCGGCGAGAAGCGGAATGCCGAGGCGCTCGGCGCTCTCCTGCATTCTTTCCGCAAGCTCGGCATCATAGGCATTGGTCATGCCGACGAAGCGATCGTCGCTGTCGACGCCGATCAGCGGGTTGAAGCCCGAGTAGTTGATGTGGTCGGATATCCGCATCACCGATCCCGGCGGCAGATCATCCCGCAGCGATCCGGCGGAATTGGTCAGCACCAGGCATTCGATGCCGAGCGCCTTCAGGGTTTCGAGCGGGACGCGCATCGCATTGGCGTCGCCCTGCTCGTAGTAGTGGACCCGACCAGACAGCATGACAACAGGCACGCCCGAGAGCGTTCCGGCCACAAGTTCGCCGGCATGGCCGGAGACGCTGCTGACCGGGAAGCCCGGGATTTCGGCGTAGGAGAGGCGCAACGTCTCGTCCAAAGCCTCGACCAGAGAACCGAGGCCGGAGCCGAGCACGATGCCATAGCGTGGAGAGAGGTCCCCGAGCCTGGCTTTCAACAGTTCAGCGGCCGCGGTCATCCGAGAATCTCGGTCTCGAAGCTGTGCGGCAGCAGGTCCGACAGTGCCAGGGTCTTTTTCACGCCGGTCTCGTCGCACAGGAAGATGCGCGTGCTGGCGCCGGAGAACTCCGCCAGCCGCTGGCGGCAGCCGCCGCAGGGCGGGCAGAGCGCCAGCTTCTCGGCAATGACGGCGACTTCCATGATCTTGCGCTGACCGGCCATGACCATATGGCTGATCGCGGTGGTCTCGGCGCACCAGCCCTCGGGGAAGGACAGGTTCTCGATGTTGGCGCCGGTATAGATCTTGCCGTCCTCGGCGCGGATCGCCGCGCCGACCGGAAACTTCGAGTAGGGCGCATGCGCCTTGGCCATTGCGTCACGCGCGGCTTCGAACAGTTCCTTTTCCATGGTTCTAGCGCTCCTTGACATAGGGGACGCCGCCGGCCTTCGGCGGAATGGCCTTGCCGATGAAACCGGCAAGCAGGATTACGGTGAGGATATAGGGCAGCGCCTGCATCAACTGCACCGGCACCTGGCCGATCAGCGGCAGCGGATTGCCCTGCAGACGGATGGCGAGCGCATCTAGGAAGCCGAAAAGCAGGCAGGCGAGCATGATGTTGAATGGACGCCACTTGGCGAAGATCAACGCTGCCAGCGCGATATAACCCTTACCGGCGGTCATTCCCTTGACGAAGCCGGCGGTCATGGCCAGCGACAGATAGGCACCTGCAAAGCCGCAGAGAATGCCGCAGCAGATGACGGCGCGATAGCGCATCCAGATCACCGAAATACCGGCTGTGTCGACCGCGCCCGGGTTCTCGCCGACGGCGCGCAGCCGCAGGCCGAAGCGGGTGCGGTAGAGGATCCACCAGCTGAGCGGCACCATGGCAAAGGCGACATAGGTCAGGATGAAATGCCCGGAAAGCAGGTCCGAATAGATCGGACCGAGGATCGGGATTTCGCGGATGCTGTCGGCATAGGGGAAGGTGATCGTCTGGAAGCGCGCACCTTCGCCGAGTGCCGGCGTGCGGCCGCCCTGGCGGAACCAGGCCTCGCCAAGGATGACGGTCGAGCCGGCGACGATGAAGTTGATCGCGACACCCGAGACGATCTGGTTGCCGCGCTGGGTGATCGACGCATAGCCGTGCACCAGCGACAGCGCGATCGAGATCAGGATGGCGGCAAGCAGCCCCATCCAGACCGACTGGGTGACGGCCGCAACAGCGCCGGCGGCAAAGGCAGCACCAAGCATCTTGCCTTCAAGGCCGATGTCGAAGATGCCGGCGCGCTCGGTGAAGAGCCCTGCCAGCGCTGCGAAGATCAGCGGGACGGATACGCGGATGGTGGACTCGAGGAGCACCACGATGACGTGGAAGAAATCCATGGCTTCAAGCTCCCTTGGTC
Source organism: Ensifer adhaerens (assembly GCF_000697965.2). Classification (NCBI taxonomy): domain Bacteria; kingdom Pseudomonadati; phylum Pseudomonadota; class Alphaproteobacteria; order Hyphomicrobiales; family Rhizobiaceae; genus Ensifer; species Ensifer adhaerens. The sequence continues at coordinate 3,761,162 of NZ_CP015880.1, read as the reverse complement.
TGTGCCACGACGGCCGCACGGCGGCTCTGCATCGCAAACAGCCGGGCGATCGCCGGCCTGAACATGTTTTCGAGTGCACCGGCAAAGAGAATGACGAGACCCTGGATGATCACGATCATGTCGCGCGAGATCGACGGCATTTCGAAGGAGATTTCGGCTCCGCCCTGGTAAAGCATGCCGAAGAGAATGGCGGCCGGGATGATGCCGGCCGGATGCGAGCGGCCCATCAGCGCCACGGCGATGCCGACGAAGCCTGCGCCCTGCACGAAGTCGAGCTGCATGCGCCCCTGCTCGCCCATGATCGGATTGAGCGCCATCATGCCGGCAAGCGCACCGGATATCATCATGGTGATGACGGTGATGCGGCTTTCACTCATGCCGGCGTAGCGCGCGGCCGAAGGGCTGTGGCCCATGGTGCGCATTTCATAGCCGAGCTTGGTGCGCCAGATCAGAAGCCAGACGCAGAAGGCCGCGACGAGCGCCAGCAGGAACGAGACGTTGAACGGCGCCGTACCGATATCCAGCCCGAAGATCGCGAGCAGCCAATCGAGCTTGGGCAGTTGCCCGCCTTCGGCGAAGGTGCGCGTCTGCGGCGACATCGAGCCGAGCGGCTTCAGCACCCGCGTCAACAGGTAGACCATCAGGCTCGAGGCGATGAAGTTGAACATGATCGTCGTGATGACGATGTGGCTGCCGCGCTTGGCCTGCAGCCAGCCGGGCAGGAAGGCCCAGGCAGCGCCGAAGAAGGCGGACCCGAGGATCGCCAGCGGGAACACCACGAACCACGGCATCGTCTGGTCGAGCCAGAGGCAGGCAAGCGCCACGCCGATACCACCGACATAGGCCTGGCCTTCGCCGCCGATGTTGAAGAGGCCGGCATGGAAGGCGACTGCGACGGCAAGACCGGTGAAGATGAAGGTGGTGGCGTAGTACAGCGTGAAGCCGAGATATTCGCCGCGGCCGAAGGCGCCGTTGATCAGGTGATAGGCCGCTTCCAACGGATTTTCACCGACGAGCAACACGACGAGACCGGCGACGAGGAAGGCAACAGCGAGGTTGACCAGCGGGACGAGGCCGTATTCGACCCAGCCCGGAAGCTTAGCATAGGGGGTGCTCATTCTGCGGCCTCCTTGCGGCCTTCAACGCCGGCCATCAGCAGGCCGAGTTCGCCCTCGGTCGCATCCGGATCGCGCTCGCCGACGACACGGCCGGCAAACATGACGAGGATACGGTCCGACAGGGCGCGGATTTCATCGAGCTCGACGGAGACCAACAGGACAGCCATGCCCTGGTCGCGCATCTCGATGATCCGTCTATGGATGAATTCGATGGCGCCGACATCGACGCCGCGCGTCGGCTGGCCGATGATCAGCACATCGGGCCCGCGCTCCATTTCACGCGCCAGCACGATCTTCTGCTGGTTGCCGCCGGAGAAATTGGCGGTCTTCAGCCGCGGATTCGGCGGGCGGATATCGTATTCGGCGATGCGCTGCTCTGCGTCCTTGCGGATCGCATCGACGTTCAGGAAGACGCCGTTGAGGTAACGCTTGTCGTGATGATAGCCGAGGATCGCGTTTTCGCATTCCTCGAACTTCAGCACGAGACCGACATGGTGGCGGTCTTCCGGCACGTGGGCGAGACCACGATTGCGCAGTTCGGAGGGGTCGGCGCGGCCGGTAACGTCGATGGGCTTACCGTTGAGAAGCACGGAGCCCGACACGGCGCGACGAATGCCCGAAATCGCTTCGAGCAGCTCGGATTGGCCGTTGCCGGCAACTCCGGCAATGCCGACGATCTCACCCGCCCTCAGGTTGAAGGAGACGTTGTCAACCATGGTGACACCGCGGCCGTCCTTGACCGTCAGCCCCTCGACCGCGAGCTTCACCTCGCCGGGCTTGGCCTCGCCCTTTTCGACACGCAGCAAGACGCGACGCCCGACCATGAGTTCGGCAAGCTCTTCGACCGAGGTTTCAGCCGTCGTGCGCGTTGCTACCATCTCGCCGCGGCGCATGACCGACACCTCGTCGGTGATCGCCATGATCTCGCGCAGCTTGTGGGTGATGAGGATGACGGTCTTGCCCTGGTTCTTCAGCTGTTCGAGCACCCGGAAGAGATGGTCGGCCTCAGCCGGCGTCAAGACGCCGGTCGGCTCGTCGAGGATCAGGATATCGGCCCGGCGATAAAGTGCTTTCAGGATCTCGACGCGCTGCTGCAGGCCAACGGGCAGTTCCTCGATGACGGCATCCGGATCGACTTCTAGCGCATATTCGCGCTCCAGCCGCTTCAGCTCGACGCGCGCCTTGGCAATACCTTTGTTGAGGATCTGGCTGTCCTCGGCGCCGAGCATGATGTTTTCGAGCACCGTGAAGTTCTCGACCAGCATGAAATGCTGGTGGACCATGCCGATGCCGGCGGCGATCGCCGCATTCGGATCGCGGATCGCTACGGGTTTTCCGTCGACGAGGATTTCACCGCTATCGGCCTGATAGAAGCCGTAGAGGATCGACATCAGGGTCGATTTTCCCGCACCGTTTTCGCCGATGATGCCGTGGATCGTCCCTTTGCGGACTTTTAGATTGATGTTCTTGTTGGCGTGGACCGGACCGAAACTCTTGTCGATCCCACGCAGTTCGATGGCAATATTGTCCATATTGGCCTTGCGATCCCCAAACTGGCCCGCTTCGGCATTCTTCCCAGAAACCGTGCCGGCGATTTTTTTACCATTTGGTCTAAGTTTATCATCGATTTTTCGGGGCGAAAGCCCTCAACCGTGATCTCCTTATACTCTCATCAGATCGCTGGTGAGAGTCCAGCGTGAATATACACAGGCACTTGGACGCGAAAAACCGGCGACAACGGGTGCCGCCGGTCCTTCATATTGGGATTATTTGGTGGTTCTCAGACGGCTCGTACGGGCCGAAGCAGCCTGAGGGCATTCATCGTGACGAGAACGGTCGCACCGGTGTCGGCGAGGATCGCCGGCCAAAGGCCGGTAACGCCGATGATCGTCGTCACCAGGAAGACCGCCTTCAGGCCAAGCGCAATCGTGATGTTCTGAACGATGTTGCGCATCGTCGAGCGGGAGAGCCGGATCATCGCCGCGACGTCGCCGACACGGCCGTGCAACACCGCCGCGTCCGCCGTTTCCAGCGCCACATCGGTGCCGCCGCCCATGGCGATACCGATGTCGGCCGCGGCCAGCGCCGGCGCGTCGTTGATGCCGTCACCGATCTTGGCGACGTTGAAGCCTTCCGCCTTCAGTTCGCGCACGATGCGTTGCTTGTCCTCGGGCAGGAGCTCCGCACGGACTTCCATGCCGAACTGGCGGCCGATCGCTTCGGCCGTGCGGCGGTTGTCGCCGGTCAGCATGACGACGCGGAGGCCGGCGTCCGTGAGCGCCTTCACACCAGCCGCCGCATCCGGCCGGGGCTCGTCACGCATTGCAATGGCACCGGCAATCACGCCACCGGCGACCAGCACCGAAACGGTCTTACCTTCATCGTTGAGCGCGGCGACGCGCGCCTTTTCGTCTGCCGTCAACGGCGTCCGCTCGGCTGCGGCCTTCGGCGAACCGAAGAACAGCGCGATGCCTTCGACGGTCCCTTCCAGCCCCTTGCCGCCCACCGCATTCACGGTGGCGATATTGGGGATCGCAACGCCATCAGCCGTGCTGCGCTCCAGGATGGCCCGGGCAAGCGGGTGGCTCGATCCCTGCTCCAGCGCTGCGGCAAGACGCAGGACCTCCGCCTCCGACCGGCCGAAGCCGACGATATCCGTCACCTTCGGCTTGCCTTCCGTCAGCGTCCCGGTCTTGTCGAAGGCGGCGGCCGTGACTTTGCCGACATTCTCAAGCACGGCGCCGCCCTTCATCAGCAACCCACGACGGGCGCCGGCCGAAAGGCTGGCGGCGATCGCTGCCGGTGTCGAGATGACGAGCGCGCAGGGGCAGCCGATAAGGAGAATGGCAAGACCCTTGTAGATCCACTCGTCCCAGAAGCCGCCGGAGAGAAGCGGCGGCAGCACCGCCACAAGCGCCGCGACGACGACGACACCCGGCGTATAGTAGCGCGAGAAGCGGTCGATAAAGCGCTCGGTCGGCGCCTTGCTTTCCTGGGCTTCCTCCACCATGCGGACGATGCGCGCAATGGTGTTGTCGGCAGCGGCGGCCGTGACCCGCACGCGCAGCGCGCCGGAGCCATTGACGGTGCCCGCAACCACGGTGTCATCGACTTCCTTGCGCACCGGCGTGCTCTCGCCGGTAACCGGCGCTTCGTCGACGGCACTTTCGCCGGAGAGAATGACTCCGTCAGCCGGAATGCGGTCGCCGGGGCGAACGAGAATGACGGCGCCCCCGCTCAGCGTTTCGGCCGGAACCTCATCCAGCCGCCCATCGCGCTCGACGAAGGCGGATTTCGGAACGAGCGCCGTCAGCGACTGGATGCTGGCGCGCGCCTTGCCGGCGGCCACGCCCTCCAGCAGTTCACCGACCAGGAAGAGCAGGACGACCATTGCCGCCTCTTCCGTCGCGCCGATGAAGACCGCGCCGATCGCGGCGATCGTCATCAGCATCTCGATCGAAAACGGCGTGCCCATGGTCGCAGCGACAAAGGCGCGCCGCGCAATCGGCAACAGGCCGACGAGCATGGCGAGGGTAAAGATCCAGGGCTCGGTCGCCGGGATCGTCTTGCCGACCGCATAGGCGGCAATCAGCGCCAGGCCGCTGGCAATCGTCAGCTTGCCCTTGCCCGACTTCCACCAGGGGCCGCTCGTCGGGCCGTGGTCATGACCGTGAAGGCCCATCGCTGCCGCGGCTGTCTCGCCCTTCTGGCTGGCGTTACCCTCGTGATGATGGGCGTGCTCATCGTGTCGATGACCATGATCATGGTCATGGTCATGGTCATGGTCATGACTGTGATCGCCGTGATCGTGGTCGTGGTTATGGTCATGATCGTGTCCGGAGCAGACATGCGCCGCTTTCCGCTCCGACGCCTGGCCTGCCTGGATCGGATGCAAACGATAGCCGAGCTTTCCGACCCTGCTCACAATCGACGTCGCAAGATCGTTTTCGTCGGCAAACTTGACCGACATGGTGCCCGCCGACACAGAGACCGATACGTCCTCGACGCCCGACAGCCGGCGCACCGCCGTATCGATCTTGGACGCGCAGGACGCGCAATCCATGCCCTCGACGCGATAACGGGCTTCCCGAATAGTGCTCGCCATAACCTGCTCCTTGCAAATTCTGAAGCAAGGCTACGACCTCTAGCAACTAGAGCTACAAGGCCAAATTGCTGCGTGATTGCAGATTTTTTGGCGAATTATCGCGACAGGAAGCGGATGACCCAGTCGGCAATGCCCCGATAGGGCGGTTTCACCAGGTCGCTCGGCGCCGGATCGAGTTTCCTCAGCACCGGCATCGCCTTGGAGAAGGTCAGGAACCCGTCGCGCCCGTGATAGTGGCCCATGCCGCTGGCGCCGACGCCGCCGAAAGGCAGGTCGTTGCAGCCGAACTGGTAGAGCGTGTCGTTGACGCAGACCCCGCCGGCGACGATGCGTGACAGGACGGCCTCGATTTCAACGTTATCGCGACTGAAGCAATAAAGTGCCAACGGGCGGTCGCGATCGCGCACATAGGCGATGGCTTCGTCGATGGAAGCGTAACTGACGATGGGAAGGATGGGCCCAAAAATCTCCTCGCCCATGACGGCGCTGTCGTGGTCCGGATCAAGCACGAGCGTCGGCAGCAGGACGCGTTCCCGCGCTATCGCGTCTGCTGCCCCTTCGAGAAGGGAAACCACCGGATGACCGCGCGCCTCGGCATCCGCAATGAGCCGCTTCAGGCGCTCGTACTGGGCGTCGTTGATGATCGACGTGTAATCGTCGAGACCACGCTTCGACCGATAGCGCGCCACAGCCTCCCGTTTGAGCTGCTCCACGAAAGCATCCCGCCTGCTCTCATGGATCAGCACATAGTCGGGCGCGATACAGGTCTGCCCGGCGTTGAAGAACTTTCCGGTCGCGATGCGCGCAGCAGCCTTGGCGAGGTCTGCGGCTTCGCCGACGATCGCCGGCGATTTGCCGCCGAGCTCCAGCGTGACAGGTGTCAGGTTCTGCGCGGCCGCCGCCATCACCTTGCGGCCGACGGCGGTCGAGCCGGTGAAGAACAAGTGATCGAAGGGAAGGGCGGAGAAGGCTGCCGAAAGCTCGGCGGCCCCCAGGGCAACAGCCACCCGTGTCTCGGGAAAGACTTCGGCAAGCAGCGAGCGAAGGAATTCCGCGGTGCGCGGCGTGTGTTCGGACGGCTTCAGGTACACGTGGTTACCGGCCGCGATCGCCGCCACCAAGGGGGCAAGCGCCAGGTTGACCGGGTAGTTCCACGGCGAAATGATACCGACGACACCGAGCGGCACGAAGCGCACTTCGGCCTTCGCCGGCCATAGCTTCCAACCGGCCTTGCGTCGTTCCGGCCGAACCCAGTGTTTGAGCTTCGCCAGCATGTGGTCGATCTCCGAGAGTACGACACCCCCTTCGCCAAGCAACGTCTCATGCCGGGCGCGATGACCAAAATCCTCTTCGATCGCCTCGCACATCTCCTCCATGCGGGCACGCAGGCGGTCCCTGAGCCGGCTCAGGTCCGCACGGCGTTGTTCGACGGACGGCCGGTTGTCGCGCCAGGTCGTGCGTAGCCCGTCGAAAGTGGCATGGAGACCTGCGGGGTTGTCAGTGGCTATGGTCATCGGTCGAGCGGGCAAAGAACCATTGGGCTGCGTAGTAGGTGCCAAGCACCCAGAGCGCGTTGAAGGGGATCGCGAAGCGGAAGCGGCCATAGGCGAGTATGCTGTCACTGATCAGGAACAACAGGCCGCCATAGGCGGCGAGCCGTGCCGCCGTTGCCCGGGGCGTTCCCGAAAGCTGTCGGGCGCGGGAAATGGCCTGAGCCGCCATTGCTCCAAGCGCCAGGGCGTAGATGATGACGGGAATGCGCATTTCGTCAGGAAGCGAGGTCCAGAGCCCACCGACAACGGCGAGCGCAACGAGGGCAAAGGCCGCGAAGATGCCTTTGCTTTCGGCAAACTTGGCATCACGGGTGAGTGCGTAAATATAGGTGCAATGGGTCAGCAGAAAGCAAACGAGGCCTGCCAGGAAATAATCACCCGGCAGCATAAGAAAGACATCGCCGGCCGCCGCGAAGACGAGACCGATAGCAACGGCCCAGGCATAGGCGCTGGGTGTTTCAGAGATCGTTCGCAACACCACGACGAGAAGCAGCAGCGTCGCCGTCGGCTTCGTCAGATAATGCAGCCAGCGCCAGGGAGAATCGTCGGGGGCGGCAAGCAGGCTGCCGAGGATCGCCAAAGCGGCGCAGACGAAAAAGAGCACGTGGACGGGCCGGCTTCGGTGGACGTCCAAGGTTCCCTGATAACTCATGTCGCGCCACTCCCGCCCTAAGGCCGCGTTTCGACTCTGTTCCGGCCACGGCGATAGTTTCTATTTTTGCGCGATTGTCCAGCGGGGGCGCGCGGGCATATCGAGCAACACTACACTCCTGACGGACTATTGCGGACATCGCTCCGCTGGTGAACCGTCCGAAGCGCGGCAGGATTGCCATTTCGCCGGCGGCTGGCTCATAGTGCGTTCCATGATCGCCCATTCCGCCAACGGACCGCAGCCAAGATCGGCCCCCGAACTCTTGCTGCTGCACGCATTGCCGCTCGACGGTTCCATGTGGGCGGAGCAGATGCATCTGCTGCCAGACGCAACCCATGCTCCGACCCTCTATTCTTCGGGAGAGACGATTGACGCATGGGCGCGGGCCGCACTCGAACCGCTGAAGGGCGACAATATCATCGTGGTCGGCTGTTCCGTCGGCGGATCATGCGCGCTCGAGGTCGCGACCATCGCACCGCAACGGGTCTCGGCGCTGGTGCTGATCGGCACGAAGGCCAGGCATCATCCCGATCCGACTTTCCATGCCTCTGCGCTCAGGCTGATTGACGAGGAAGGCCCGGAAGCTGCCTGGGAATCCTATTGGGCGCCGCTGTTTTCCCGCACCACCGGTGCGGCGACTGTCAACCGGGCGAAAGAAATGGCGTTACGATCCTCGGCGGCGGAGATAGCAAGGGGCGTTACCGTGTTTCATACGCGGCCGAGCCGGGATCACTGCCTCTCGACGTTTCCAGGGCCGATCACGATCGTGTCCGGAGCGGACGACGTCGCTCCGGGGCCAAGGGCGAGCGCCTCACAGGACGCAGCCGCGATCGACGGCCGTTTGCACGTCCTCCCGGCTTGCGGCCATTATGTCCCACTGGAGCGTGCGTTTGCGCTGAATGCCATCCTGGCGGACGTGATCGGTTTTTTGGCCCTTGCCTGAGCTTGCGACTTGCGCCTGTGTGCGCGCCGTTCAAACGTCAAAAAGCCCGCTGGATTTCTCCATGCGGGCTTTTTTTGATTTGGTTGCGGGGGCAGGATTTGAACCTGCGGCCTTCAGGTTATGAGCCTGACGAGCTACCGGGCTGCTCCACCCCGCGTCCAGCGCAAATCCCTTTGGGATTTGGCGCGGTAGCGTAAACCGCTTGGCGGTTTATGCTTTTTCCGGTCCGGGTTTTGCGAAGCAAAATCCCGTTGTGTGTTTCGATTTTACCTACGCAAAAAGGCCGCTTGGTGGCGGCCCTTGCGTTTCGGCTTGGCCGAGTTTTGTGTCGAGAAGATTTCCGGATTTTATCTTGCGCTTTGCAGACCTGGCAGCGACCTACTCTCCCGCGTCTTAAGACGAAGTACCATCGGCGCTGGGGCGTTTCACGGCCGTGTTCGGAATGGGAACGGGTGCAGCCACCCCGCCAGAACCACCAGGTCGGCAAAGCGCAAGATTTGCGTCTAGCGGACGCAAACCGGATTGAGAAGCTGGTGAGTTGGTCGAGCCAACTCGTTTTGTTTTGAACACGTCGCTCATCTGAAGATGAGCATGAGCAATGGGAACGATCAAGCCAATCGAACGATTAGTACTGGTAAGCTTCATGCGTTGCCGCACTTCCACACCCAGCCTATCAACGTGGTCGTCTTCCACGGTTCTCAAGGGAATACTCGTTTTCAGGTTGGTTTCCCGCTTAGATGCCTTCAGCGGTTATCCATTCCATATATAGCTACCCTGCTATGCCCTTGGCAGGACAACAGGTCCACCAGAGATATGTCCATCCCGGTCCTCTCGTACTAGGGACAGATCCTGTCAATATTCCTACACCCACGGCAGATAGGGACCGAACTGTCTCACGACGTTCTGAACCCAGCTCACGTACCGCTTTAATTGGCGAACAGCCAAACCCTTGGGACCTGCTCCAGCCCCAGGATGCGATGAGCCGACATCGAGGTGCCAAACAACCCCGTCGATATGGACTCTTGGGGGTCATCAGCCTGTTATCCCCGGCGTACCTTTTATCCGTTGAGCGATGGCCCTTCCACGCGGGACCACCGGATCACTATGACCGACTTTCGTCTCTGCTCGACTTGTCAGTCTCGCAGTCAGGCGGGCTTATGCCATTGCACTCGACGACCGATTTCCGACCGGTCTGAGCCCACCATCGCGCGCCTCCGTTACTCTTTCGGAGGCGACCGCCCCAGTCAAACTACCCACCATACACTGTCCCGGATCCGGATAACGGACCGCGGTTAGACATCCATGACGATAAGGGTGGTATTTCAAGGATGGCTCCACAAGAACTGGCGTCCCTGCTTCAAAGCCTACCACCTATCCTACACATGCCGACACGAATGCCAGTGTAAAGCTATAGTAAAGGTGCACGGGGTCTTTCCGTCTGACCGCAGGAACCCCGCATCTTCACGGGGAATTCAATTTCACTGAGTCTATGCTGGAGACAGCGGGGAAGTCGTTACGCCATTCGTGCAGGTCGGAACTTACCCGACAAGGAATTTCGCTACCTTAGGACCGTTATAGTTACGGCCGCCGTTTACTGGGGCTTCGATTCAGAGCTTGCACCCCTCCTCTTAACCTTCCAGCACCGGGCAGGCGTCAGACCCTATACGTCGTCTTGCGACTTCGCAGAGCCCTGTGTTTTTGATAAACAGTCGCTACCCCCTGGTCTGTGCCACCCCAACAGACTTGCGTCCCTTGGGGTCACGCTTCTTCCGAAGTTACGCGTGCAATTTGCCGAGTTCCTTCAGCATAGTTCTCTCAAGCGCCTTGGTATACTCTACCTGACCACCTGTGTCGGTTTCGGGTACGGTCTATACGGTGGAGCTATTTCCTGGAACCGCGTCCCCGCCCACACAATCCAATAAGTGTGAACAAGTTAAGCGATCCGTCACTACCACCAGGCCCACGAATATTAACGTGGTTCCCATCGACTACGCGTGTCCGCCTCGTCTTAGGGGCCGGCTAACCCTGCTCAGATTAACTTTAAGCAGGAACCCTTGGTCTTTCGGCGAGAGGGTCTCTCACCCTCTTTATCGTTACTCATGTCAACATTCGCACTTCCGATACCTCCAGGACCCCTCACGGGTATCCCTTCACAGGCTTACGGAACGCTCCGCTACCACACGTCTTGCGACGTATCCTCAGCTTCGGTGCATGGCTTTAGCCCCGTTACATTTTCGGCGCAAAGACCCTTATTTAGACCAGTGAGCTGTTACGCTTTCTTTAAATGATGGCTGCTTCTAAGCCAACATCCTGGTTGTTTTGGGATCCTCACATCCTTTCCCACTTAGCCATGACTTGGGGACCTTAGCTGGAGGTCAGGGTTGTTGCCCTTTTCACGACGGACGTTAGCACCCGCCGTGTGTCTGCCGACTAGTACTCCTCGGTATTCGGAGTTTGGTTAGGATCAGTAAGACGGTGAGTCCCCATAGCCCATCCAGTGCTCTACCCCCGAGGGTATTCGGTCGACGCACTACCTAAATAGTTTTCGCGGAGAACCAGCTATTTCCGAGTTTGATTGGCCTTTCACCCCTAACCACAAGTCATCCCAATCTATTGCAACAGATGCGGGTTCGGTCCTCCAGTTGGTGTTACCCAACCTTCAACCTGCTCATGGCTAGATCACTCGGTTTCGGGTCTAATGCGACGAACTGAACGCCCTGTTCAGACTCGCTTTCGCTGCGCCTTCACCTATCGGCTTAAGCTTGCTCGTCACACTAAGTCGTTGACCCAT